>JBEAXP010000074.1:0-15126 GCA_041159745.1 Actinomycetota bacterium | reverse complement strand
CGGGATCGAGCAGAACGTCGAGGGTGTGGTCGAGCCACTCCTGGTGACGCGGGTTGGTGAGCGGCGTCAACACTTCCACCCGACGGTCGAGGTTGCGTCCCATGAGGTCGGCCGACCCGATGAGGTGCAGTGGCTGGCCCTCGCCCTGCCCGTTGGCGAAGCGGTAGATGCGCGAATGCTCGAGGTATCGGCCGAGAACCGAGCGCACGCGAATGTTCTCCGAGAGGCCGGGCACACCGGCCCGCAGACAGCAGATACCTCGGACCACGAGATCGATCCGAGCACCCTTCTGACCGGCCGCGTACAACTCGTCGATGATGCCCGGGTCGGCAACCGAATTGGCCTTGAGCGTGATGTGGCCTCGCTCCCCCATCTCGCCTTCGCGGCGAATGAGGTCGACCAGACGGGGTCGGAGATCTTCCGGCGCCACCACGAGGCGGCGGTACTTCACGTCGCGGCTGTAACCCGTGAGGTGGTTGAAGAGCTGAGCGGCGTCAGCCGTGATGTCGGGTTCGCACGTGATGTAGCCGAGGTCTTCGTACAGACGCGAGGTTCGCGAGTTGTAGTTGCCGGTTCCGAGGTGAACGTAGCGACGCAAGCCATCGGCATCCTCGCGAACGACCATCGCGCACTTGGCGTGCGTCTTCAAACCCACCAGCCCATAAACCACGTGAACGCCAGCGCGCTCGAACGCCTTGGCCCAAGTGACGTTCACGGCTTCGTCGAAGCGCGCCTTCAACTCCACGAGAACCGCCACCTGCACGCCACGCTCGGCGGCGCGGATGAGATGTCGCGCGATCGGGCTGTCGCCGCTGGTGCGATACAGAGTCATCTTGATGCTCTGCACTCGCGGGTCGTCAGCCGCCTGCGACAAGAACTCCTCGACCGAGCTGGCGAAGCTCTCGTAGGGGTGATGAACGAGCAGGGCCCGTTCGCGCACCACCGAGAAGATCGATCGTTCGTCGTTCTCGGCCGCGGCCAGACGACCGGCCGTGACCGGAACCCACGGATCATCCTTCAGCTCGGGACGGTCGAGAGCGTGAACCTGCCACAAACACGTGAGATCGAGGGGGCCGCGAACCCAGGTGACGTCGTCGCGGTGAAGTTCGAGTTCGTCGAGCAGCAGATCGACCACGGCGGGTGAGGCGTTCTCTTCCACCTCGAGTCGAACGGCCCGGCCGAATCGGCGGCGTCGGAGTTCGGTCTCGACGGCCGCCAGAAGATCGTCGGCGTCCTCGTCCTCGAGAGTGAGGTCGGTGTTGCGCGTGACGCGAAAGGCGACGGCGTCGGCGATCTCCATTCCGGGGAACAACGAACCGATGTGGGTTTCGATGATCACGTCGACCGGCACGAAGCGTTCGCCACCCGGCAGGGCGAGGAGACGCGGGAAGACGGTCGGCACCTTCACACGGGCGAAGCGCTCGTCACCGGTCTTCGGATCGCGCACCATGACGGCGAGACTGAGAGCCAGATTCGAGACGTACGGGAACGGGTGCGCCGGATCGACGGCGAGTGGTGTGAGCACCGGGAAGATTCGCTCGTCGTAGTAGTCGCGAGCGAAGGTCCGCTCGGCTTCGGTGAGATCGGCCCACGAACACAGTCCGATGCCGTGCGAACGCAACTCGGGCTCGACGTGTTCGAGGAAGATCGACTGCTGACGAGAGGCCAACTCGGCCACGCGCAAGACCACACGGTCGAGTTGTCGAGACGGAGTGAGCCCGTCGGGAAGGGGCGCCGACACCCCGGCCGCCTGCTGATCGCGCATGGCGGCCACCCGAACCTGGAAGAACTCGTCGAGATTGGACGAGAAGATGGCGAGGAATTTGGCCCGCTCGAGCAACGGCACGCCGGGCTCGGTGGCCATGCTGAGGACGCGCTCGTTGAAGTCGAGCCAGCTCAGTTCGCGGTTGACGAAGCGATCAGGAGATCCCACGTCCATCGGATCAGCGTACGGTCGCATTCGGTGCGGGACGCCCGCCGGGCCCGCGGTTCACCAGAAATTCAGCGCACTCGCGAGTGCGCCGGCCGGTCAGACGGCTTCTTCGTCGAAGCCGAGATCCCATTCGACCGTGATGTTCTCGCGCTCGGCGTCGCGCATGATGCGCTCGCGATTGCGCTTGAACTGCGGGTCGTTGTAGGGCAGCAGCACCAGGCGAGCCAGAGCCCGGGTACGGAACTCCTCCACCAGGGCGCGATCGCCGTAGTCGCCCACCACGTCCCAGTGCGGCGACACCGGGCCGAGGAACACCACGCGGACGTGGGCTCGGGGCGGTTCGTTGGTCACTTGGACGTCGGACATCGGATCTCCTTCGGGCCTTCACAAAAGTGCAGGTCGCAAACACGCTACCGGCGGGCCCGAGATGTGGAAACGGACACAAACGTCCTGATCAGGGCGTCCTGACTGGAACCCGCCGCACCCGACTGCTTGACTGGCTGTGGCCGGGAACTCAGGGCCGAGGGAGAACGTCAAAGCCCTCGGAGCCGATCGAACGGCTTCTCAGCGGGCGAAGCGGGCGGAAACCAACTTCGCACAAGGAGAAAACAGATGAATCAGCCCAACGGCCTCGAACACCTCATCGACGAGGACTCCGCGACCGCCTGGATGGCGCGGGGTGCCTGTCGCGCGTACCCGCCCAACATGTTCTTCCCGAGCGACGGCGTGGGGGTTGACCGGGCGCGCAAGATCTGCGCGACCTGTTCGGTCACCGCCCCGTGTCTCGAGTACGCCCTCGAGAACCACATCGATCACGGTGTGTGGGGCGGATGCTCCGAGCGCGAGCGTCGGCGGATCGCCAAGCGTCGTCGACTCACGTTGCACACGGCCTGACGCCGCATCACACGGCTGGAGGGGCGGTCGCCGCCTCGGGTCGAGTTCGACGACTTACTTGTCGGCGGGCTGGTCGGAGTCGGGCTTCGAGCCGTCGGCCAAGCCCTTCTTGAACTCCTTCTGGGCCTGACCCAGGTTGCGCGCCAACTTCGGGATCTGCGATCCGCCGAAGAGGACGAGGATCACCACGAGAACCACGATCACTTCGGGTCCGTCAAACAAGCCAGCGAACATGCGGTCAGGCTAGCACTGCCCCGCCCGAAGCTTTCCCCGGCCCCGGGATTTCGGGGTCCGGCGTCGTGCCCGGTCCGCATCGGGCCTGGCAGAGTGACCCGGTGCTCGAGTGCGTGGTGAACGTGAGCGAAGGACGCGACCGCGAGGTGTTGGCCCGACTCGAGGCCGCGTGCGGTTCCGACCTGCTCGATCGACACTCCGATGAGCATCACCATCGCAGCGTGTTCACACTCGTGGGCGAAGACGCACCACGCCGTCTCACACGCGCGGCCGTCGAGTTGCTCACGATTCACGCGCACGACGGTGCTCACCCGCGTCTCGGCGTGGTCGACGTCGTTCCGTTCGTTCCTCTCCACGATTCGACGATCGACGACGCGCGTCGCGCGCGCGACGATTTCGCCCACTGGGTCGCCCACGACTTGCGCGTGCCGGTGTTCGTGTACGGACCACTCGCGTCGCATGAGACGCAACTGCCCAACATTCGACGCACCGCATGGATCGAACGTCGTCCCGATCTCGGTCCCACCACACCACACGCCACCGCTGGTTCGGTGTGCGTCGGTGCGCGCGAATTGCTCGTGGCCTACAACGTGTGGCTCGATCGATCGACCGACCGTGCAACGTTGAAGCGAATCGCCGATGACGTGCGCGGTGACGGAATCAGATCGCTGCCGCTGGTGCTCGACGGACGCCCACAAGTGAGCATGAACCTGATCGAGCCGATGCGAGTGGGCCCGGACGTCGCGTTCGATCGCGTGTCGGCGTCATGCGATGCACACGGTGCCCACGTCGAGTGCGGCGAAATGGTGGGATTGCTCCCACGAGCACTCGTCGAACGAATCGACGCGCGACGTTGGAAAGAACTCGACGTGTCGCTGGACGGAACGATCGAAGCGCGACTCGAACGCGCGCGGTGATCAGGCGGTGGCGGTGCGACGACCGGCCTGGGCGCGCTGACGACGCAGACGGCGACGCTCACGCTCCGAGAGGCCGCCCCAGATGCCGAACTTCTCGCCGTTGACGAGCGCGTACTCGAGGCATTCATCGCGAACGACGCAGCCACGGCAGACTTCTTTGGCCTCACGGGTGGAAGCCCCCCGCTCGGGGAAGAAGAGGTCGGGGTCGACTCCGAGGCAGTTCGCCTCGTCCTGCCAGTTCTGCTCGTTCTCACTCATGCGGCTGCCTCGCCATCTCGGCCTGACGGCCGTTTTGCCGACGCCCCTCGACGCCGGAACTACATCCGTGTCATTCTGGCTCGTCACGGACGATATGTGCAAGGGGAAACTTCACAAAAGCCCAGCCTGCGGGCCTGAGTGATCCGCCGCGACGACCAGGCCGCGTGTTAGCGGGGGTCGAAATAGGGGTTCCGAGCCGGCTGTCCCGACCGCCACCGAGCCACCGTGGCCGGCACATCGTTGGCCGCCAGTGTCCGCCCGGCCTGACGCAGAGCAGCCAGCGTGGCGTCACCGTTGTTGCGGTACACCGCCGCCGCGTTCTGGGCCAGCGGATTGACCCATACCGCCACGATGATGGCGTATTTCCCCAGTTCAGAGGGGGAAAACCGCTCGGCCGCGAAGGCGGCCACACCTTCGGCCACCCCGGCCTGCGCCGCCCCCCAGGTGAGCTCGGCGTGGTGGTCGCCGGCGATGGTCGCCTTGTTCACGAAGAGCGTGGGCGGTTCGCACGGCACCCCCGGCTCGTACACGCACAGAAACGGGGTGTGGCCCGGCGAGGGTGTGGCGAGCGCGGTGGCGAAGGCCGCGCCAACCGGACCATCGCGATGGCCGAGAAGAGTATTGATGTGCGCGGCCTCGGCTCCCGATCCGCTGAATCCCTCCCCGATTTCGATGGCCGTCACGACTCGGCTCCGACGGGCAGGCGTCCGTAACGCGACATCTTCAGTGCATCGGTGGAATTGGTGCCGGGCTTGGTGTCGTACGCGAGCAAGGCCACATAGCGCGGCGTCGGTCCTTCGATGGTGGTGACGCGATGCATGCTCCACCGGCCGTTGAACAGCATGAGGGTTCCGGGGGTCATGGGTTCGGTGCGCACCAGATTCGGCGCGCGGTCGGCGAGCACCGCGGCCACCGCGTCGTAATTCGGATCGTCGACGGTTCGGAGTTGCTTCGCATTGTCGAAGTCGCCGCCCCGATCGGACGATTGCAGAGCGAGCGACACCACGAAGTCGGCCATGTCGAAGTGCCAGCACAACGCGTCACCGTCACGCATGACCGAGAGATTGAGGGCGCCGAACGGGTCGGCGTAACGGTGCATCACCTCGAGTCCGAGACAACGCCGCACGAAGTCGAGCATCGGATCCCACTCGTACAGTCGACGCAGAGCGCTGTCGGGCGGAAACTGGTCGTAGGCGACCACTTCGACCTGGCTGTGCACGAGAGTGCGCTGGGGGTGGCCTTCGGGATACTGAACGTCGGGCTGCGTGAGATACGGAGTGGACGAAGAGTGCGATCGGAAGGCGAGTGATTCGAGTCGACGGGCTTCGTCGACCATGTCGGCCACGGCGGCGGCGGTGAGGAAACCCGGCAACACGCACACCCCTTCGCTCTCGAATTGGGCGCGGCACGACGCGATGAGCGCATCGTCGTCGAGCGAGTACCGAGAACCGTCGATCATCTCGGCCGGGGTCATGGGCGAAGAGTAGCGGCCCGTGGCCATGGCCTACTCTCGGTGCATGCCCATTCACTTGAGAGCCGAGAACGGCGATTACGCGTCCGCCGTGCTGTGTCCGGGTGACCCGCGACGCGCCAAGTACATCGCCGAGACGTTCTTCGATCCGGGCGCGCGATGCGTCAACGAGGAACGCGGCATGCTCGGGTACACCGGTACCTACAAGGGAAAGCCCATCAGCGTGCAGAGCACCGGGATGGGCACGCCGAGCGCCGGCATCGTGTTCGAAGAACTCGTGATGCTGGGCGCCACGCGCCTCATTCGCGTGGGCACCTGCGGCGGCCTGCAGACGCACCTGCGCATGGCCGACACCGTGATCGCGGTGTCGGCGTCGGCCGACGACCGCACGCCCATTCGCTACGCCGGCATGGATGGTTACGCGCCCACCGCGGCGTTCTCGTTGGTGGAAACGGCGGCGAAGCTCAGCCGCGCGGTGAGCGACCGAGTTTTCGTGGGTTCGGTCGTGACCAGCGGATTGTTCTACGACCCGGATCCGACGTCGTTCGACCACTGGCGGTCGCTCCGGCATCTGGGGGTCGAGATGGAAGCATCGATGCTCTACACGATCGCGGCGGTCAAGGGTGTGGAGGCGCTGGCGATGATGACGGTGAGCGACGTACTCGCTCCCGATGCGTCACCGGTGCGCATCAGCGACGACGACCTGAAGAAGGGCGTCGATCAAATGATGCGCATCGCCTGCGACGTCGCCATCTCCTGAGGATCTGGTGACCGAAAGTCACCCCATGGGTGACGAAGTCGCACCGGATTCAGCGCTGACGACGAGAGATCAGATCAATCCGAGGTCGCGCACGGCCTGACGCTCCTCGGCCAATTCGGCATTGGAAGCATCGATCTTGCCGCGGCTGAAATCGTCGATGTCGAGTCCCTGGACGATCGAGTACTTGCCGTCCTTGCACACGCACGGGAACGACGAGATGAGGCCTTCGGGCACGCCGTAACTGCCGTCGCTCGGGATGGCCATGCTCACCCAGTCGCCGGGAGCGGTACCGAGGTGCCACGAACGGATGTGATCGACCGCCGCGTTGGCCGCCGACGCCGCCGACGACAGACCGCGCGCTTCGATGATGGCGGCACCGCGCTTGGCGACGGTGGGAATGAACGTGCCCTCGACCCACGCATGATCGTTGACCGACTGATACGCGTTCTTCCCGGCGACTTCGCAGTGGAAGAGGTCGGGGTACTGCGTGGCGCTGTGGTTGCCCCAGATGGTCATCTTCTTCACGGCCGTGACCGGCTGGTTCAACTTCTGCGCGATCTGCGTGACGGCACGGTTGTGATCGAGGCGGGTCATCGCGGTGAAGCGACCGGCATCGAGACCCTTGGCGTTCTGCTGGGCGATGAGAGCGTTCGTGTTGGCCGGGTTGCCCACCACGAGAACCTTCACATCACGCTTCGCACTGCGGGCGAGCGCCTCACCCTGCGGCTTGAAGATGCCGCCGTTCGCGCTGAGAAGATCGGCGCGCTCCATCCCGGCCTTGCGCGGCATGGCGCCGACGAGCAAGGCCACATCGGCGTCGCCGAACGCCTTGTCGGCATCGTCGGTGCCCACGACTCCCGCGAGCAAAGGGAACGCGCAGTCGTCGAGTTCCATCTTCACGCCCTCGAGAGCCTTGAGCGCCGGAGTGATTTCCAGCAACTGAAGGATCACGGGCGTGTCGGGGCCGAGCATGGCGCCCGAGGCGATACGGAAGAGGAGGCTGTAGCCGATCTGGCCAGCAGCTCCGGTGACGGCAACACGTACGGGGGAAGTCATGGGGCGAGATCGTACGCCCGCGCGCGGGCCAACCCGAAAGTCAGCCGAGCGCTTGGCGGATCTGCTCGGTGTAGTAGGTCACGCCATCGCGGTCGAGGTGGACCCCGTCACCGGCGAAACACTCCCCCTGGCAGAGTTCGGCCACCAGCTGCCAGTCGAGAAGCACCACGTTGGGATACCTCTCGGGCAGGGCGCGGATCTTGGTGTTGTTCGAATTGGTCCAGCCGCGATCGACCCGAGTGGTGAGCACCACGACGCGCGGAACGTCGGCCACCGCCTCCATGAGAACGTCGAGGGTTTCCTGGCTGATCGGCCCGTTGGTACCGAGGTGCACCACGGCCTTGTCCATCGTGACTCCGAGTTCCTTCAACTGCACGAAGATTTCGGCGCCGATCTTGCCTTGGCGATCTTCGATCGCGTCGACCACCCAGCCTTCGGCAGCCATCGCACCGGCGGCGCCTTTCATGACCGAATCACCGAGCGCGAACACCTCGTAGTGCGGCGGCACGAACGACGTGGCCGGCGCGTTCCCCGAGCCGTCACCCGCACCTTGCCCACCGACTTCTTCGAGAACGTCGGTGACCGATCCGGCCGCCTGGTCGAGAGATGCGCGCACGTCGTTCGGCTTCAAGTCGGCGGCAGCCAGGCTCACGACCGAGAAGGCCGGAATCGCCACGGCCGCCGCCACGATCGCACCGAAAGCTCCCCGCCGACGCAGGGCGCCCGGACCACTCTCGAGCAACGACGTGATCGACTCGCGGAAGCGTCGTTCACGAATGGGTAGTTCGATGACTCGATAGCTGAACTCGGTGATCAGAGCGGTGACGGCCAACGCACCCACGAACTCGTGCACCTTCAGGTGAACACCGGTCTCGTGGCGCAGAGCCTGGAACACCGGCCAGTGATAGAGGTACAGGCCGTACGAGCGCTCGCCGATGGCGCGAAACGCCGGATTGCCGAGAACACGCCCGGTGAAAGCGCGCTGGTGGGCCACCGCCGAGATGAGCATCACGGTGAAAAGACCCGTGAGGAAGAGACCGCCGTAGAAGAGAAGTCGATCGGCGTGCAATCCGTCCTCGCCACGCAGCGTGACGATGTGCGCCCGGGTGACGAGCAATCCGAGGCCGATGAATCCGACGATGGCGATCGGGTCCATCAACTTGCCCTTGTTGCGCATCGGTCCGCGCAGAAGAGCGAACGGACGCCACACCAGTGCCAACGCCGCACCGAGCAACAGACCGGTCGAGCGGCTCGGGGTCGACAGATACAAAGCGTCGACCTTGCTGATGCAACGGTCGCCGAGCATCCAGTAGGCATCCGGGGTCTCGGAGCAGAGGCCGATCGGGCCGCGCGGCGTGAACAGCGCGATGAGGAGCGACACGAGGACCGCCACACCGACGAACCACAGCGCGACGCGCGGCAGGCGATCGCGTCCGCGGCGCAGGATGGCCGCCATCACGAGCGGCCACAACAAGTAGAACTGCTCCTCGACCGCGAGCGACCACAAGTGCCGCAGGGGCGCGAAGTCGTTGACCGCCGTGTAGCCCGCGCCGATCCAGACCTGGAACCAGTTCGATCCGTACAGAGCGCCGGCGATCACGTCACCGCGCAACGCGCCGAGCGCGTCGCGCTCGAAGAAGGCCGTCCACACGACCAACAGGAACATCATGACCACGAGAGCCGGGAGCAGCCGGCGGGCTCGTCGAGCCCAGAAGCCGCGCAGGCTCAGAGAGTCGGTTCGCTCGTGCTCGGCCACGATGAGGAGCGTGATGAGATAGCCGCTGATCACGAAGAAGACTTCGACGCCGAGGAATCCGCCGGGCAGCCAGTTGGAATTCGCGTGATACACGATCACCGCGAGCACCGCGAGCGCACGCAGGCCATCGAGGCCGGGTAGATACGGAACCCGGCTGATCTGCTGCGAACGTGAACCCGACGCGGTCATGCGTGTTTCAGTCTGCCGAACCGCGTGGTCGGCGAGCGGTCAACCCTTCACCGGCAGGTCGAGGTTGGCGTAGATCTCACGCGTGGCGGTGCTGCGATTGAGTGTGTAGAAGTGCAGACCAGGCGCGCCGGCCTCGAGAAGACGTGCACACAGATCGGTGGCCACTTCCACACCGACCCGGCGAACGTCTTCGGCATCGTCGACCCCGTTCAAACGCTCGGCGAGCCACGACGGAAACGCCGCCCCCGACAACTGAGCCATGCGCTCGATCTGCGATTTGTTCGTGACCGGCATGATGCCCGGAATCACCGGCTTGTCGACGCCGAGCGCGGCGAGTTCGTCGACGAGTCGAACGTAGGCGTCGGCTTCGAAGAAGAACTGTGTGATCGCGAAGTCGGCCCGACGCAACTTCTCGGCCAGGAACCGACGATCGGAATCGCGGCTCGGCGAACGAGGATGAACTTCGGGGTGGGCGGCGACGCCGACCGAGAAACGGCCCGAGGCCAGAACGTCATCGAGCAGATCGGAGGCGTAGGTGTAGTCGCTCGGATCGGCCGATCCATCGGCCGGGGCGTCACCACCGAGCGCCAGGATGTTCCGAACATCGGCCGCGGCGTACGCGTCGAGGATCTCGGCGATCTCGGACCGCCGATGCCCCTGGCACGTGAGATGCGCCATCGGGTTGATGGTGGTCTCCTGTCGGATCCATTGCACCAACTGCTGCGTGCGCTGGCGGGTGCTGCCGCCCGCGCCGTACGTGATGCTCACGAAACTCGGCGACAGCGACTCGAGTTCGGCGATGGTGCGGCCCAGTGTGAGCTGAGCCATGTCGCTCTTCGGTGGGAAGAACTCGAACGAGAAAGTACGGCCAGCAGCGATGAGATCGGCGATACGGGCCACGAATGAATTCTACGCGTCGATCAGTGACGGAAGTGGCGGTGGCCGGTGAAGATCATCGCGATGCCGTGTTCGTCGGCCGCAGCGATCACTTCGTCGTCTCGCACACTGCCACCCGGCTGGATCACGCACGTGGCCCCGGCCGCGGCCACGGCATCGAGGCCGTCGCGGAAGGGGAAGAAGGCGTCGCTCGCGCACACGGAACCCTTGGCACGCGTGCCCGCGCGTTCGACGGCGATGCGAGCCGAGTCGAGACGATTCTGCTGACCGGCCCCGATTCCGACCGCGCACCGACCGTTGACCAGCACGATGGCGTTCGAACTGACGGCCGACACGACCTGCCATGCGACGTCGATGTCGCTCCACTGCGACGGTGACGGCTGGGCCTTCGTGACGACGCGCCATGCACCATGATCGACGCTCACATCATCGGGTGTCTGCACGAGGAGTCCACCATCGATCGATCGCACGTCGAGGCGGCGTCCGCGCGGAGCCGGGCCACTGATGGTTCGCAGGTTCTTCTTCTCACCGAGCACCGCCAGGGCGTCGGGATCGAACGAAGGAGCCACCACCACTTCGGTGAACACCGGAGCCAGCGCGGTCGCGAGCGCCGCGGTGACGGGTCGATTGACGGCAACGATCCCGCCGAACGCGCTCACCGGATCGCAGTCGTTCGCCGCACGGTAGGCGTCGACGATGGCCGCATCGGGGCCATCGACCACCGCGACACCGCACGGATTGGCGTGCTTGACGATCACACAGGCCGGCGAAGCGAACCGATGGACGAGCGACCAGGCCGCCTCGGTGTCGTAGACGTTCAGGTAGCTGAGTTCCTTGCCGCCATGCTGAACGGCGTCGTCCCACCAACCGCGCTCCCCGGCCAATCGATAGCGGGCGCCGGCCTGGTGCGGGTTCTCGCCGTAACGCAGCGACTGCGCACGCTCGGCCGACATCACCAACGACTCCGGAAGAGCCGAGTCTTCACTCATCCACGCGGCGATCGCCGCGTCGTATTCGGCGGTGGCGCGAAACGCCGTCGCGGCCAGTGCGCGACGGGTCGCCGCACTCACCTCGCCGGTCGTCGAGATTTCGTCGGCGACTCGCGAGTAGTCGTCGGGGCGAACGACGACCGCGACGTGCGCGTGATTCTTGGCCGCACCGCGCACCATCGCCGGCCCGCCCACGTCGATGAGTTCGATCGACGGCTGCGAAGCGAATGGATACAGGTTCACCACCACGAGAGCAATCGGTTCGATACCGAGGCGCTCGAGATCGGCGCGATGTTCGGGATCGTCGAGATCGGCGAGGATTCCGCCGTGAACGGCCGGATGCAGCGTGACGACACGGTGGCCGAGAATCGCGTCGAACCCGGTGATGGACGCGACATCGGTGACCTCGACTCCGGCCTCGGCCAGCACGCGCGCGGTGCCGCCACTCGACAAGATCGTCCAACCCGACCGGCGCAACGACGACGCGAAGTCCACGACTCCCGTCTTGTCGTAGACACTGATGAGCGCGGTCGGCACGGTGAAACCCTAACCAGACGATTCCTGAACGGTGAGCGTCAATAGCACCCCCGAGGATGCGCTACCTTCCCGAGGGCGAACGGCTATCAGTCTGAGGCCGCACAACGAGGGGATCCACATGAACCTGAAACTCAAGACATCAGAAGCGCTGACCGCCGGTGGAGGTGCGATCGTCTTCATCTTCGCCTTCTTCTCGTGGATGAAGGTCTCGTTCGAGGGCTACGGCGATACGGCCAACGCGTTCGAATTCTTCTGGACCGGGACCCTTCCGTGGATCCTGCTGTCCGCCGGAGCCGTGGCCACCGTTCTCCGCGCCCTGGGCAAGATGAAGACTGCCTCGAACCGCGGATCGATGATCCAGTTGCTGACGACCGCGCTGGCAACCCTCCTGATCCTGATTCGCGTGACGTTCAACCCACTCGAGGCCAAGGATCTCGCCGAGGGATTGGGCGCCGACATCTCTCGGGGATTCGGGCTCTACATCGCCACCATCGGCGCGCTGGTTGCGCTCGGCGGAGTGGTGATGTCGTTCCAGGAGTCGGGTGGAAATCTGAAAGATCTCACCGACATCGACAAACTGAAGGGCACACTCGGCTCGGACGAGTGAGATCTGCTCCGACTTCGTCACCGATCCGGTGACCTTCAGTCACCTGATTCTCAGTTGAGGGCGGCGATGATTTCAGCCATGAGGGTGCCGGCTTCGGTGGGGTTCTGGCCCACCTTCACCCCGGCCGCCCGCAGAGCATCCATCTTCCCCTGAGCGGTGCCCTTGCCACCCGACACGATGGCGCCGGCGTGGCCCATCTTCTTGCCGGGGGGCGCGGTGACGCCCGCGATGTACGCGCTCATCGGCTTGGTGACATTGGCCTTGATGAAGTCGGCCGCTTCCTCCTCGGCCGAACCGCCGATTTCACCGATCATGATGATCGCGTGCGTTTCGGGATCGGCCTGGAACTCGCGGAGGCAGTCGATGAAGTTGGTACCCGGAACCGGGTCGCCACCGATACCCACACACGTGCTCACGCCGATGCCGCGCTGCTTCAACTCGTACAACGCCTGATACGTGAGCGTTCCCGAACGGCTGACGATGCCGACGTTCTTCTTGCTCGCGCTCGGCAACTCGGCGATTTCACCCGCGGTGATGCCGATGTTGCACTTGCCTGGGCTGATGATGCCGGGGCAGTTGGGGCCGAGCAGACGCGTGTTCGGGTAGTCGCGAACGAGCGTGTTGTACACCTTGGCTTCGTCCTGCGCCGGAATGCCTTCGGTGATGCACACGATGAAGCGGATTCCAGCCGCGGCGGCTTCGAGAATGGCCGCCGACGCGGCCTTGGGCGGCACGGCGATGAACGACGCGTCGGCACCAGTGGCTTTCACGGCCTCGGCCACGGTGTTGAACACCGGAATGCCTTCGACGTCGGTACCGCCCTTGCCCGGCGTGACTCCGCCGACGACCTGAGTGCCGTACGCCTTGTTGCGCAAGCCGTGGTACTTGCCCTGGCCTCCGGTGAGGCCCTGCACGATGACCTTGGTGTTCTGGTTCACGAAGATGGCCATGACATCACTTCCCGTTGGCGAGCGCGACGGCGGCCTTGGCCGCTTCGAGCATGGTGGGCTTGGACATGAGTTTCGACTCGGGAATACCGGCCTTGGCCAGGATCTCGCGACCCTGTTCGGCGTTGGTTCCGTCGAGGCGGATGACGATCGGTGCGCGCAGGTCGACCCGGCTCAGCGCTTCGACGATTCCCTTCGCCACTTCTTCGCCGCGGGTGATACCGCCGAAGATGTTGATGAAGATCGACTTGACGTCCTTGTCGAAGTTGATGACTTCGAGCGCGGCCGCCATCACGTCGGCGTTCGCGCCGCCGCCGATGTCGAGGAAGTTGGCCGCTTTGCCGCCCACCTGGTTGACCACGTCGAGCGTGCTCATGGCCAGACCGGCACCATTGGCGATGATGCCGACGGAACCCTCGAGGCCGATGTACTGCAGATCGTGGGTGCGGGCGAGCTGCTCGCGCGCGTCGAGCTCTTCGGTCGCGCGGTATTCCTCCCACTCGGGGTGACGGAACGCCGCGTTGTTGTCGAGGCTCACCTTGGCGTCGAGTGCGTGCACCTCACCGGTGGGCTTCAGGATCAGCGGGTTGATCTCGGCCAGATCGCAGTCGCCTTCGGTAAAGCAGCGATACAGCTGAACGAGGATCTTGGCCACACCGTCGACGGCCTTGGCAGGAATCCGCGCGTCGACGGCGGCCTGGCGAGCCGTGGCCTCGGAAATACCGTCGACCGGATCGATGTGCAGTTTCACGATGGCCGTCGGATCCTTGGCGGCCACGTCCTCGATGTCGACGCCGCCCTGAGCCGAGAGCATCAGCAAGTGCTTCTTGGCCGAACGATCGAGCGTGTACGACGCGTAGTACTCCTCGGCGATGTCGCTCGCGTGTTCGACCCACAGCCGCTTCACGACATGGCCCTTGATGTCCATCCCGAGAATGTTTCCGGCGTGGAGGCGAACCTCGTCGACGTCGTTGGCCAACTTGATGCCGCCGGCCTTGCCGCGTCCACCCACTTGAACCTGCGCCTTCACGACGACCGGGAAGCCGGCTGCGTTGGCAACCTTCACGGCTTCGTCGACGGTGTCGGCGGCACCTCCGGGGCTGACGGGGATGTCGAAGCGGGCGAAGTACTGCTTGCCCTGGTATTCGAACAGGTCCATGTCGGGGGATCCTCTTTCTGTTCGCGAACGGTTACGGACGAAGGTTGGGTGACGCGGTGAGTCGGACTACACCGTGACGGCGTCTTCACGCGCGTCGAGTTCGATTTCGAGCCACTGTGCGATGGCCTTGAGCGACGAGCCGGGGCCGAAGATCTCGGCGACTCCCTGCTCGCGAAGTGTTCGGGCGTCGGCGTCGGGAATCACACCGCCGCCGAACACGAGCATGTCGGAGAGATCACGCGAGCGCAGTTCTTCCATCACGCGCGGGAAGAGCGTGAGGTGTGCGCCGGAGAGAAGCGACAGGCCGACCGCATCGACATCCTCTTGGAGAGCGGTTTCGGCGATCTGCTCGGGGGTCTGGTGCAGACCGGTGTAGATGACCTCGAACCCGTGGTCGCGAAGTGCGCGGGTGATGGTCTTGGCCCCCCGGTCGTGGCCGTCGAGGCCGGGCTTGGCGACGACGATTCGGTAGGGCCGTTTCACGGCGGTAGACCCTAGGTCCTGCCCGCTCGGGGCGCACAT
>JBEAXP010000110.1:0-16539 GCA_041159745.1 Actinomycetota bacterium | reverse complement strand
TGTGCACCGGATGCGCCGGTTGCGTGGTCACCTGCCCGCACGACGTGATCGGATACGAACACGAAGAAGGCAAGTACAAGCCCTTCCATCTCGAGGAAGAACTCGGAGAATCCAACTGTCTGCACGGCGAGAAGGGCTGCACCACCTGCACCCGCGCCTGCCCTCGTTTCCGCTCGTGGGAGTCGGCCGCCGACATGCACTTGTTCGGACGCATCCGCCAGCCCGACGAGATGGCCGGCATCTGGCGTCAGCTCCTCCTCACCCGCGCTTCCGACAAGACCGCGCACGAGAAGGGTCAGGACGGCGGCTTCGTCTCGGCGATGCTCATCTGGCTGCTCGAGAACAACTACATCGAAGCCGCACTCGTGAGCGGTGTCGAACCCTTCGACGCGTGGAAGGCCAAGCCGGTGCTCGCGCGCACGAAAGAAGACGTGTTGGCCACCGCCGGCTCGCGCTACACCTACTGCGCCAATCCGCTCGCCTTGCGTGACGCGAAGGAACAAGGTCTGAGCAAGCTCGCACTTGTGGGCATGGGCTGCCAAACCTCGTCGCCGCCGGTCATGTGGGATCGCAAGGCCGGCAAGGTCAGCAAGCCGTTCTTGTTCAACATCGGCCTGCTCTGCTCCAAGACCTTCGACGACGCGATCTTCCCCGAGTTGTTCGAGGCCAAGTACGGCTTGAAGAAGCAGGACATGGTCAAGATGAACATCAAGGGCGTGTTCCAGATCTGGATGAAGGACGGCTCGTACCACGAGATCGATCTCAAGGAATGCCACCAGTGGACACGCGAGGGCTGCAAGAGCTGCCCCGACTTCGCGGCCGAGCACTCCGACATCGCCACCGGCGGTATCGGCAAGGACAACGACTGGACCCTCACGATCGTGCGCACCGAACTCGGTGAAGAAGTGATCAACCGCATGATCAAGGACGGCGTCATCGAGGCCCGCCCGGCACAAGAGGACGAAGTGGCCATGAAGTTGCTGCGCACGCTCAGCATCGTGAGCCGCCGCCGCTGGCCCGAGTGGGCCGACAAGGCGCCGTCGGTCGGTGTGCCGCCGCCGAAGAAGAAGGCGGACGGTTCGGCTCCGGCCGCCCACTGATCATGCCGCTGCATCCGCAGTCCGCCTCGCTCCTCGCCGCCATGGAGGCGCTGGGCGCCCCACCGCTCGAAACGCAGGAAGCCGCCAAGGCCCGGGCTGGTTTCAACGCGATGACCGTCCCGTCGAACGAGCCCATCCACGAGATGCGCGACCTCGATGCCGATGGTGTTCGGGTTCGCTTGTATCGCCCGAACGATCGCACCGACCTCGGCCTGCTCGTCTACTACCACGGTGGCGGTTGGGTGTTCGGCAACATCGAGAGCCACGACGACGTGTGCCGCAAGTTGGCCAACCAGATGGGCCATGCGGTGCTGAGCGTCGACTACCGACTCGCGCCCGAGCATCCGTTCCCCACCCCGCTGATGGATTGCGTCAACGCGCTGCGGTGGGCCCACACCAATGCGACTTCACTCGGCATCGACGCGTCACGGCTCGCGGTGGGCGGCGATTCGGCCGGAGGCAATCTGGCCGCGGTGGTCGCCCAACTGCAGCCGATTCCCCTCAAGTTCCAGATGCTCATCTATCCGGTCACCGACGCCCGTCGCGGCTCGCAGAGCTACATCGACAACGCGAACGGCTACCGCCTCACCGCAGCCGGCATGAAGTGGTTCTGCGATCACTACCTGAGCGGCGGTCAAGGCGCTCCCGACGATCCGCGAGTGTCACCGTTGTGCGCACCCGATTCGTCGCTCGCGTCGTCGCCGCCGGCCATCGTGATCACCGCCGAGTACGACCCCCTGCGCGACGAAGGCGAGCAATACGCCTTGCGTCTCGTGGAAAACGGCGTGCACTGCTCACTCACCCGCTACTACGGCCAGATCCACGGCTTCTTCTCGATGAGTTCGTTCGTCGACGATGGTGGCCATGCCATCGCTCACGCCGCTTTCGCGGTGAAGCAAGCGCTCGAACGTTAGAGACCGGCCAGTTCGACGGCGCGGGCGAACACCGCGTCGAACATGGGCTCGGTGAGCCGACCCGTGAACGTGTTCTGCTGGCTCGGGTGGAACGAGCACACGAGCCACCGGCCCGACGGCGACAGAACTTCGGCGCCATGTCCGAACTTCGGCCGCGGGCGAACACCGAACTCCACGCAGGCCGCTTCGTAGGCGAAGTTGCCGAGACACACCACCACTCGCAGCTTCGCCAGCGCGTCGATCTCGCGCCGCAGGAAGGTTCGGCAAGCGTCGCGTTCCGATGGGTCGGGCTTGTTGTCGGGAGGTGCGCACTTCACCGCCGAGGTGACCCAGGCGCCCTTCAACTTCAATCCGTCGCCGCGGTGCGTCGACGTGGATTGGTTGGCCAGACCGACGCGGTGCATCGCGCGATACAGCCAGTCGCCGCTGCGATCACCGGTGAAGATCCGTCCGGTGCGATTGGCGCCGTGGGCCGCCGGCGCGAGGCCGAGAACCAGAACGCGCGCCGACGGATCGCCGAAGCCCGGGACTCCGCGGCCCCAGTAGTCCTCGTCGCGATAGGAGGCTCTCTTCTCGCTGGCCGCCTGCTCGCGCCACGCGACCAAACGCGGACACCGACGACACGAACACACGTCATCGTGAAGTACGGCCAGAACCTGAGACGGACGAGACGATGCGGGCATGCCACCACTAGGTTGGCACCCGTCATGGCCAGCCGGAAGTCCGCACGTACTGCTCCCCCGGCGTCCACGCTGGTTCTGTTCGTCCGTCATGGGCAGACTCCCACCACCGGCAAGCTCCTTCCTGGCCGCGCCGCCGGACTCCACCTCGCCGACGCGGGTGTCGAGCAGGCCCGCACCGCGGCCGAGCGCATCGCCGCCATCAAGAAGGTCGACGCGGTGTATGCGTCACCACTCGAACGCGCCAAGGAAACCGCCGCCCCCATCGCCAAGGCGCTCGGTCTGCGCACGTCGGTCGAACGCGGCCTTCTCGAGTGCGACTTCGGCGACTGGACCGGTGCCGAACTCAAGAAGCTCATGAAGTTGCCCGAATGGGGAACGGTTCAGAAGT
Source organism: Actinomycetota bacterium (assembly GCA_041159745.1). GTDB lineage: Bacteria > Actinomycetota > Acidimicrobiia > Acidimicrobiales > Ilumatobacteraceae > Casp-actino8. The sequence goes on along the minus strand of JBEAXP010000110.1, from coordinate 13,454 downwards.
CGCCTTCATCGTTCCGGTTTCCCAATGGCGAGAGTTTCACCGAGATGCAGACGCGCATGGTGTCGACAGTGCACTCACTCTGCGCCAAGCACCCGGGTGGCACCATCGTGTGCGTGTCGCACGCCGACCCCATCAAGGCCGCGGTGGCCCACGCCATGGGCACTCACCTCGATCTGTTCCAGCGCATCGTCATCAGCACGTGTTCGGTGTCGGCCGTGGCCTACACCGGCGCCGGGCCCATCGTGCTCACCGTCAACTCGACCGGCGGCTCGCTGGCCGAACTTCGTCCGAGCTGACCACCGAGCCGACATGAGCGACTCCGTCGAATTCGATCACGTCGACGTGTTCACCACCGGGGCTCTTGGTGCTCCTGGTCGCCGCGTCTTCTATTTGCAGGCACGCGTGGGCAACCGGATCGCCACCGTGCGCTGCGAGAAGCAGCAGGCCGCCGCCATCGCGCAGTACCTGCGCCGAGCGCTGGCCCACCTTCCCATCATCGAAGGCGGCCGCTTCCCCGAGTCGATGGCGCTCACGCCGCCCGATGACGAACCTTTCGTGCTCGGCTCGGTTGGTCTCGAGTTCCGCAAGGAATCCGATCTGTTCACTCTCGTGCTGCGCGAGTTCGACACCGACGACTCGGCGGACGGCGACGACGACGACACAGAGAGCGACACGGACGACGATCCGTTCGGCGACGACGTGGACGAAGGACGCACCGTGCGCGTGTCGATCACCCGCAATCAGGCCCTCGCCTTTTGCGACCACACCGACAAGATCGTCGCGGCCGGCCGACCCGACTGCGAGTACTGCAAGCGACCGGTCGACCCCGACGGGCACTTCTGCCCGCGCATGAACTGATGGATGCTCTCCAGGTTCTCGCCGAGGGAGACATCGAGGTCGAGGGCCGCATGCCCTACTCGAGCAACGCCACCTTCCTCGTCCACGTTCGACAAGGCGACCACCACATTCGCGCGATCTACAAACCGCTTCGCGGAGAACGGCCGTTGTGGGACTTCCCGCCCGGCCTCTATCGACGCGAAGTGGCGGCCTACCGATTGTCGATGGCCATGGGGCTCGACCTCGTGCCGCCCACCATCGAACGCGAGGGTCCCCATGGCATCGGCTCGCTGCAGCTCTTCGTCGAGGCCGACTTCGCCGAGCACTACTTCACCTTGTTCGAGACACGACCCGATCTGCACGATCAGTTCCGCGCCATGGCGGCCTTCGACGTGGTCGCCAACAACACCGACCGCAAGAGCGGCCACTGCCTCATCGATGCCGACAACCACGTGTGGGGCATCGACAACGGACTCTGTTTCGCCGCTGACTTCAAGTTGCGCACGGTCATCTGGGAGTTCGGCGGCGAGACGATGAGCGACGACCTGCGAGCCAGAGTTCAACGCGTCGCCGACAGCCCGCCTCTCGACGTGACAACTCTCCTCTTCGACGACGAAGCCGAGGCTCTTGTCGAGCGAGCGTCCCTGCTCGCACAGGGTGGCGCCTTCCCCATCGACGCCAGCGGACACCGCTACCCCTGGCCGATGGTGTAGAGAAGTCGTCGTGATCGTCGACGACGAACTCGATGCGCTCATCGCCCGGGCCGACCTCGACGGCCTCGTGCGCATGATCGACGCTCGTTGCACGACCCGCGACTGGGAGGGGCTGGTGCGCGTACGCAATCGCTCGCGCGCGGCTCTCGAGTCGGGTCGGCAGATCTGGCCGGCCGCCACCCTCGCCGAGCATCGACTGGCACTGCTGGCCGATCCAGAGCACGCCGCCCTCGTGCTCGACGAGGACAGCGGTCGTTTCGCCATCGGACCACTCACCGAAGTGGTGGCGCAGAACCACACCTGGTCGGAACTGGCCCCGCATCTTCCGGCCGGTCCGCGCCGATCGTTCGTGGCGTACGAACGCGCGCTACGCGGCGACACGATCACCGGTGACGTGTTCGCGGCCCTCGACATCCCCATCGCAACGTGCGACTGGGAGACCGAGTACTCGCTTCCCACCTATCACGATGTGGGCGTCGAGGCGCCATCACCGGCCGACGCCTGGGCTCACGAATGGTCGACAGTGTCGACCATCGCGACCGCCGACATCGTCGACGACTCGTGGGTCGCCGACGCGTTTCGATCGCTCGTCGAACCGTGGACGTCGTCGTCGAACGGCCGCGCCGAATCGATCGTGGTCGACGGTGGACCCGGTGCGGCTCTCGGTGCACTCGGACTCTCCACGGCCCGACTCGCCCCACTCGCACCGGTGGAAGCACTCGATTGGCTCGTGTGGTGCGGATCATCGGGCGGGGCCCACGGACGCCGTCGTGGCACGGCCTCGGGCCGTTTCTCGGCGTGGTGGATGTTGGCGGCGCTCGGCGGGTTGGTGGACGACTGGGACGAGTTGCGCGACGCCGGAGAACTCAGCGCACTCCTCGGAGAGACACTGCACGGCGCCACGTGGTGGCGATTCCACGACGGCGCGCGTCCGCACGCCTACGAAATGAGCATCGTGGTGGAAGTGGCCGAAAACGACGAGAGCGCAACGCCTCTCAGCGTTGCGCTCCTCGCTCGCGATCACCCGGGGTGATCGACCGAAACGTCGGTGATCAGCGACCCTGCAGGGCCTCGATCAACTTGGGCAGAACCTTGTGCACGTCGCCCACGATGCCGAGATCGGCGATGCCGAAGATCGGGGCTTCCTTGTCCTTGTTGATGGCGATGATGTTCTTCGAACCCTTCATGCCCACCATGTGCTGCGTGGCGCCCGAGATGCCGGCCGCGATGTACACGCTCGGCTTCACGACCTTGCCGGTCTGACCCACCTGGTACGAGTAGGGCACCCAACCGGCGTCGACGATCGCGCGCGACGCACCAGGCGCACCCTTCAGGATCTTGGCCAGGCTCTCGATGAGTTCGTACTTCGCGCTCTCGCCCAGACCACGTCCGCCCGACACCACGATGTCGGCTTCGTCGAGCTTGGGGCCGCTCGTCTCTTCGACGTGCGTGGCGGTGACCTTCGCGCCGCCGGTGGCGCCCAGATCGGGCACCGACACCGCGACGACCGACGCCGCGCCGCCACCCGATGCCTCGGGAGCGAACGACTTCGGACGGAACGCGGCGAGGTACGGAGCCGAACCGGTGAAGGTGGAGGTGACGAGAGTGTTGCCACCGAAGATCGGAGTGGTGACCGACACCGAATCACCCGACACCGAGATGTCGATGTTGTTGGTGAGCACCGTGCGATCGACCTTCACCGACAGACGAGCCATCACGTCGCGGCCTTCGTAGGTCTGCGGGAAGAGCACGAGATCGGGAGCGTCGCCGCCATCGATGGTGGCCTTCATCGCCGAGGCCACGGCCGCGCCCGCAAGGTTGGCGCCGTAGTCGACGCCGTACACCTTGGTGGCGCCGTACGAACCCACGGCCGCCGCGATGGCGTTGCCGTCGCCGGCCACCCACACGCTGATCGAACCACCGAGACTGCGCGCCTTGGTGATGAGTTCGAGCGAGCCCGAGGTGGGAGCGCCGTTGGAAGCCTGAGCGAAGACCCAAATGTTGTTGATTGCCATGTCGAATCCCTTCCTGCGACTCAGATGACCTTGAGGCCCTCGAGGAAGGCCACGATCTTGCCGAACGACTCACCGTCGTCTTCGATGATCTCGCCGGCGGCGCGTGCTTCGGCCTGCGCGACGTTGCTGATGGTCTGGCCCGCGCCAGCCCAACCGACCGGAGTGATGCCGAGATCGGAAGCCTTCACTTCCTCGACCGGCTTCGACTTGGCGGCCATGATGCCCTTGAACGACGGGTAGCGCGGCTCGACCACACCGGCCGTCACCGAGATGAGTGCGGGCAGCGAGCACGTGACTTCGTCGTAACCGGCTTCGGTCTGACGATCGGCCTTGAGTGCACCACCGTCGATCGACACCTTCTTGGCGAAAGTGACCGAAGGAAGACCGAGAACTTCGGCCATCTGCTCGGGCACGGTGCCGGTGTAACCATCGCTCGACTCGGTGGCGGCGATCACGAGATCGGCTCCACCCAGGCGCTGCACCGCGGCGGCGAGCACCTTGGCGGTGGTGAGTGCATCGGAACCCTGCAGCGCCGGATCGGACACGAGCACGGCCTTGGCCGCACCCATGGCGAGCGCGGTGCGCAGACCAGCGGTCTCGGAGTTGGGTGCCATGGACACGAGATTCACTTCTCCGCCGCCGGCCGCATCGACCAACTGCAGAGCCATCTCGACGCCATACGCATCTGACTCGTCGAGGATGAGCTTGCCGTCGCGCTTCAACGTGTTGGAGGACGGATCGAGCGCACCGGGGGTGGCGGGGTCGGGGATCTGCTTCACACAGACGATCACTTTCATGTGGGGCATTCTGCTCGCTTGTGCTTGTGTTCACACAACCCGTCGGGGGTGCTCCGAGCAGGCGTGACGCACGACCGAGCCCAGGTAGCGGCTGGTACGGTCGGGGTCGATGCGGATCCTGCTGGTGGTCAATTCGTTCGCATCGTCGGTGACCGCTCGCAACACCGTGATCGTGCACCGCGAACTGTCCCGCGACCACGACGTCCAGGTGGTGGAGACCAACCGCCGAGGCCACGCCACCCGCTTCGCCCAGGACGCCGCCCACCGGGGTCTCGACCTCGTGATTTCGTTCGGCGGCGACGGCACCCTCAACGAGGTGGCCACCGGCGTGGCCGGAACCGACACCGCCCTCGGCGTCCTGCCCGGGGGCAGCACCAACGTGTTCGCCCGCACCATCGGGCTCCCCAACGATCCGGTGGCGGCGGCTCCCCTTCTCGTGGCCGGGTTGCGCGACCCCGAGCGGTCGATCCGGCCGATCGGGCTCGGGCGTGTGAACGGGCGGTTCTTCTGCTTCCACACCGGCGTGGGGTACGACGCCGCGGTGGTGCGCACCGTCGAACAGCGCGCGTACCTGAAGCGCTGGGCCGGTCATCCGCTCTTCATCTACGCCGCACTGCACACCTGGCTTACGCGGTACGACCGCAAGCATCCGCATTTCCGAGTGGCCGCCGACGGTTCGATCGGCGGATTCGGAACCGACGCCACTCCGTCGGGAAGCGGTCGCATCGTTCACGACGGCTACTTCACGATCGTGATGAACACCAACCCGTATTCATTCCTCGGCAATCGCCCACTCGATCTGTCACCCAACGCCACACTCGACAAGCCGTTGGTGGCCATCACCTTCCGCACGATGTCGGCGGTCGCGATCCTGTCCTCGTTGACGGGCGCGCTCCGTGGCGGCGGAATCACGCCCAACGAGAACGTGTCGGTGTTCGACGGTGTGCACGAGTTGGTGGTCGAACACGAGACACCGTTCCCGTATCAGGTGGACGGCGATTACCTGGGCGAGACCAATCTGCTCGACTTCCACCACGTGCCCGAGGCCGTGCGACTGCTGTTTCCGCCCAGCGCCTAGATCAGAGTCGCGCGAGGCCCACGTCGGGCAGGTTGGTGCAGATCCCGTCGATCTCCCACACCATGAGCTCGCTCATTCGCTCGGGGTCGTCGCAGGTCCAGGTGTTCACGTCGAGCCCCACCGCGTGGCAACGCTGGATGAGATCGCGCGTGAGCGTGCCGTGCCACGGATGCAGTGCGGTGTGGCCGGCGGCCGCGAGATCGTTCACCACATTCGTGATCGCGTCGGGCTCGATCGTGACCGTGAGCCAGGCGGTGCGAATGGTCGGACGCAACGCTCGACAGCGATCGATCGTCTCGCGACGAAACGACGAGATGAGCCACGCGCGATCTCCTTCGTCACGACGAGCGAGCAGCGCCACGGTGTCGTCGGCGATCGTGTCGTTCGGATCGAAGTCCGGTTCGGAGGAATCGTTCTTGATCTCGACGTTCACCCACAGCGGTCCGCACGCATCGAGTGCCTCGTCGAGCGTCGGAACGTGATCGGGAAGTTCGTGATAGTCGCACTGCGCGATCACGCGCCCGTCGGCCAGAGTCGGGTTGTGATGCACCACGAGCACGGAGTCGCGTGTACGCCGGACGTCCAGCTCGACGGCATGCGCACCCATCGTCACCGCGCGGCGGAAGGCCGCCAGGGTGTTCTCGAGTTCGACCTTCGACGCCCCCCGGTGCGCGATGATCGACGTCACGGGAGAAGATTCCCACACTCGGATTGTCGGCGATACACGAAGCCTTTTTCGGGCCTCGGGCGCCCGGGGCGAATCCCCTCGGTGTCATTCACAAGAGAACGACGCAGGTGAAAAACCTCCTGGTCATAGGGCTTTGTCCTGGTTCAAAAAAGTCCGAAGTTCCTCTTGCCACCGCCCCACCCTTTTGCCACTCTTGACCGAGTGCCGGATCGCGGTCCGGCCGTCAGCCCCCGAAACCCCTCTCACCGCCTGGAGCACACTGTGTCGATCCTCGCCTCATCCCTCGCCCTTGGTTCTGCCGATTACTCGTGGCGCAACGAAGCGGTCTGCAGGGACACCGATCCCGAATTGTTCTTCCCGGTCGGGACCACGGGGCAGGCGTTGTTGCAGATCGACAAGGCCAAGGAAGTGTGCGACGAGTGTCCGGTGAAGGTGAAGTGCCTCGACTTCGCTCTCGAGACCAACCAGGACTCGGGCATCTGGGGCGGCACCTCCGAGGAGGAGCGTCGCGACATTCGCCGACAGATCGCCGCCATCAAGAAGGCACAGAACGCGGCCCGCGCCGCGGCTTCCTGAATCGTCACCGATCGCGCGTCAGCGCGGTAGTCGCAGTTCGACCACGGTGCCGCGGCGGTTGCCGTCGATGCCCACCGACATGAAGTCGTGATGCGAGGCCGGCCGCATGGAAATCGATCCGTTGAGTTCGGTGGTCACCAGAGTGCGCACGATCGACAGGCCGAGACCCGTGGCCGCGTCGAGGTCGAAGGTCGGATCGAGCCCCATGCCGTCGTTGACCACGGTGATGTGCATCTCGTCGTCGTCGCCGCCCAACACGACCACCACGGTGCCGCCGTCGCTGCCCTCGGGGAAACCGTGATCGACGGCGTTCTGCAGAAGTTCGGTGAGCACGACCGACAGCGGTGTGGCCACGGTGGCCGGCAGGCGTCCGCCATCGCCCTGCACCGTGAAGCGCACCGGCCGATCGGGTGACTGCAAACCTTCTTCGGCCAAGCGCAGCAACGGACGGACGATCTCGACGAACGCGACGTCTTCACCCGGCTCGCGCGACAGCGTCTCGTGCACGAGGGCGATGGTGCGAATACGGCGCACGCTCTCCTGCACCGCGGCCTTGGCCTCGGGCGACGTGAGACGCCGCGCCTGCAGTCGAAGCAACGACGAGATGGTCTGCAAGTTGTTCTTCACCCGGTGATGGATCTCGCGGATGGTCGCATCTTTCGAAAGGAGCAGGCGGTCGCGACGTCGTAGCTCGGTGACGTCGCGCAGCAGCATCACCGCGCCGGTCACCACGCCGCTGGCCACGATGGGAATCACGCGAACGAGCAAGGTGACGTCGGCGGTCTGGTCGAACTCTTCGATGATCGGCTCGTGGCGTTCGTAGGCCTGTCGAATGGGGCTGTCGGCGAAACCGAGTTCGCTGAGAGTCTGTCCCACCGCGTTGGCACTGATACCCACCCGGTGCAGAGCCGACACGGCGTTGGGCGACGCGTAGCGAACGACGGCGTTCTCGTCGAGAACCACGGCACCGTCACCCACGCGCGGCGCCGCGCTCAAGTCGGCGACGCGTCCCGAGAACGGGAACGCCCCTTCGGTGATCATCTCGGCGAAGCGCTGGAAGATGGAGAGATAGGTGCGCTCGAGTTCGCCGGGCTGACGGCTGGTCTTCGACGACCATTCGCGCGTGAGCACCGCGATGGGCCCGTTCTCACCCCGAACCGGAATGGCCAGTACGTGCACCGAGTCGTCGATACCCGCCATGTCGAGTTCGTCCTGGATCATGGCGACCGACATGAAGGCGGCCGACAGAAGGCGCGACTCGTCGGGACCAGCCTCCTCTTCCACGAGGTCGGAGCGGTAGATGGTCTGGCCGGTGGCCGGACGCACCTGCGCACCGATGATCCAGCGACCGTCGTGATCGCGGACGTACAGGATCATGTCGGCGAAGCACAGGTCGGCGAGCATTCCCCACTCGCTGATCAATTGCTGGAGATGGGCCCCGTCCTCCTTGGAGAGGTCGGTGTGCTGCCGAACGATCTCGGCGAGAGTTGCCATACGACGAGTCTGCCCGATGGAAGGCCGACGGTCAGAGAATCAGGAGCCGAACCCCATGCGGCGGTCCTTGTCGGTGGAACCGATCTCGATGAACGCGATCTTGGCCGAGGACACGCCGACCTGACGGCCCTTCTTGTCGGACAGCCACAGGACGTCGACCGCCCCCGACAGCGCCGCCTCGACCTTGGTCTTGGTGGCGTCGAGTTCGTCATCGGCCATGTCGAGAGTGACCTCGCGGCCCACGTTGCTGACGACGATTCGAACTTCCACCATGACCTCCTGGACCTGACGCAGGCTAGCGCTCGGGATGGTTCAGAAGGTCGTCGAGCAGAACGAATCGCCCTGCGGGAGCGACGCGTCGATCGACACATCGGCGTCGCCGTACAGCGCGCCGAGCATTCCCTTCACCATGCCGCGGTCGACCGCGCACACCACCGGATTCTCCATCGCCACGTCGCCGAACGGACAGTGGTTGTTGATGATCCGCAATTGGTTGTTGCGCTTCTCGGCGTGCGCGGCGAAACCGTGCGCGGTGAGCGCATCGGCCACGGCCTGAATCGCCGAACGAAGACTGCGCTGTCCGGCGGCCAGATCGGTGCCGGTGAGGGCGGCGGCCATCGCGCGCCCGTACTCCTGTCCGACTTCTTCGGCGATGCGCTCGGCCTGGTCGTGCGGAAGAAGAGCGAGTGTCTTGCCGAGCAGACTCAGGACCAGATCGTCACTGCGAACCGGAACGTCGCCCAACGTGACGTCGGCCGACGCGGTGTAACGCTTCGAGGGGCGGCCGGCTCCGCTGCCAGCCGTGCGCGGTACTCCCACTTCCACGTATCCACCCGCCGCCAACTTGTCGAGGTGGTGACGGGCCACGTTCGGGTGCAGGTCGAACTCGGATGCCACCTCGGCCGCGGTCACTCCGTGATCGGAGCCGCGCACGAAGAGGTAGATGGCCCGCCGCGTGGGATCGCCGAACGCATTGGTGATCGCCGACACAGTGGCCGTGAACGACCCCGGGTTCGGGCGAGTGGTGCTGGCGGACACGGGGGTATTCTACCTATGCGCGTAGTGCAAATTCCGGCGCACCACCCTCAACACCTGGGAGCCCCCACCCATGTCAGTCACTCGTGAGCAGGTCGTCGACGCGTTGCGGCCCGTCGAAGATCCCGAACTCCACCGCTCGATCGTCGACATCGGCATGTTGCGCGATGTCAGCGTGTCGTCCGACGGCACCATCGGCATTCTCATCGCTCTCACGGTCGCGGGCTGTCCGTTGCGCAACGAAATCTCCAACCGCGTGAACAACGCCGTGGCTCCCCTGCCGGGTGTCGCCAAGGTGAACCTCGACTTCACCGTGATGACCGACGACGAGCGCGCCGAGCTGCGCACCAAGTTGCACGGTGATCCGTCCGCCACCGCCGGTCAGGGTCAAGCGCATGGCCACGCCGAGGGTCGCGCCATCCCGTTCGCCCAACCGGGGTCGAAGACACGTCCGCTCCTCATCTCGTCGGGCAAGGGCGGTGTGGGCAAGTCGAGCGTCACCACCAACCTCGCGGTCGCCTTGGCCGCTCAGGGTCACAAGGTCGGCGTCGTCGATGCCGACATCTACGGGTTCTCCATTCCCCGCATGCTCGGGGCCGACCGCGATCCGGTCGTGATCGATCGCATGCTCCTGCCACCCGAGTCGTACGGCGTTCGCTGCATCTCCATCGGCTACTTCGTCCCCGATGGTCAGGCCGTCGTGTGGCGCGGACCCATGCTTCACAAGGCTCTCGAACAGTTCCTCACCGACGTGTACTGGGACGAACCCGACTTCCTGCTCATCGACATGCCTCCCGGAACCGGCGACATCGCACTGTCGCTCAGTCAGTACCTTCCGCGCGGTGAGGTCTTCGTCGTCACCACACCGCAACCCGCCGCGCAGAAAGTGGCGCGTTTGTCGGCGGCCATGGCGGCCAAGGTCAACCTGCCCGTCAAGGGCGTGATCGAGAACATGTCGTGGTTCACCGGCGACGACGGCAAGAAGTACGAGTTGTTCGGTCGCGGCGGCGGCAAGGAGCTCGCCGACGAACTCGGTGTGCCTCTCCTCGGCCGCCTTCCCCTCGTTCCGCAATTGCGCGAAGGCGGCGACGACGGCCGTCCGATCGCCGCCGTGGCCCCCGAGAGCGAGGCCGGCAAGATCTTCCATCAGATCGCCGCGACGATCGCCAAGGACATGAAGCCGAAGAAGATCTTCAGCAAGTTCCTGAAGGTGAACTGACTCAGTCGTTCCAGAAACGCTGCTCGCGGAACGGGTCGGCGTACATGTGGTAGCCGTTGCGCTCCCAGAAACCCGGGGCGTCCGACGAACGCAGCTCGAGACCACGCACCCACTTCGCGCTCTTCCAGAAGTAGAGATGCGGAATCACGATGCGGACCGGGCCGCCGTGCTCGGCGTCGATCTCTTCACCTTCGTACGCGTAGGCGACGATTGCTTCGTCGGTCGTGATGTCGGGCAACGGGACATTGGTGGTGTAGCCGAACTCGGCGTGTTCCATCACGTGGGTGGCTTCGGGCTTGGCCCCCGCCATCGCGAACAAGTCGCGAACTCGCACTCCGGTCCAGGTGGTGTCGAACTTGCTCCACTTGGTGACGCAATGGATGTCGAACGTGAGGGAGACCGACGGCAACGCCTTCAGCTGATCAAGATCGAGGGTGATCGGCTCGTTCACCAATCCGAAAATCGTGAGATTCCACTCACCGGGCGCGTACGTGGGCACGTCGCCAACATGAAGAACAGGGAAACGATCGGTCAGATACTGGCCCGGAGGTAAACGGCGGGTGTCGTAACCCTTGGCCGCCGCCTCTTGACGATTGCGATCGAAGAAACCCATGACATCAGTCTGTCGGATGGGGAATGGTGGCGCGTGACCAAGCGCCGCTAACTTCCTGGGCGTGGCGAGCGACACTCTGTATCTCGTGCGGCACGCGAAAGCGGGTGAGCGCGCGAAATGGGAGGGCGACGACAAGTTGCGACCGCTCTCGAAGAAGGGTTGGCGTCAGGCCGAGGCGCTGGCCGTACGTCTCGCGCCACTCGTGTCACCGTCATCTCTCCTCGTGTCGAGCCCGTACGTCCGTTGTCGTCAGACGCTCGAACCACTCGATCGCACCGTCGCTCTCGGCATTCGAGAGGAGACCCGTCTGGCCGAGGGCTACGACCGCGACGGCGCACTCGAACTCATCGACTCGCTTCCGAACGGTTCGGTGATGTGCAGCCACGGCGACGTGATCCCCGACGTGATGGCGGCGCTGCAGCGTCGTGGCACCGAGTTCGTCACCGACCCCGATTGGCGCAAAGCCACCGTGTGGGTGCTGTCGCGAGTGGGCGCCCTGGTGGAGACGGCGGCGTGTTGGCCGCCGCCACCCGACGGCGACTGACCGGTTACGGCTGCGACGTCGTGGAACCCGCGAGCGCGGCGTCGATGTCGCCCGACAGGTTCTTCACCAGCGCGGCCACCTCGGCCGGAGGATTGGACGACAGGCACTGATCGACCTCGCCCTGGGCGGCTTCGGCGTCCTGCAAGAAGCGGAAGAACGCGATTCCGAGGAAGCAGTGCGCGTCGGGATACTCGGGGTCGGCGATGGTGGCCTGGCGGAGAAGCACCAGTCCCGACTGGAATCGATCGCGCACCTGTTCGTCGGACGACTCGGTGTCCTGTGTGGCCGAGATGATCGTGAGCCATCCGAAGTACGTGAGTGCTTCCACGTTGTCGGGTTCGACGGCGAGCACCTGCGAGTACAAATCGAGGGCGGTCGGAATCTCCTGCATGCCGATCGAACGGGCCTGCACGAGAAGCGAGCTCACGCTGCCATCGCCGATCGACCCGGTCATCGTCTGACCCGGCAAGCGCTCTCCCGCGTTGCGCGCCACCAGGATTCCGGCCGAGATGGCCACGGCCAACACGACCAACGAACCGATCACCATTCGCCACGGTGACGAGGCGCGGCCCGACTTCTTCGGAGCATCGGTGTCGCGCAATCGACGAATCACGTCGGCGGCGCGAGCGGTGTACGAATCCTTGAGAGCCGCGTAGTCGGCATCGTCGACGTCGCCGGCCACCCTTTCGCGTTCGAGATCGGCCAACGACGAAAGCAGGAAGGTGCGCTCCTCTTCGAGCGCGGCGCGTTCGTCAGGAGTCATGTCGGGTCTCGCGTAGTGCTTCGAACACGATGCGTTCGTCGTCGACCGAGGCGCGCACGGCACCCTCGCGACGCCAACGGCGGAACACGATCACGAGGGCCACCACGGCCACCACGGCCACCGCCACCGGCAGCGCCCAGGCCACGGCGTCGAGGCCGGTGGATCGCGGCACCAACAACACGTCCTCGCCGAAACTCGACTCGATCGACTTCACGATCTCGTCATCGGTGAGCTGGCCGGCCGACACCAGGCGCGCGACTTCCTTCTTGATCGCCACCGACGCACTGCCCCGCGACTCGAACACGCTCTCGCCATCGCAGGTGGGGCAAGCCAACCGCTGCGACACCGCGTCGATTCGCTCCTGCGGGGTGGACGGGCCCGAATCGCGCTGGATGCCGACCACGAGGAACACCACGAAGACGAAGAGAACGACCAACCAACCCGGCACCGACTTCACGCGCTTCGTCAGGGCTCGCAGCGTGGTCATGCCGCACCGCCGGACATCATCTGCAGCGTCGCTCCGAGAATCTCGGCGGTCACCTGCCCGGTGAAGCGTTCGACCACGATCCCGGTGGGGCTGATGATCCAGGTCTCGGGCACCTTGGCCACGCCGAACGCCACCGAGATCTGGCTGTCGTCGTCGCGCACGATCGGCCAGTCGCCTCCGTTGTCGGCGAAGAACTTGCGGACCGCGTCCTCGTCGTCGTCGTTGACCACGGTGATGAGTTCGACGCCCAGAGTGCCGTCGGCGCGCTGGGCCTCCGCGAACTTCACCAACTCGGGATGCTCCCGCTTGCACGGCACGCACGTGGAATTGAAGAAGTTGAGGACGACCCAGGACCCGCGGCGGCGCGACAGATCGAACGTGTCGCCGTCGTACGTGGTGCTCACCACCGCCGGGGCCGGCTTCATGATGAGCGGCGAGTCGGCCGTCTCGGTGGAGCGACCAGCGGCGACAGCGAGCACCGCGATGAAACCGCCGAGAACGACCACGATGGCCGCGGCGACGAGCGGTCCGATGCGACGGCGCTCAGACACGGGCTTCGAGTCCTTCCGAAACCGGGGCACCGGGACGACGGCGC
>JBEAXP010000108.1:0-6455 GCA_041159745.1 Actinomycetota bacterium | reverse complement strand
CGTCAATGAGGTGAAGGGAGAAGTTCCGCCGCGCCGCAGTGCGCAGGGGCTCGACCCCGGTCGCCTCGCCATGTTGCTCGCGGTGCTCGACCAACGCACCAAGAGCCCCGTCGGCAAACGTGACGTCTACGCATCGGTGGTCGGCGGTGTGCGCATCACCGAGCCCGGAGCCGACCTCGGATTGTGTCTGGCGATCCTCTCGGCTCTGGCCAACACACCCCTCCCCCCGCACGTCGTGGCGTTCGGCGAAGTCGGACTCGGCGGTGAGATTCGCCAGGTCCCCCACGCATCGCGCCGATTGGCCGAAGCGGCCCGACTCGGATTCACGCGCGCCATCGTCCCGGCCAAGTCACCCGATGTCGAGGTGTCGATCGGGGTCGAACGAGTGTCGAATCTTCGCGACGCCATGCGGGCCCTCGGACTCGGAGCCCCTCCGTCAGACCGATAGCGGTTCGGGCCAAAAGTCCCTAGCCAGAACCGCATCCTCGGCGTACCGTCCCGATTGCCACATGGGAATTGCACCGAGTGCAACCCAACAACGCGTCATCACCACACGACCCCCTCGACAGTGGGCGGCGCGGCGGCTGAGTGCCGGCGTGACGGAGTCCCCTCCTCCGCCGGCACCGCCATGTCCGGGCTCACTTCGCCACACTCGCGCCGCTCTTGAATTCGCGACTCGAAGGAGAAACAATGAGTGGTCATGAGGACGAGCGATTTCGGCTCCGAAATGCACTGGCCGAGCACATCGGCGATGAATTGGCGGCACGCCTGATGGAAGCCCTTCCGCCCTACAACTGGTCCGACATCGTGACGAACAAAGACCTTGCACTTCACAAGGCCGAGATTCGAGCCGAGTTCTCCCAGGTGCACTCGAGCATTGCCGACCTTCGCACAGAAGTCCACTCGCTCATGCGTACTCAGCTCATTCAATTGACAACCATCTTCGGCATCATCAATGCGTCGATGGTGGCAGTACTCCAGTTCGGGCGCTGATCACCGCGCCGGACTGAGACCGTTCAGTCGTCGCCACAAATCCACCAACTTCGGTGACGGCTCGGCGCCGTTCCAATCGTCAGCCGCCAGGAGTCGGCAATACGCGTCCCATTCGGCTCGAACCGCCGACATGTCGCCGAGGTCGGCGTGAGTTCTCATCCGGATGCCAACCAGTTCGTCGTGGCCGGGAATCGCCAGCAACCCTTTCGCCGTCGCCCAATACACGCCGGCCACGTCTCCGTTCTGCTGGCACATCTCAGCCATGAGCAGTGCGGCTCGCACCACGAGCACGGCCGCTTCGGTTGCCACACCGACATTGTCGGGCCACAGATACGACGAGGTGGCGAAGGGTGTCCCGCGAACGAACTCGAGGCCGTACCGCACGACCTCGAGGCCGCTCTCTTCGGGGTAACGCCGAGCCTTCTCGAAGCAATCACGCAGAATCGCCAAATCGCTGGTGACCCGAGGATGGAGCGGAAGGTCGTCGGTCATCGTGATGCCCACCCACGGTTCGTCGGCCGTCTCGATGGCCGAGAGAGCGCGACGTGCATCGGCCGTCATGTTCGAGAACGTTGCGTCCTTCACCGGTGCGTTCCAGAGCGCCGTTCGGGCCAGAGATCGCTTCCGCTGCTCGGGGTGCAGGCTCAACCAGATCACGAGCTCCTCGGCTTTTGCGCGTTCGAAATCGACTCGACGTCCCGACACGTGAACGACTTCGGGTGATCCGAGAATCGATGCCATGAACGACCAGTCGCTCGAGAGAACGACCGGCTCGTCGGTCGGAACGAGGGTCTCGATGACCGGTAGCGGATCGCCCAGCAATCGACGAATCCTCTCGATTTCGTCGCCACCCGAGCCAACCGGGCGAATATCGACGCCGAACGGCATCAAACGCCATCTTCCGTCCTCGAACGACAGTCCAGGGGCGCGATCGCTGGGCGCGCCACGTCTGATCACCAGATCGCTCACTTCCACGTCTCGCTCGTCCTCGCCATCGGCGATGGCCACCGACTCTCCGATTCGACGCGCCAAGTCAAGGGTCTGACGGGCCGACGCCGTTCGAAACACCCGACGACCGAACACCGCAACGTTGTCGACATTCGATACCAATCCGAGCCGTGACGTGAACGGTGACAACGCGACTCCGTTCACGACTGCCGACCACACTCCGCCTTCACCCCGTTCGTCGACCACGAATTCGTTCCGAATATCGAGGTTCACCCACACCTGGCCGGCCGCGGTCGTACCGACGTGCAACAGCAACGGAGGCTGAATCCCATCGAATTCGCCGATCTCACGGAGCGATGTGTCGGCGGAGAGAACCAACGACCGTGATCCGTGCACCGCCCACACGGGGGTCGGCTTGGGTGATGAATCGAACTCGGCCACGACATCGCGATTCGGGGTGACCACCAAGTACGACGGAGCGCGACCCTGCAGAACGAGGTGCCGAACTCCGAGATCGATACGGGCAACCAGGTGCGCATCGGAATCGTCGATGCTCTCGTGCAGAACAGCTTCGTCCACCGTGTCACCGGAACGAAGCAACTGCTCCCGACGCGAACGAACACGCCAGTACACGCCCGCCCCGATCAAGGCCGATCCCACACCGAAAGTCGACAAACCATCGCGTGCGCTCGGTTGGTCCGTCACGCCGATGGCGCCGCGCGAATCCTCGACTTCCACGACGACGGCCGGACGAGCCGGCGCCAGGACCGTGGCCACCGGAACCGCCACACCCAACACGAAAGCGGCCAGACGAGCGCCGGGTGTCCATCGCACTCCGGTTCGGCGGACGAGTCCCGATGCGAAAGTCGCAACGACCCACCCCCAGCAGATCCACAGAGCCCACCCGCACCACTGCCAGATCAGCGCAGCATCGATTCGGCCGGCTGTGATCTCTTTCAGCGAGTGACGAACCGATCCGGGCACCTTCGACCAGGCGGTGGGATCGGGGGTACCGAAGCGATTCGAAACGACCAGAGCCGCCACCACCAAGACACCCAGAACACCCGCTCCACGTGCGATGCGCTTCATCCCGCCACCACCGTGGCCGTGCGCGACGCCGATGTCTGCTGCGTTGCGATTCCGAGCAAATCGAGGATGACCGTCGGCTGTTCACGCCGCACGGTCACCGTGACCGATCGACCCGACACCCGAACGTCGCCGTCGAGATCATGAGCCTCGAGATAAGCGCGAGCCGCCTGGCCGGACTTCACGGGGTCGAGCGCCCGGACACCCGCACGAATCAACGTGATCTCCTGCGCACCCACTCGAGCCGCGTTCTCGGCATGATCGGCCGCTTGCACATGCGATGCCACCAGCCGGCCGGCGTCGATCGCCAGCCCGGTCGCGGCCGTCAGAGTCAGGGTCAGGCACACGACGAATCCCGACACGATTCCGCGATCTCTCATCAGTCACCACCTCGATACGTGTCGATCACTTCGGTGGAAGACGCACGGAGTTCAGGCATCGACACATCGAGCAAACCCAGATCACGATCGTTCGGACGACACGTGACCGAGACCGTCACGAATCGACGAGATTCATCGAGCGACGTGGCGACTCCGGGCTCAGAACACGTGATGTTGCGGTTGCGAAGGTCGGTCAGCACCGCCTCCCGAGCCACCATCTCCATTCGATCTCTCGACACCATCGAAGCCGCCCGTGCTCCCTGATCAGCGGCGTGACGCACATCGGTCATCGCCTCGGTGGCCCTGCCTCCGAAGACGACGAACAGGGTGAACACGATGAGAACGGGAGTGAGCAAGACGACTTCCACGGCCACACTGCCGAGATCGCGCGTCGCCGAACGAGTGGCTGTCATCGCGACACCTCGGGTACCACCAGTTCGCGGGGCTCGATCGCCGTTCGACGCACGGTCGACCGCACGAACGGCACGATGTCGGGCACATCGACCTCGACGGTGACACGAACCTCACGAGTCGTCACTTCCACGACCGGCGTTCCGACCACTGCGCTGTTCACTTCGGCCACGAACGCAGCCGCCGACTCACGAGATCGTTGGGCGGTCAGGTCGACACTGCCTGTCGACGACGCACCCACCGCGGCACCCCGGGCGGCGGCGGCCTGCGCAATGTGCGACGAGTAGAAGAACATGACGGTGTGAAGTGAGACCAGGACGAGCAGAACGAGGGCGGGAACGAGGATCACCAACTCGACCGTCGATGATCCTCGATCCCTGGACACTCGCATCGGGGCCTCAGCCGAGATCCAGATCGTTGGCCTTGCTGGTCACCTTGTTGGTGACGATCACACCGACCGAGATGGCGAGGGCGATGAGGGCGGCGGCCAGCACGACGGTCGTGGCACTCACTTCCCCACGGTCACGATCGGCCTCACGCGAGGCGGCGAGTCGGATGGTGTAGTAGTCCCACATCTGACGGAACTGATTCATTGTTGTTGTCCTTTCCTGTTTGGTTTGTTTGTTGTTCACGAGGATTCGTCAGAACCCTCGACTGATGAGGTGCACCGCGGGGTAACCCAGGAGCACCAGAAACGAGACGAACATCAGGACCATCGGAAGGCCCATGCGTTCGGTCGACGAGTTGGCCGAGGCTTCGATGTCGGCCATGTGCGAGGCACGTAGAGACGCCGCCTTGGCCACGAGCGAGGCCGTCATGCGGGCTCCCTGCTCTCCGCCCAATTTCACGCTGGCCGCGAGTTCGGGGAGTTCACGCAGCCCCACCTCGCGTCCACGTTCCGCCAGCAGTTCCCACGGGGACCGGCGAGTCGAGTGGGCCACGCGGAGTGCGTCGTTCACCAGATCGAAGGTCGGTCCAGCTCCGACTCGGGCGGCTGCACTGAGAGCGGTCTCGATGCCCGCGCCACCCGCCAGCATGATCGCCACCAGATCGAGATAGCCCGAGAGAGAACTGCGCATCTCCCGTCGCAGACGGCGCGCCTTCTTCGCCAGGGTGAGACTCGGAAGCCACAGACCGAGGGCTGCTCCCCCGACGACGAGGATCAGAACGAGAACCGGAGGGAGCGATACCCCTCCCATGCTCATCGCCATTCCGCTGATCAGCGGGAGAACGGCGAGTGAGGTTCCGCAGACGAGGCGCTCGAACACCTGTCGCTCGGGTGTGGTGCCGGTGACGAGAAGATCGGCTGGTGCGGATGGAAAGACGTTCACAAAGGCAGCCACCAGCGGCCGAGGCTCCACGCGATCGCCGAATCGAGGCGAGTAACGATCGAGGGCCGGGCTGAGGCGCGGACCACGGAGAGCATTCAGAACGAGCAGGGCTCCAAAACCAGCCATCGACCCCCACAACACATCCATCACGGTCGAACTCCTTCCGAACGAACGAAGCGCGGTGCGACGTCGATGCGTGACAGCTTCTGCATGCCGACCAGTGAGACACCGAAGAGAAGAACGATCAGCGTCATCACCACGGCCCCCTCGGGCGATCCGTAGGGACTCAGGTACGAGCGATTGAAGACGAACAACATGACCACGAAGAGCACGATCACCAACGAGATGATGCGAACCGCACTTCGCGTCCGCGCCCGTGACACCCAGATGCGTCGCTGCATGGCCACGTCGTCTCGGCAACTACTCGCCAACTGGTCGAGCAGGGCACCCATGTCTCGTACTTGTTGCTCGGCCGCAACGATGAGGGCAGCCGTCACGAAGTCGCAGGTGGGGTGATCGACCTCATCGGCGAACTGACGGGCCGCGGACGCGAACGAGGTGAACGACAGCCGTGATGAGAATCGAGCGACGGCATCGCGAATCACGTCGGGAGCCGTCTCGGCGGTCACCACCAGGGCTTGTTCGAGACCCCGGGCGCCCGCCAAGGTGTCACGCAGCTGTTCGATCCAGACGGCCAGCCCTTCGCTCAGCGCCGATTCGTCCCGTTTGGGCCGACGCGAGCTGCGCGTTGCCACCACCATCGCCGGACGCACGCCGCGCAGGCCCGCCAGAAGAGTGAGCGCGCCGACTCCCGCACAGGCACCGGCCACCACCACACCGACGCTCATGACCACACCGCTGGTGTCGACGAGAAGCCGTGCTGCTCGAGGATCTCACGCAGGTCTCCGGTCATCGGAAAGGCCGTCGATGAGGGACCCGCATCGACGGCGCGGAAGATCTCGTTGGACACGATGCGCGGGCCGTCGGCATCGACGACCTCACGAACACTCGTGATCCGACGACGCCCGCCCACGATTTCGATGTGCACGACGATGTGCACAGCGTTGGCGATCACCAGATTCACGACGTCGACCGGCAGACCGGTGTTGGCCATCGACACGTACGCGGCCAACTTCGCGAACACCGCCCGCGTCGAGTCGGCGTGCAGAGTGCACATCGAACCGTTGTTTCCCTGGCTCATGGCCAGGAGCATCGGAAAGGCTTCGGCTCCGCGAACCTCGCCGACGATCACACGGTCGGGGTCCATTCGCAGGGCCATCCGCGTGAGATCGGCCAGAGTGATCTC
>JBEAXP010000071.1:0-9915 GCA_041159745.1 Actinomycetota bacterium | reverse complement strand
CGCGCCCGCATGACCGAGTATTCCCGCCTCGCCGGCCAATCGTGACGACTCGTTACCAGGCGACGCGCGACGATCTGTCGCGGATCCTCGATGGAGAACCGCGCTATCGCATCGACCAGGTGTGGAACGGCCTCTACAAGGAGCTCGCGACTCCCGACTCGATGACCAATCTGCCCAAGGCGCTGCGATCGCGCGTCGACGAAGCGCTGCCCCTGGCGCTCACCCCGGTCACCGAAGCCGAATCGGACCGCGGCAAGACCGTGAAGTTCTTGTGGGAGCTGTACGGCGGCAGCCGGATCGAGACCGTCCTCATGCTCTACTCCGACCGCGCCACCGTGTGCGTGAGCACTCAGGCCGGCTGTGCGATGGCGTGCGGTTTCTGCGCCACCGGCCAGGCCGGATTCACTCGTCACCTCGCCAGCGGAGAGATCGTCGAACAGGTGGTGCGGGCCGCCCAGCGCGCCAAGTCGCTCGGGCGCCGCGTGAGCAACGTGGTCTACATGGGAATGGGCGAGCCACTCGCCAACGAGGAGCCCGTGTGGGAATCCCTGGTTCGGCTGCACGACGACGTCGGAATGTCGGCCCGCCACCTCACGGTGTCGACGGTCGGAATCGTGCCCGGCATCAAGCGGCTCACCGACCGTCCCTTGCCGGTGAACCTGGCGGTGAGTCTGCACGCCGCGAACGACGAACTTCGTGACGAGCTCGTTCCCATCAACAAGCGCTATCCCATCGCGATGCTCATGGAAGCATGCGACGAGTACCTCGAGATCAAGGGCCGCCGCCTGAGCTTCGAGTGGGCTCTGATCTCGGGCGTCAACGACCGCGACCGCGACGCCTCCGAACTGGCTCGACTGTGCCACTCGCTCACGCTGGCTCCGCACGTGAACCTGATCCCGCTCAATCCCACACCCGGATACGAGGTGCGCGGATCGAGCAAGATGCACGTTCACGAATTCCGCGATCGCCTCGAAGCGCTCGGCGTGAACGCCACCGTTCGCCAGAACCGCGGCACCGACATCGCGGCCGCTTGCGGGCAGTTGGCGGCCGGGCAGCCGGTGAAACTCTCGACGCGCGATCAGCGCGACTCGAAATAGCCCGGGTTCGCGACCTTCAACTTGTCGACCACGGTCGCGCGCACGGCCGCGACGACGTCGCTCATCCGATCGTCGAGTCGACCCTCGCGAATGGCCCGCGCCAACTCGTGATCGTCGGCCACTCCGAGGTCGGCCAGGCGCGCCGCATGGGCCGCACGCTGATCGGGACCGAGCGCCAGTTCGCGTTCGACCATGGCCAGCACGTTCATCGCCACCCGGGTGTGGAACTGCACACGGCCGGTGGTCGACGTGAGGACGTCGCGTTCGAGCCACTCGCGGACCGCTTCGACCAACTGCGCGGCGCTCGGGATGTCGTGGAGTTCGCTCATCGCACACCGAGTCCTTCCCAGCGGCCGTCGAGCGCGAGGAACAGGTCGTACTCGTTCTCGCAGACTCGCCGGCCGATCGCCGCCAGTTCGTGGCTCCGAGCCAAGCCGAGCAGGTGCGAACTCGCCTGGATCATGCACATGATCCCCCACTTCAACGTGCCGAGGACCTCCCACCAGCGCACCACGTCGGGATCGACGCTCAAACCGCTTTCGCGTTCGTAGGCCGAGATGAGTTGCTCGTACGAGCCGACGCCAGCCACCGGAGACGGCGAACCGAATCGCCACGCCCGCACGCACAACCAACCAAGGTCTTCCATCGGATCGCCGACGTGCGCGAGTTCCCAGTCGAGCACCGCTCGCAACCCGTCCGGCCCGACCATCACGTTGCCGAGGCGGAAGTCGCCGTGCACGAGCGAGCGGCGGGCCGACTCGGGGCGATTCGCCTCGAGCCAGCGAAACGCGAGTTCGAACGTGGGATGGGCCTGATCGAGCGACGCGTTGAGGTCGTCGAGAGTGGTTCGATACTGCGCCACTTGATCGGTGGCCGGCAGTCCCGCGATGTTCGACGGGTCGATGGAGTGGAGCCGGGCCAACGCTGCCGCCAGATCGCCGACGAGCACCTGGCGCGCCCGGGCGAACGTGTCGTCACGAAGGATCTTGCGCGCGATGGTTTCACCGTCGACGTGCGACAACACCATGAACGACGAGCCGATGGGCGAATCGGCGGTTCCGCTCGCGAGCAACTCGGGGACTCGAACACCGGCGGCATGCGCGGCGCGGAGAACATTGGCTTCCACCCCCATGTCGCGAACGTCGCCCGAACGTTGCCGTTGCAGGATGAGGCGTCGACCCCCGGCCGAGAAGCTCCAGGTCTCGCGCGACGCGCCACCCGACAGACGCGCCAAATTCTCGACCGGTGCCCCCACCACTCGAGTGAGACCGTCGACCAACGAGTCGCGGGAAGTGTCGCGGGACGGGTCGCTCACCCCCCTAGTTTGCGCACTCCTCAGCAGGCGGCACGAACCGACGGATACGGATTGACCGGCCGACCACGATTGGGCCGGATCTCGAAGTGCAGATGCGGAGTGCCCTGCGCGTTGCCGGTGTCGCCCAGATAGCCGATGACATCACCTTGGCCCACGACTCGGCTCGATCCCTCGTACGCGCTGAGGTGGCCGTAGAAGTACGTGTTGCCGTTGTCCCCCTCGAGCGTCGCGACGAGGCCGCCGAGGAGTCCGGTCTTGAACGTCACGAAGCCCGACACCACCGCCACGAGTTGCAGACCGGTCGGACCGAGCATGTCGACACCCTCGTGGCGTCGACCACCACTGCGTGGCGCGCCCCAGGTGTCACCGAAAGCCGTCGAACCCAACACCGGGCAGATGATCGAACCGTCGAGATAGACGCCGCTCGAGAGGAAACCGGCAGTCCCGTAGCGCTGGAACACCGTCGCGCCGGCGGTGAACGCCCCCGACTGCAAAGCAGCCTGGCGACGGGCGGCCAGGATCTGGCGCACCTTCTCGTCGGCGAGTCGCTTGGCTTCGATTTCCTTGAGGCGTTCGAGTTCGTCGTCGGCCCGCTTCTTGGCCGCCTCCAAATCGACGATCGCACGCGCCGTCTCGGCCTGCTGCGCCACGAGTTGCTCGCGTTAGTCGGCCAGAACGGACGCGACCGCGTCGAACTCGTCGAGAGTCGCCTGGGAAGTATCGGTCGCGAGGGAGACGAAGAACTCCTTCTGAACCCGCTCGGTCGGCCCGTCGAGACCCGAGAGGAGTGGAACACTCCCCGATCCCGTCATGAAGCGGCGCACGGCCAGCTCCTGAACGGTCGTCGACAACGCGTTGGCCCGCGCTTCGAGGTCGGCCACTTCTCGAGCCGTCGTCTCTTCCTCCAACTGGAGGCCGTCGAGTCGTGACTCGGCGTCGAACAATGCCTGCGCGGCGGCGTTGGCGCGCTCGCGAGCGGCTTCGATGTCGTCGGCGGCGCGTTCGGCCGCCGACCGAGGGGTGATGGCCATCGACGGCACGGCGATTCCGCCGATTCCGATGACAACGAGAGCCGCGAGAGCAACGAACGACGCGAATCGAGGGCGCAGTCGTCCGGTCATCGTGAAAACAGTACCGAACCGCACTTCTCCGGATCGGTCACTCGCGTGTGTCGCGAGTCGGGCGATTCGGGCACAATTGGCGGGCGATGAGCGATCCCTTGAACCTCGACGCGATCACGTTCGTTCGTGATGGTCGCATCATCCTCGATCGAGTCTCTTTGCGCGTCCGCTCCAACGAGCGGTGGCTGATTCTCGGAGCCAACGGTTCGGGCAAGACCACGCTCGTTCGAATCGCCGCGATGTACGAGCACCCCACCCGCGGTTCGGTCAGCGTCGCCGGCGAGACCCTCGGATCGACCGACGTGCGTGAACTGCGCCGACGAATCGGCTACGTCTCGGCATCCTTCGCCATGGAGCTGCGCGGAGCGCTCGACCCCCTCGATGTGGTGATGACCGCCAAGAACGCGGCCCTCGAACCGTGGTGGCACCAGTACGACGAGGCCGACCGCACCCGAGCCCGCGGATGCCTCGATCGCATGGGTGTCGGCCACCTGACGGGTCGCTCGTTCTCCACGCTGTCGTCGGGCGAACAACAGCGAGTGCTGCTGGCTCGCTCGCTCATGAATGACCCGGCCGTGCTCCTGCTCGACGAGCCGAGTGCCCGCCTCGACCTGGGCGGCCGCGAGCAGTTGGTGCGCGCACTGAGCGACATCACCGGCGACCCGACGGCACCGCCACTCGTTCTCGTGACCCACCACGTGGACGAGGTTCCTCCGGGTATCACGCATGTGCTGATGCTTCGGCAGGGCACGGTTCTCGCCCGGGGACCGATCGAGTCGACGCTCACGGCCGAACGGCTGTCCGAATGCTTCGATCTCGACCTTCGTCTCGAACGACGCGCCGACGGCCGCTGGACCGCCTTCGCCGCCGGCTGATCGATCAGCCGGCCAGAAGCGCCGACAATCGAGCCTTGCTCGCTTCCACTTCGTCGAGGAGCGCGCGTTCGACGACGGCCGACCACAGCCGTCCCGAGTAGTGGAGATCGATGGTGAGGTTCGACCCACCGGCGGCTGACGTGACCTTCGCATCGAGGACCCAGCGACCGTGTTGACGGCCGTCGGTCTCGGATCGCTCGAATCGCACATGGTTCGGTGCGTCGAGCGCAGTGCGCGTCATCCGAAGCTTCTTCGAGCGGGCGAAGGGTCCGATGCGGCCCCGCAGTTCGACGTCCCACGTGTCGTCGGCGGCGAGGCTGACCGCGTGGACCAGACCCATCCACGCCGGATAGTCGCCGAGATCGTCGACGAACGAGAACAGTCGATGGGAATCGGCCGAGGTGGCCAGTTCGATGCGCAGATCCATGGGTCAGTCGCGGGCGCGACCGTTGTGACGCGGGCGGAACGCATCACGCAGCATTGGTCCGGTGGCGTCGAGCATGCCGCCGAGATCGTCGTCCGGATCGAAATGGGGAACCCATGAACCCGTGATGTCGCCGGTCTCGTCGGCTCCACGTTCGTCGTCGGGATCGACCCGTTGCGATTCCTTCAGGATGGGCGTGACCACCCGCGGTTCGGGATCGGGCATCGGCGCCACTGGTTGCGACACGACCGGTTGTGGCACGACCGGTTGTGGCACGACCGCGGCCGGCTTGGGCGCGTCGGCGGCCTCGTTGAACAGACTCGGACGAGGGAGGTCCTTGGCTCGTTCACGGCGAGTCTTGGCCGGCTTGTCGGGCACGACCGTGAGATTCGGGCGGTCGTCGGCCGAGGGTTTGAAGAGACGCGGCGCGCGCTCACGGCGGTCTTCGAACGACCAGCCGACGGGGGCGGTGAGCCGCTCACCGTGCGTGACGCACAGCGCTCCACGCGCGTCGTCGAGGGGTTTGCCCTTGGGGACGAAGCGATCGATCCACAGAGTCATCGATCCCGACGCACCCTCGCTCATTCCGTAGACGACGGCCGTCGGCTGACCGCAACCGAGTCGTTCGCAGGTGCGCCGCACGGGCGACAGAGTACCGGTCGGGCCCAACCGCAGTCAGCGAACGGCCCGGTCGTTCGACCGGACGAAAACAAACGGCCCGGTCATTCGACCGGACGAAAACAAACGGCCCGGTCGTTCGACCGGGCCGTGGACTGGTGGGCGATACCGGGCTCGAACCGATGACCTCCACGGTGTGAACGTGGCGCTCTAGCCGACTGAGCTAATCGCCCCAGCGAGACGCCACGCTACCGCTCGGACAGGACCGCACACACCTGGCCCATGCCCTGGCGATCACGGAACCCCTGCTCACCGGGCGCGCAGAACGCATCGAACGGTACGAGTTGAGCAACGACCGCCTCATGGGATCCGCTGCACGGCACTTCGAAGGCCTCCTGCCGTTGATCGTCGATGTCGACACACGAGCCGGGCTGGATCAAGTTGTCTATCGGCGCCGGGCCGGCCGGATCGGTGAGGGCACCGATGATGAGAATGGCCGCGGTTCCGAGCACGACGAGGGCCAGCACGAAGCGCCAAGGAAAACGCGGTGGCGCCAAGTTGGGTCGTGCGTACGTGTGACTCGGTGCCGTCGGCGCGCTGACGGTCGACCGGTTGTTGCGCGGAGCCTCGTCCACTCCGTTGCGCAACGACGCGTCGTACAGTGCGCGTCGACCGGGATCACCCAGAACCGACCAGGCACGATTGATCGCCGCCATGTCGGCCCCCGGTGGCGCCGCTCCCCCGGCCGCCGCGACCGCATCGGGGTGATGACGGCGTGCGAGTGCGCGATAGGCCGAGCGGATCTCGTCCGTTGTCGCCGTGGGTGACACGCCGAGGATGTCGTAGTACGCGCCGATGACGTCGAGGCTAAGGCTGCGGTGCGGGTAGCGCCGAGTTCAGTAACCGAGTTCGGGGTCGACCGGCCCGATCAACTCGCGACCGTCCAACCAGGCCCGAACGTTCGCCGCGATGCGCTCGCTGAGCAACGGCACCGCCATCTCGGGAGTGTTGCCCACGTGCGGCGTGATCACGCAGTTGTCGAGCGACCACAACGGGTGACCGGCCGGCAACGGTTCGGGGTCGGTCACGTCGAGAGCGGCGCCGCCGATCACTCCGTTCTGCAGGGCCCACACCAGATCGTCGGTCACCACGTGCTTGCCTCGCGCCACGTTGACGAGCCACGCGTGCGATTCCATGGCCTCGAACTCGTTCCGCCCCATCAATCCGATCGTGTCGGCGGTGAGCGGCAGGGCCAGGATCACCACGTCGGCACCGGGGAGCGCGTCGAGGTAACGGTCGCTTTCGAGAACCACATCCACGCCGTCCATGTCGCTCACTCGATTGCGCACGACGGTGATGTGGCAGTCGAACCCGGCCAACAGACGAACGATCTGCTCGGTGATGCCACCCCCTCCGAGGATCGTGATGCGAGCACCGATGAGGTTGCGTCCGATCGGACGCGACCACTCCTTGGCGCGCGAATACGAGTGAAGGCCGCGCAATCCGAACAGCGACAAGGTCACGGCCATCTCCGCCACCGGTTCGGCGTACACGCCCTTGCCGCAGGTCCACAGTCGTCGATCGTCGATCAGGTGGGCGAACTCCTCCACCCCGGCGAACGGCAACTGGATCCATTGGAGGTGATCGGACTCGGCCAGCACCGCTTCGAGTCCCTGCGGATCGCGCGCGGCTCCCCACACGAGCGCGTCGGCGCGATCGATGGCGGAGAGTTCACCTCCGGCGGCCGTCACCGCCTCGCGCATCCACTCGGGTGCCGTGTCGGGAAGAACGGCGATGCGCGGCGACTGACTACTTGGCGGCTTGTCCATGACGCGCTGAACGCTAGTCGGCGAGGATCCGCGCGGCCACCGTGCGACCCGACTCGACCGCCCCCTCCATGTAGCCGGTGCAGGTGGCCACGTGCTCGCCCGCGAGGTGCACTCGCCCCCACGGCGCGCGCAGCACGTCCCAGTAGCGCAGCACCTCACCGGGTCGATACACCGAGTACGCCCCGCGCGCGAATGGAACGTTGGGCCAGGCCTGCGACACCGCACCGATGGCGTCGGCCGTGATTCCGTGCACGGTTCGCATGTCGGCGGCGATCATCGCGATGCGTTCGTCCTCGGATCGGGCGGCCAGTTCGAGTCCGCCGTCGCCACCGCAGTACGCCATGAGCACCCCCGGCTCTCCGGCCTGGTCGATGGTCGGCTCGTAGAGACGTTGGCTGACGGAGTCGGTGGTCCCGTAACCGGGCAACCACTCGCGATGCGCGAACCGAACGGCCGTCTTGGTGATGTGACCCCACCCGAGTCCATGCACCGCTCGTCGGAGTTCGTCCGACATCGGGGTTCCGAACTCGACGGACCGGAGCGGTCCGAGGGGCACCGCCAACACGAGGTGATCCGCAGCCACGGTCGAGCCATCGGCAACCACGACGCGAACCGACCGGTCCGACTGATCGATCGACACGATCGGCGAGCCCGTGCGCACCTCGGCCTTCGCGCTCACGTCTCGACGCAAACCGTCGACGACTCGCGAGAGGCCACCCACCACGCGGTGGGCTCGGAACTCGACGCCCATGCGCTCGAGTTCGACCCGCTCCTGCGCGCGTTGCTGCGCGACGAAGAGAAGCGACACGTCGTGGGGCTCGGCCGCGAACTCGCCCTGCGAGTTCCGACGAGCGAACAAGCGCGCGACCGCCCCGAGATCGAGTTGGGTCATCGCATCGGCCAACGACAGCGAATCGAGGCGGGCCGCGTCGGGGTGAGTCGACGGCCGAGACGGATCCGGCAACGCGTCACCCGTGGCATCGACGAACTCGTCGTAGCGATCGAGTTCGTCGACCGCTCGCGGATCGATCTCGCCGATGCGCTCACCCGCGTATCGAACGCCGTTCCAATACAGCCAACGACGGATGGTGGACCAAACCATTCCTTCGCCTTCGCGTTCGACTCCGTAGCGAGCCATCAATTCGTGCATGCGCCAGTGCGTCGAGTCGACCCATTCGGCTCCGGTCTCCACCACCTGATCGCCGAGCGAGACGGTGCGCACTCGGCCGCCGATGCGATCGGTCGCTTCGAGCAGAACGACGTCGACTCCGCCCGATGCCAGCGACTCGGCGGCGCTCAACCCGGCCAGGCCGGCGCCCACCACGGCGACACGCATGGAAGGTCAGCTGCCGGCGAGAGTGGCGGCGATCTGGCTCGACGACTCGCCCGAGCGCCGCAGAACACGGGCCACGAACACCAACGCCGCCATCGTCACGATGAAGAGAACCACCGCGCCCACACCCCAGAAGGGCTTGATGGTGCTCTTGGTGGCACCGAGCAACGCCACCGGGAAGGTGGTGGAGCCGGCCTCGCTCACGAGCGTGGAGATCACCGCGTTGTCGAGACACAGCGTGAACGACAGCAACCCGCCGGCCACCAGCGCCGACGAGATGAGCGGCAGAGTGATCTGGCGGAAGGCCCGCGCCGGCGTGGCCCCGAGGTCGGCGGCGGCCTCTTCGAGCGACTCGTCGAGACCGGCGAGACGAGCCCGCACGATCAGGGTGACCACCGCACTCGCATACAGCGACTGACCCACCCACAGTTTCGCGATTCCGCCGCTGAACGGGCCGATGCCTTCACTGAAGACGTAGCCGAGCACCGGAACATCGGACACGCGCTGGAACCAGGTGACGAGGGCGATCGCGTCCATCACTTCGGGCGTCACGAGGATCAGGAAGACCGTCGCCATGAAGATCTTCGACCAGGTTCCGGGACGACGAGCGAGCGCGACACCCGAGAGGCCGCCGAGAATCACGGCGATGACGGTCGCGCCGAATGCCGCCAGGAACGAGTTGCGAATCGCGTCGCCGATACTCACGAAGTCGAACACGTCGCGGAACCAATCGGTGATGACTCCGTTCACGATCAACGCGACGCCGAAACCGATGGGACCAAGCCAGTTCAATCGACGCACTGGCACCGTGCTGCGCGCGGCGATGAGACGCTTGGCCACGATGAAGATTCCGACGATCACCAGGAACCGGAGGGCGAGAGCGAAGGTCGAACCGCCGTCGAACAACTCACCCCACCACTTGTTGCTCGGGTTGCCGGTCCAGATGGTGAACGAAACTCCCCCGTTGAACGAATGCAGAACCACCAAACCGATCGGGATGAACATGAAGAGCAGGACGAGGACCGTCCAGATGCTCATGGCCATCCGCACCGGTTCGACTCGCTTCGCGCGAGCCGGTTCCGAGCCGAGCTTGGCGACCGCGGCCGCCGATCGCTCGTGCCGGGCCGCGCGAAGTCGTTGAGCGACCGGGTCGAGGAGACGTACCGCTCGTGGAACGATCACGTAGACGAGCGAGGCGGCGATGAGAACCGCCAGCACGGCGCCGATCATGAGGACGGCCATCGCCGAACCCAGCGGCCAGTTCTGCGCCTGCGAGAACTGCGACGCCACCATCGAGCCGATC
>JBEAXP010000092.1:0-14404 GCA_041159745.1 Actinomycetota bacterium | reverse complement strand
CGACTGGCACCAGACGCTTCGCTCGTATGAGTTGGTCGCCGAGCGCGTCATGCCTCACTTCAACGAACAGTTGTCGGCTCCGCAGGCGAGTTACGACCGCGTGGTGGGTGCCGGTTCGCGTTGGGTCGATGCGACCCTCGGAGCGCAACTCACGGCCATCGCCGACTACGAGGCCGTCAAAGCGTCGCGATGATGTGACTCGTCACCCGCCGAAGACGTGCTTCGCGGCGGCCTCGACGAGGTCGCCGAGTTCGGCCAGTTCGGCCGCTCCGAGCACCGACAGGTGGCCGGCCATCAACGAGTTGGTGAGGTTCTCGGCGGCATCGAACGCCGCGCGATCGACCGGCGGCAGGTCGCCGGTCCAGCCGAAACGCTGAGCGGTCTCGGGCCCACCGGTCGGGTTCGAGAGCACGGCTTGCAAGGGGGTCAGGCCACTGGCCAGAACGGCCACGATGTGGACGCAACCCCGAAGCTCGCGCAGGACGTGGAGCAGCTGATAACAGCGCGCCTCGGCGTCCGACGGGCGAGCCTGGGTCCGCCAACCGGCGAAGAGCGCCAGGCCGGTCGGGTCGGCTCGATCGACGACGGTGGACAGCAACTCGGCCAGGCGCGAGGCTCCGCTCCAACCGGACAGTCGAGTCCTCCCCCACTGCTGGCATCCGGCGGTGTAGCGATCGGCGGCCGCTCGCGGACTCTCGACCTGCGAGTTCCACATCTTCGTGACGAGGTCGGGCGCGAAGAATCCGAAGGCGCTCACCACGACATCGGCGTGCACGTCGCCGAGGACCCCGCCGCGACCCACCACGTAGTACACGAAGCCATTCGGGTAGCCCGCCTCCTTTCCGGCGCCGAGGACGGACGGGTCGAGCATGAAGCCGCCACCGAGCATGCCGACGGGTGCGGCGATGCGGCGGGCGGTGTCGAGAGCGTTGGCGGTGGTCATGTTCGTCACTATGCCCGATGCCGGTCGGCCGGTCCCCATTCGACCGCCGAGCGGGATGTACGGTGATCTCGTCGTTGAACCCACCGGGAGAGCAACGGTGCCGCCAGCACCGGGGCGCCGAAGGAGCAACCACCCCGGAATCTCTCAGGCAACCGGACCGGATGGGCGAGACAACGCTGGAAAGCGGTTCGCCGCACCGACGGGGAAAGGCGCGCAGGCGCCGAAGCTCTCAGGTCCGCCTCGGCGGAGAGACAGCGGGGGAAGCAATCGACGAAAGGCTTCCATGAACCCGACCACGTTGGCGTCATCGCTCTCCTCTCTCTTCTCTCCCTCGTTCCACGAGCGACACATCGGAATTCGTCATGACGAAATCGCCGACATGCTCGCGGTGATCGGCGCGAGTTCGGTCGACGATCTCATCGAGCGCACCATTCCCGATTCGATCCTGCGCCGTGGACCGCTCGCTCTCCCGGACGCGATCAGCGAACCGGAGGTGACCGCCGAATTGAGAGCCTTGGCCGCGTCGAATCGCGCCCGACGCTCGTTCATCGGTCTCGGCTACGCGCAAACCATCACTCCCCCGGTGATCAAGCGCAACGTTCTGGAGAACCCGGCCTGGTACACGTCGTACACGCCGTACCAACCCGAGATCAGTCAAGGCCGTCTGGAGACGTTGCTCAATTTCCAGACGATGGTGGTCGATCTCACCGGACTGCCGGTCGCGAACGCGTCGCTCCTCGACGAGGCGACGGCGGCATCCGAAGCGATGACCATGGCCAAGCGCATCGGACGATCGTCATCCGATCGCTTCTACGTGGACGCCGACACCCACCCGCAGACCATCAACGTCATGCGCACACGAGCGATCCCGCTCGGTATCGAATTGGTCGTCGGCGGTCCACTCGATGCGTCGTCGGTGTACGGCGCGTTGCTCTCGTACCCGACCTCGACCGGCCGAGTGGTCGACTGGCGCGAGACGATCGACGAACTCCACTCCCACGGTGCGGTGGCCGTGGTGGCCACCGATCCGCTGGCGTGTGTTCTCCTGGTTTCCCCCGGCAGCCTCGGCGCCGACATCGCCATCGGGTCGGCTCAGCGATTCGGTGTGCCGATGGGTTTCGGAGGTCCGCACGCGGCATTCATGGCCACGCGCGACAGCCACGCACGCACCCTGCCCGGTCGGCTCGTGGGTGTGAGCACCGATGCGGCCGGTCGACCGGCCCTTCGGCTGGCTCTGCAGACGCGCGAACAGCACATCCGCCGGGAGAAGGCCACCAGCAACATCTGCACCGCGCAGGCCCTCCTGGCCAACATCGCCGGCTTGTTCGCGAGTTGGCATGGTCCCGACGGGTTGCGACGCATCGCCGCGAGGGTCAATCGCCTCGCCGACGTGGTCGCGGCGGCCCTCGTCGACGGCGGTTACTCGCTGGTGCACGACACGTGGTTCGACACGATCACCTTCGTCGACGCGACGGGTGCGGCCGGTGACGCGGCTCGTCGTGCCGGCTTCGACCTGCGGCACGTCGACGCCACGACGTTCGGCATCACGCTCGACGAAGCCACCACGCTCGACGAGGTGTGCGCGCTGCTACGCGCCCTCGGAGTCGATGTCGATGTCGACGGATTGAGTCGCTTCGATGCGCGCCTCATCGGTATGCCGGCCGAACTCCTCCGGGACGACGAGATCCTGACCGCACCGGCGTTCAACTCGTTCCACACCGAGCACGAGATGCTGCGATACCTGCGTCGGCTGGCCGATCGCGACCTCGCACTCGACCGGACGATGATCCCCCTCGGTTCGTGCACCATGAAGTTGAACGCGACGACCGAGATGGAGCCCATCACCTGGTCGGGTTTCGCCGACATCCACCCGTTCGCTCCCGCCGACGAGTCGGAGGGTTATCGCCGCCTCGTGACCCAACTCGAACAATGGCTGTGCGAGATCACCGGTTACGACGCGGTGAGCCTGCAGCCCAACGCCGGGAGCCAAGGCGAACTGGCCGGCCTGCTCGCCATCAGGGCGTACCACCTGAGTCGTGGTGACACCGACCGAACCGTGTGCTTGATTCCTTCGAGTGCTCACGGCACGAACGCGGCCAGTGCGGTGATGGCCGGTATGCGCGTGGTCGTGGTGGCCTGTGACGATCAGGGCAACGTCGACCTCGACGATCTGCGTCGTCATCTCGAGACTCACGGCGAGCGGGTGGCGGCGATCATGGTCACGTATCCATCGACTCACGGTGTGTTCGAGGACGGCATCGTCGAACTCTGTCGACTGGTTCACGAAGTGGGCGGCCAGGTGTACGTGGACGGAGCGAATCTGAACGCTCTCGTCGGCACCGCTCGACCCGGTGAGTTCGGTGCGGACGTGAGTCATCTCAACCTGCACAAGACGTTCTGCATCCCGCACGGCGGCGGCGGCCCCGGTGTGGGTCCGGTCGGAGTGCGGGCCCACCTCGCGCCCTTCCTGCCCGGTCATCCGCACGACGATTCGGCGGTCGTCGGCGCCGTCTCGGCCGCGCCGGTCGGATCGGCGGGCATCCTGCCGATTCCGTGGGCCTACATCCGGCTCATGGGTCCTGATGGACTGCGGCGCGCGACCGAGATGGCCATCGTGAACGCGAATTACGTGGCCCGCCGCCTGGCGCCACACTTTCCCGTGCTCTACACCGGGCGCGAAGGATTCGTGGCGCACGAATGCATCATCGACATTCGCCCCATCACGAAGGCGACGGGTGTCACCGTGGACGACATCGCCAAGCGTCTGATGGACCACGGGTTCCACGCTCCCACCATGAGCTTCCCGGTGGCCGGCACCTTGATGATCGAGCCCACGGAGAGCGAGACGCGCACCGAACTCGACCGGTTCTGCGACGCGATGATCGCCATTCGCGCCGAGATCGACGACGTCGAGGCCGGGCGAATCTCGGTCGATGATAGTCCGCTTCGCCACGCGCCCCACACGTTGGCCGATCTCGTGGGCGACTGGACCCGCGGATATTCCCGTGAGATCGGTGCCGGTCGGTCGACGTACCGCACGCCGGTGAGCCGCATCGACGCGGCGTACGGGGACCGCAACCTGGTGTGCACGTGCGAACCGCTGAGTTCGTACGCCGATCGGTAGGTTGGCGCCATGAGCAGCCAACAGAACAACCATGGTCTGGGCGACGTGATGTCGCTCCTCGGCGGGGTCAACCCGGTGGCCATGGCCGGCAAGGCCGTGGAGACCATGGTGACTCTCACGGGAGAACTCGTGCAGACCCTGGCGAACTTCAACGACACCATGCGCGAACTGAACACCGCGGCGCGCCGCGTGAACTCGTTGCTCGACGACATCGAAGCGCCCATTCGCGCGATCGTTCCCCAGGTGCAGGCCGGGGTGAAGCAGGCGCGATCGACGATCAAGCGCGTGGACGGAGTTCTTGGACAGGTGGGTTCGCTCCCCGCCGATGTGGCCAAGGCCGTGTCGACGTTGGGCGATCTCGCGGTGCGTTTGTCGCCGTTGGCGGCCTTCGCCGAATCAGCCGGCGGGCTCTTCGGCATGAAGCCGAACAAGTGACGCGTATGGAGCCGAACAAGTGACGCGTATGAAGCCGAACAAGTAACGCGTTACTTCACGAACGGCGTGTCGACCACGCGCCCCACGAGCATCGAGCCCCGCACGTCGATCATGACGGCGTCGCCGATGGCAACCGACGGCTCGACGAAGGCCAAGGCGATTCCGTGGCCGAGGATCGGCGAGAAGTTTCCACTCGTGACCGTGCCGACGGTTCGATCGCCCATGATGACGGCGCAGTCGGCCCGGGGTGGGCGGCGCCCCTCGGTGGCCACCCCCCGCAGGACGCGACCCACTCCCCGTTCCTTCTCGGCGGCCAACGCGGCGCGACCGCGGAAGTCGCCCTTGGTCCAGGCGACGACCCATTCGAGTCCGGCCTGGAGGCTGGTGATTCCGGAACCGAGTTCGTGGCCGTGCAATGGCAGACCGGCTTCGAGTCGCAAGGTGTCGCGTGCGCCCAGGCCGGCCGGCATGATCTCGGCGCCGACGATGGCTCGCCACAGTTCGCTGGCGGCGTCGCGCGGTACGGCGATTTCCACGCCGGGTTCACCGGTGTAGCCCGTGCCGGCCACGACGCACTCGACACCGTTCCACGAGAGCGACGCGACATGGAAGCGCTTCACGCCCGCCGCGTCGGGGAAGACCGACGAGAGTTTGACTCGTGCGTTGGGTCCTTGAACCGCCAGGACCGCCCGCGTGGACGTGATGTCGGTACCACCGATGGCTGCCACGACACTCGACGTGTTCGATGCGTTGGGCATCACGTCGAAGGTGCGTCCGTCGGGAAGCCACCACACGATGATGTCGTCGAGCACCGAAGCGTCGTCGGGGTCGAGGAGATGGGTGTACTGGGCGCGACCCGGCCCGATCTTGTTCAGGTCGTTGGTGAGAGCGCGTTGGAGACTGTCGAAGCCGTCGACCACCCGGACCGTGCCGAGATGGGAGACGTCGAAGACGACCGCGTCGCGCCGACACGCCTCGTGTTCGGCGATGGTTCCGGACGGGTACTGCAAAGGCATGTCCCAGCCGCCGAACGGAGTCATCTTGGCGCCGAGAGCACGATGCTCGGCGTCGAGCGGTGAGAACCGCGTATCGCTCACGTCAACTGACGCGACGCAGAGCGAGGTCGGGATACAGCGCGACGATCTTGTCGTCGACCTGACCCTTCACTTGAGCGAGCGGCAGGAGGTTCAGGACTCCCTGGCCCCGGCGCACCACGTCGATGAGTTCGTCGCCCCGGCAGAGGATGACGCTCGCACCCTCGATCACGAGGTGGGCCGAGGTGATGTCGTCGTCGACATGACTGCGCAGATACGCGAAGACTTCACGCACCGACTCGAGCCGAATGCCGGCATCGAGAAGGCTCTTGACCATGCGCAGTTCGAGCAGGTTGCGGTAGCTGTAGTGGCGACGGGTGCCGCTGCCCTTGGCATCGTTCACGGCCGGGCGAACGAGGTCGGTGCGCGCCCAGTAGTCGAGCTGGCGATACGAGATCCCGACGATGTCGGCGGCCTGCGTTCCCGAAAACGTCTTGTCGCTCACGAAACCCCCTCGACGGAATTACAACGGTGTAGCAGGGTACGGCCGCCCTCCCCGACCGTCAACCTTCACCTCGGGTCCGGGGGTTCTACGGTGCGAAATCCTCGGGCTTGATGCTGTCGATGAAGTCGCGGAACTCGTCGACGAGCTCGTCGACCTCGCCGGGAGCCTGGTCGGAATCGTCATCGTCGAATTGAGCGATGCGTCCAGCGGTGTCCATCACGGATTCGTCGACGTAGATGCCGCAACCGGCGCGTACCGCCACGGCGATGGCGTCGGAAGGGCGGGCCGAGACAGTGAGCGGACCTTGGCGCGACTTGAGGTGCAACTCGGCGAAGAAGGTTCCCTCGCTCACGTCGGTGATGACCACCTTGTCGAGATCGGCACCGAGCGAACCGAGAACGTCGACCATGAGGTCGTGCGTGAGAGGACGCGGAGGAACCTTGCCCGACATGCCGATCTGAATGCTCGCGGCCTCGGGCTCGCCGATGTAGATCGGGAGCACTCGCCGCTCGCCTTCGCGCTCGCGCAGGAACACCACGTGCACGCGCCCGGGCATCTCCAGGCGAACACCGATCAGTTCGAGTGCGATCACGATGCCGACAGTACCCCGGTTTCGGGTCAGCGTGGATCGCGCAGGGAGCCGAGTGACCGGGCCAGCAGAATGGCCCGGAGGCGGCCACCCAGTTCGGTGAGATCGTCGAGCAGAGCGTTGGCCTCGGAACGGGAATCAGGTGCACGGCGGCGCAGGATCGGCAGGACTCGCTGCTCGAACAAGCCGGCCTCGCGCTCGGCCGCGATCTTCCAGGCCTTCAGGTGGCGAACGTCGAGTCCGGCGTCGACGAAGCCACGGGCAACCTCGGCCAGGGCCAGGTCGTGTTCGTCGAAGAGAGGCTGTCCGCCCACCGATCGACCGTCGGCGCGGGGTGACACGAGTCCGAACGACTCGAGCTCGGCCAGAGTGGCCTCGTCGAGCCCACTGGTCTGCAGGATCTCGGCCCGGGTGTAGGTGGCCGGCCGACCGATGGAGTCGGAGGGATCGGGTGGGGCCGGTCGCTTGGGGGCCTTGTCGACGATCACCGGCGCCGCTTTGCTCGCGCGTGTGCTCGGATGGGCCGGAGCGGCCTCGACGACGGGCTCGACCGTTCGTTCGCCGCTCTCGGGTCGCTCGGTGCCCTGCGGAGGGGTGTCGAGGCGGTCCTTGATGACGCGCAACGGCAGGAAGTTCTCGCGCTGTTCGCGCAGGATGAACCGCAGACGCTCGACGTCGTCGTCGTAGAACTTGCGGTAGCCGGATGCCGTGCGCTCGGGAACGATGAGACCCTGACTCTCGAGGAAACGAATCTTCGAGATCGTGACGTCGGGGAACTCCTCGAGGAGCAGACCCAGAACCTCTCCGATGGAGAGATAAGGACGCTCGGCGGTGGAGCGAGAGTTCACGCCGACTCCGACGGGGCGATGAACAGCAGGCGGAAACGACCCACCAGGATTTCGTCGCCTTGCTGAAGAACCACCGAGTCGACGCGACGTTGGTTGACGTAAGTGCCGTTGAGCGATCCGACGTCGCGCAGCACGTACTCGACACCGTGACGTTCGATTTCGGCATGACGCCGCGACACCGAGATGTCGTCGAGGCTGACGTCGCTGTCGGGATGACGCCCGAGACGGGTGGGTGTTCCGCTCAGAGTGAAGCGGTCGCCGGCCTGTGGGCCGGATCGCACCATCAACGTGGCGGCCGAGTGCGTGCCGAGGGTCGCTCCGTCGTCGGCTTCGGGCCCGAAGATGTCGGCTCGGGACAAAGCCTGCGTGCGGTCGGCGTCGGCCGTCACCAGCGAGCCGCACGACGAGCATCGGCTGGCATCACTGGAATTGCGCACACCGCACTGCGGGCAGAACGCGGTCACTTCAGTCGCCGATCAACCGGGAGTACGCCGTCGCATCGAGCAGATGGGACACGTCGTCGGAGTCCATGCTGATCTCGCAGATCCAGCCACGACCGTACGGTTCGGAATTGATGAGGCTGGGGTCGGCGATCAACTCGTCGTTGACGGCGACGACGGTTCCGCTCACCGGTGCGTAGATGTCGGACACCGACTTGGTGGACTCGACCTCGCTGAACGACTCACCGGAGACGACGACCCGGTCGACTTCGGGAGCTTCGATGTAGACCACGTCACCCAGGGCGTCCTGCGCGAAATCGGTGATGCCGATTCGAGCGACTCGGCCCGTGACCTTCACCCATTCGTGATCGCTCGAGTAGAGCAGCCCCTCTTGAACACCCATGCCGGACAATGTAGTCGGCGAGCGCCCGACGGATGATCAGCGATCGGCCAGGCTGCGCCGGATGGTCGGAACGTACGCCAAGGCGGTGTAGTAGCTGAGCGCCAGTCCGATGGGTCCGATGATCCACGCGGCCACGGTGAAGAACTCGTCGATCACGATGTCGCTCTCGCCCATCACGAAACCGGGGAATGTGAACATCAGGATGAACGTGGCCCACTTGCCCAAGTAGGTGACGTCGAAGCGTTCCATGTCGAAGAAGAGTGTGAGCACGGCGACCACTCCCCCGAACACCACCTCGCGCACGAGCACGGCCAGACAGAACCACCAGGGTGCCGAGCCGTCGATCATGATCGCGATGAGCGCGACCACGAACAGCAGACGGTCGGCCGTCGGGTCGAACATCTTGCCGAACTCGCTCACCTGGTCGAAGCGGCGAGCCACCCATCCGTCCACCCAATCGGTCGCCCCCAGGGCGCCCAGGAGCCAGGCCGCCGCCTGACGGTCGTCGCGACCGAACAGGAGCCACAAGAAGAGGGGGAGGCAGCACAGGCGCAGGAGCGTGATCAGATTCGGCCAGGTGGCCACATCCGACCACACGGAGGTCGACGACGCCGTCGTGTCACCGGTGGCGGCGTCGGGTCCTCTCTCGGTCATGGCTCGACAGTACTCAGACGAGTGGGGACGGCTCTATGGTTCTCGACATGGGGGCCAGTGCACTGACCAGAGATCTGAACGGAATGGTTGTCGTCGTCACCGGGGGTGGATCCGGGTTGGGA
The DNA here is from genome assembly GCA_041159745.1 of Actinomycetota bacterium. Taxonomy (GTDB): domain Bacteria; phylum Actinomycetota; class Acidimicrobiia; order Acidimicrobiales; family Ilumatobacteraceae; genus Casp-actino8. The sequence goes on along the minus strand of JBEAXP010000092.1, from coordinate 5,307 downwards.
GCCCAGTTCGCCCGGCGGCTCTCCGCCGATGGGGCGCATGTCGTGGTGGGCGATCGCGACGAAGCCGCGGCCGGCAAAGTGGCGTCCGAGGTGGGCGGCGAGGCCGCGGTGTTCGACGTGACCGATTCGGCGGCCTTCGATGCCGCGGTCGATCGGGTGGCGGCCCATCACGGGCGACTCGACGTGTTGATCAACAATGCCGGCATCGCGCCGCCGCGAGCCCCGGAGCGTGATGAGAAAGCGTTCGCCAATGCCGTCAAGCGGGCCGAGGGCCGTATCGACGAACTCGAACCTCTCGACGTCACGCTCGGAATGAGCGATGCCGAGTGGGACGTGATGATCCGGATCCATCTGCACGGCACGTTCTTCGGAACTCGAGCCGCCCTTCGGCACATGATGCCGCGACGTTCCGGCTCGATCATCAATGTGTCGTCGATCATGGGACTTCGTCCGGCGGCCGGAGCCCCTCACTACTGCGCGGCCAAGGCCGGCATCGTGGCGCTCACCAAGTCGACCGCGCAGGAGGTCGCTCCGTTCGGTATCCGCGTCAACGCGGTGGCTCCCGGTTGGGTCGACACTCCCCTGTTGGCCCCCATGGACCCGATCTCGATCGCCGGTATCACCGCGCAGATTCCGATCGGCCGGATGGGCCGACCCGAAGAGTTGGCCGAGGTCGTGCGCTTCCTGGCCGGACCCGAGTCGTCGTACTGCATCGGTGACGTCTTCGCGGCGTCGGGAGGATGGGTCTGATGCCCACGGTGTTCACCCACATCATCGAGGGCCGTATTCCGGGAACCTTCGTGTGGAAGGACGACCGCTGCGTCGCGTTCATGACGATCAACCCGATCGCCGACGGACATGTGCTGGTCGTGCCGCGCGAGGAGATCGATCATTGGGTCGACTGCTCGCCCGATCTGTCGGCGCATCTCTTCGCCGTCGCCCACGAGATCGGTCGGGCCCAGATGGACGCGTTCGCGTGCGAGCGAATCGGCCTCATCGTCGCCGGTTACGAGGTGCCGCACACCCACCTGCACGTGATTCCCACCGCGAACATGGCCGATCTGTCGTTCGCCAATGCCGCTTCGACGGTCGAACGCGAGGCACTCGAAGCGGCCGCGGCGAGGATTCGCGCCGCGTTGCGGGCCGCCGGTCGGGTCGAAGCGAGCGACTGACGTCCGTCTAGCGGGCGATCGGTTCGATCAGTTCGGGACCGTTGTTGCGAATCGAGTTGACGATCGGAGCCACGTCGATCACTCGGAGCACGTTCTCGTCGGCGGGAATCATCAACGACGCCAGTTCGTTGCGGTCGGAGTGGGCGGTGTCCAACCAGGTCGACCAATCGTCGTGTTCGAGAACGACCGGCATGCGGTCGTGAATCGGGGCCATGGTCGCGTTGGCTTGGGTCGTCACGATGCAACAGGTGTGCAGCCACGGAGCGTCGTCGCCGAGGTTCGGGTCCCGCCACGAGGCCCACAGGCCGGCCACCGCCAAGGGTTGGCCATCGGTGCGGGTGACGTACACCGGCTCCTTGGGCGACTTCGCCGGCCGCGGTGTTTCGTAGACGGTTCGCCATTCGTAGAAGCCGTCCATGGGCACGATGCAGCGGCGTGATGCGGCCGACGAGCGAAACGAGGGCTTCTCGAAGACGGTTTCGCTGCGTGCGTTGATGAGGCGGGCCGAACCGCTCGGATCCTTCGACCAATGCGGTACGAGACCCCACTGGAAACGGCCGAGCCGTCGTCGGCCATCCGCATCGTTGGCCACTGCCGCGACACGAGTGGTCGGCGCGACGTTGTGGTTCGGTCGGAAGTCGTCGAAGAGAGTCGGTGTCGGCTCGGCGGTGGCGAAGATCTTCGCCAGTTGATCAGGAGGAGTGAGCGATGTGAAGCGTCCGCACACGGTCGGCTTCAGACGCCCATCGGACGGGCCGGAGAGACGTTGTACGTGAGCACGGAACGAGCGATGAGTTTGCCCGACGTCGCCCCGATGATCTCGGCTTCGCAGAAGACGACCGAGCGGCCCCTCTTCACGATCCAGCCCTCGGCCACGGCGTCCTCCTTGACGAGTGCCGAGAGGTACTGCACGTGCATGTCGACCGTCGAATATCCGACGTCGGCCCCGTACCGCGATCCGATGGCCGGTACGACAACCACGTCGAGAAGGGTCGCGATCGCTCCCCCGTGGACGACGCCCATCGGCTGCTCGAGCTCGGGTCGAAACGGAAGGCGCATTCGGCAGTAGTCGAAGCGGACCTCCTCGACTTCGATTCCCACGTGCTGGATGAAGTAGATCCGCTCGCCACGGCCGAATTTGGCCCAGCGGGCCTTCGACTCGTCGTCGAGCTCCTCGAATCGCTCGGCTCGGCTGCTCATTCGCTGTCCGTTCTCACTCTCGTCACTTTGGCACAACCGATCGGAAACCGAAGTGCCCGACACGGGTGGTACGGTCCGCTCATGAGGTTGCTCGTGTCCGCGATCCTCGGGTCGCTCGCCGCAATGACGATCGCCAATGTGGTCACCACGGTGTACCTCCATCGAGCGTTGGCTCACCGCGCTCTCACTCTGCGTGGTCCGGCCCGTTTCGCTTTCCGCGTCCTCGTGTGGGTCAGCACCGGCATCAAGCCCCGCGAGTGGGTCGCCGTTCACCGCAAGCACCACGCGTACACCGATGTCGAGGGCGATCCGCATTCGCCCGTGCTGCTCGGATGGGGACGGGTGCAGTTGACGAACGTCGTGCTGTACAGACGAGCGGCGCGCGACGTGGAGACGCTTCGCTATGCACGCGACCTCCCGGCCGATCGTTGGGATCGGTGGCTCTTCGACCGCTCTCTGCTGGGCCTGGCCATCGGAGTCGCCGTTCTCGTGTTCCTGCTCGGACCGCTCACGGGTGCCGTCGTCGCCGTCGGACACACCGTGCTGTACATCTCCGGATCGGCGGCGGTGAATGGGATCGGACACCACTTCGGCCGGCGGCCCTACGCCAATCGAGCCGGAAACCTGCAATGGTTGGCGTTCTTCACCGCCGGAGAGGGTCTGCACAACAACCACCACGCGGCTCCGACTTCCGCCAAGTTGTCCCATCGCTGGTACGAGATCGATCCGGGTTGGTGGTGCATTCGAATGCTCACGCTGGTCCGGTTGGCCAAGGTTCGATTCGCATCGCCGCGCGTGGCGTGATGCGCGTCGCCGGTCGGACGATCGTGGGCCACTCGGCCCCGGGAGTGGTGTCGTTCGGGGAATCGATCGATTCACTCGAACTCGGCACGCCGACGACGGATGTGGAGACGTTCGACTACCTCTGCGCGGGGTTCGTCGATCTGCAGGTGAATGGATTCGACGACGTCGATCTCTGGATGGCCTCCCGCGAAAACGATCACGCCGGAGTGGCTCGCTTGTCGGAGAGGTTGCTCGACCACGGTGTCACGTCGTGGCAGCCGACCCTCGTGACGGCTCCCCTTCACCGCTATCGCGATGCTCTGGAATTCCTCGCGTCGTCGCCCCGATCGGGTGCCGAGAGAATCGGTGTCCACCTCGAAGGTCCGTTCCTCGGACGGGCCCCGGGCGCCCATCGCCGTGATCACATCGTCGATGTCGACCAAGATTTCGTCGATTCGCTGCCCGCTGTCGTGTCGATGATGACGATCGCCCCCGAGAGTCGCGGATCCAGCCGGGCCATCGCGGCGTTGACCGCGCGCGGTGTTCACTGCTCGCTCGGTCACTCGCGACCGACCGACGCCGAGTTCGCCTTGTCCCGTTCGGCCGGGGTGACCGCGGTGACTCACCTCTTCAACGCCATGTCGGGAGTCGATCATCGCGATCCCGGTCTGGCCACCTGGGCCCTGCTCGACCACGAGCTGACTCTCGGCCTGATCGCCGATGGCGTGCACGTCCATCGCGACGTGATCGCCTTGGCGTTTCGCGGCGCCGGAGACCGGATCGCCCTCGTGTCGGATTCGGTCGGCTGGGCGGTTGGTGATGGAATCGAGATCCGCGACGGCGCTCCCCGTCTCGCCGACGGCACACTCGCCGGCACGAACCTGACGCTCGATCGCGCCGTTCGGGTGTGCGTCGAAGCCGGTGTGCCGGCGGAGCACGCTCTGCTCGCGGCCTCCCGAACTCCGGCCACGTTGATGGGTCTCGCCGATCGCGGCGAAATCGCTCCGGGACGACGGGCCGATCTGGTCGCGCTCGATCGCGACCTGCGGGTGGTGGCCGTCTGGCTCGAAGGGTGCCGAGTCCGCTGACGGAATTACGGTGGCCCCATGCAGATCGTGTCGGCCCTCTTCGTCGAGAACTTCCAGATGCGTCAGGCCCCCGGCCCGAGCACCCGGATCGACATCACCGGGGCGATGTTCTCGATGGCGTCACCGTCGCCGGTGCCGGTGACGATCGATCCCCATCTGGTGGCACTCATCTATTGCGCACCCGATCAGGACGGATCGGGAGTGTTCGAGGTCGTGTTCCGACGCGGCCGCCACGAAACCGATGAACAAGTCGCTCGCAACGTGAGCCCGTTCACGGTCGAGCCCGGGAAGTTCACGTATCGCCTCGTGAAGGGCGAGCTCGAGTTCTCCGAGTACGGCCAGATCTTCGCTCACTGCCGTGTCGATCGCGGCCCGTGGCACATCGTGCCGTTCACGCTGCTTCCGCCGGCCTGACCCGTCGGCGATTACAGTTGGCTCTCGTGCCCACCGAACTCGATCGCCAGGCCGTCAACATCATCCGCGGTTTGGCGATGGACGCTCCGTTGGCCGCCAAGAGCGGCCACCAGGGAACCGCCATGGCGCTCGCTCCGCTCGGGCACGTGCTCTACAGCCGGGTCATGAAGCACGACCCGGCCGATCCGTCATGGCCCGATCGCGACCGCTTCGTTCTGTCGGCGGGCCATGCGTCGATTCTCCAATACGCGCTCTTGTACCTGAACGGGTACGGCGTGGAAATGAGCGACCTGAAAGCCTTCCGCCAATGGGGTTCGGCCACGCCCGGACACCCGGAGCGCGGGCACACACCCGGCGTCGAGGTGACGACCGGTCCCCTCGGCCAGGGGCTCGCCAACGCGGTGGGCCTCGCGCTCGCCGAGCGAAACCTGCGCGCGCGTTTCGGATCCGAATTGTGCGATCACCACACGTGGGTGATCGCGGGTGACGGCTGCTTGATGGAAGGTGTGAGCCACGAAGCGGCGTCGTTCGCCGGCCATCAGCGCCTCGGCCGTCTGATCGTGGTGTTCGACGACAACAAGATCACCATCGATGGCGGAACCTCGCTCACCTGCTCCGACGACGTCGAAGCCAGGTTCGCTTCTTACGGC
>JBEAXP010000051.1:0-7195 GCA_041159745.1 Actinomycetota bacterium | reverse complement strand
GCATGGCTCCGCACGGAGGGTTGTTGGTGCGCACCGCGAAGCCGTCGACCACCGCATTGTCGCACTTGTACGGACCCTGGGTGTGCGTGATGCCGTTGATGAGAACGGCCGGCGAAGTGCTGCAGTAGGCACCTCCGTCGAAAACCATCCGGCTCTCGATCTTGACGATGCGTCCGTCACGCGTGGCGTGGTGGCGCATCCAGATGCGGGCCGGATGGCGATGCACATGGCCGTAGAACGACTCTTCGCGGCCGTAGGAAATGCGTACGGGGCGACCGGTCCGCAAAGCCAGGAGGCAGGTGTGAACCTGGAGCGAGATGTCCTCTCGCGCTCCGAACGCACCGCCGACTCCGCCGAGAACGAGTCGAACCTTGTCCTCGGGAAGGCCGAGACAAGCGGCGATCTGCTTCCGGTCCTCGTGCAGCCATTGAGTCGCGATGTACAGCTCGACACCGTCGCCGCCCGAATCGGGGATGGCCAGCGCCGCTTCGAGACCCAGGAAGGCCTGGTCCTGCATGCCGATTTCGTAATCGCCTTCGACCACGACATCGCCTTCGACGGAGAGATCACCGGTGACGATTCGCTGATGACGAAAGACGTTTCCGTGCGGATGGATCTCCGGAGCTCGTCCGGCGATGCATTCCTCCGGGTCCACGACCGGTTCGAACACCTCGTACTCGACCCTGATCGCTTCGAGAGCTCGCTTGCAGGTCTCGGGGTGGTCGGCGGCCACGGCGGCGATCGGTTCGCCGCTGTAGCGAACGAGGTCGCCGACGCTCGCGAAGACCGGTTGGTCCTGCACGATGAGTCCGTAGGCGTTGATGCCCGGAACGTCCTCGGCGGTCACGATGGTCTCGACCCCGTTGATCTTCCACGCCTCGGACACGTCGATGCTGACGATGCGGGCGAATGGATGCGGGCTGCGCAACGTCGCTCCCCACAACATGTTCTCGGCCCACATGTCGCTCGAGAACGCGAAACCCCCCTGGACCTTGGCGATGCCGTCGGGACGCGAGGCGTTGGTGCCGAGAGTTCCGGGCCGGGGCGGGGAGATGGTCGAAATGTTCATCGGGCACCGCCAGCCGAGCCGGAGCGACGTGAAACCGCGACTTGCTTCACCGCGTCGAGGATGCGTCCGTAGCCGGTGCAGCGGCAGATGTTGCCTGACAGCGCTTCCTTGATCTCGAGATCGGACGGATCGGGGTTGTCATCGAGAAGGTGGTGAACCGCGACGATGAATCCCGGAGTGCAGAAGCCGCACTGGACTCCTCCGGCGTCGAGGAACGACTGTTGAACATCGCTGAGTCGGCCGTCCGAGCCGAGTCCTTCGACCGTGCGAATCGATGCCCCCTGGGCCGAAGCGGCCAACACGAGACACGAGCAGACCGCCTTGTCGTCGATGATCACGGTGCAACTTCCGCACTCGCCTTGTTCGCAGGCGCCCTTCGCTCCGGGAAGGCCGAGCCGCTCCCTCAGAACGAACAGAAGACTCTCGCCGATCCAGGAATCGCGCACGTGATGTTCGCGATCGTTGACGTTCAGTGTGTACATCTCGGAACCGATGGATGTCATGAGTAGGACCTCGAGAGGAGTCGTTGGGAGAGAACACCGACGGCGTGGCGTCGGTACGCGGCGGTCGATCGATGATCGTCGATCGGACGCGAGGCCTCGCGAACGAGTCGGCCGAACTCGTCCAGGGTGGCCGCATTCGGACGTGACGTCATCCGGTGGTTCGCGACGAGCCAGGCCTCGGCCTCGCTGGCGCGGATGATGGTGGGTCCGACCGCACCGAGAGCCACCGCGACGTGCTCGTCGGTTCGAACCAGGCACACCGAGGCGGTCGCGATGACCATGGCGTTGCGTGTTCCGACCTTGGCGTATCCCTGCCACCCGTCGACGAGCGGGATCGTCACGGATCGCACGAATTCGGAGGGCTGCAGCGAGTTTCGCTTGACTCCCACCATGAAGTCGGAGAATCGAACCTGACGTGAGCCGTTCGGTCCGACCACATTGATCGTCGCATCGAGCGCCGCGAGTACGGGCAGACCGTCTCCGGCGGGTGAGCAGGTGCCGAGATTTCCACCGAGGGTTCCGGCGGCGCGGATCTGCGGTGAGCCGACCGTTCGCGCCGCCTCGGCGAGTGCCGGAAGCAATCGCGCCAGCTCGCCGGTTTCCATCTCGGCGTACGGAACGCCCGAGCCGATCGTCACCGAACGACCGGACGGGTCGATCGACCACGAGTGCAACTCGGCGATGTTTCGCAACGCCACCACATCGACCGGTCGGCGGCCGTGCAAATTGACCTCGACCATGAGGTCGGTTCCCCCGGCGAGAAGCGTGGCCCGAGGATTCTTCACGAGCAGGTCGACGACCTCCTCGACGCTGGTGGGCAGAGCGACGCTCATCGCGGGGATCCGTCCCAGCCGCTGAACGCATCGATCATCGCCTTCACATCACCGAGCGGATACAGGATCGGGCAGGTGCATCCATGATCGATGTAGTGGGCGACCTTGGCGCGGGCCTCCGACGGGGTTCCGCTGGCCGTGAGCATCTGAACGATTTCGTCGGGGACGAGACGGCTGGCCTTTTCGACCTGTTCATGAGTGGCTGGCCAGGTGAGCACTTCGCCCACCTTGTCGAGCAGCGATTGGGGAACTCCGGAAGCCTTCATGATGTGCGGCTGCTGACCGAGGTACTGCGTGACCATCAGTCGAGCCATGTCGAGGGCGGTCTGTCGGTCTTCGTGGACGCTGCACACGACCAGCTGTGGCCGATCGATGTCGTCGAGTGATCGACCCGCCTTGGCGGCTCCCTTGGCCAGGGCTTCGACCGCCTGGTCGTTGTAGTCGGGGGAGACGAGATAATTGAGAACCGCACCGTCCGCGATCTCGCCGGTGAGTTCCATCATCTGCATGCCGGTCGCTCCGATGTAGACCGGGACGTCCTTGGGACGACGTTCCTGGTACACGTAATCGAGTTCGACGCCGTCGAGATGGACGTACTCGCCGTGGAACGTCACGTTCTCGTTGTTGAGGAGAGCCCGAACCGTGGTGACGATCTCGCGCATGACGCGCAGAGGCTTGGCTCGATCGATGCCCACCTTCTGGGCCAGGGGGTCCCACCAGGCTCCGATCCCGAGGATCACGCGACCGGGAGCGAGATCGTCGAGAGTCGAGAACGTGGCGGCCAGGCGCGCCGGGTTGCGGCTCCAGCAGTCGACGACACCGCTGCCCACTTTGATGGTGTTGGTGACGCTGGCGAAGGCGGCCATCGGAACCGTGGCTTCCCGCACGAGGCGGCTCTCGGCCTGCCAGACGGCGTCGAAACCACGTTCCTCGGCGTACTTCGCGAATTCCATCCCCTCTCGGATGCGGTGAGCGTCCTGGAGATAGATGGCGACGGGCTGGTGGGCGGTCATGGCTGAATCGTACCTTTACGTTTTGTCAAGGCCGTGTGATCGCGTCCGCACGGTGATCACGCGAGCCGGGAATGGAGACGGGATGCTGCCTCGGCAGCCTTGCGGCGAACCTCGTCGATGTCGACTCGGGTGGGCCGACCATCGGAGAGGAGAACCTCGCCGTCGTTGCGGACCACATCGACGGCACGTATACCGGGAGTGAACGCCACGTGCCATGGCGAGTCGACATGGTCGTAGTTCCACGTGACGCGGTCGTCGCGACATTCGGGGACGAGTTCCCATGACGCGGTCAACCATGACCAGGCATCGTCGGGGCTGCGGCTGATGTCGTCGTTGCGAGCGGCGACGTAGGCGAGGCGGAACTCCTCGAGCATGTCGGCGCCGATGCCGTCGGTGCCGAGAACGATGCGGTTCGGACGTGAGGCGGGCCGGGCGTATCCGACCGAATTGTTCATGTTGCTGCGCGGGTTGTGGGCGATCGTTCCGGGTAGGTCGCGGTCGAGGTGCACGCAGTGGACGAGCAGCCAGTTGTCGCGGGCGAGCGACGACAGACGGGGACCGGCTTCGATGTCGTCGACGCCCTCGGCGACGTGGATGTGGACGCCCACTCCGAGGTCGACCGCCAACCCGGCTGCGTCGTGGAGGAGATCGTCACCGCATGTGAAGGAAGCGTGAACGCCAACCATCCCGCGGCCGCCGGCTCGGATGAATCGCTCGTTCTCCTGCAGGCCTCGCCTTCCTGCGTCGACGCCGTGTCGATCGGTCACTCCGTAGGCGCACATCACCCGGACGCCCACCTCGTCGCATGCCTGGGCGATGACGTCGAGACTTCCTTCGATGGCTCGCGGGCTCTCGTGGTGATCGATGATGCCAGTGGTTCCCGAGCACAGCGCCTCGACGGCGCCGAGCTTGGCCGACCAGTAGAGAGTGTCGAGATCGAGTGCGGCATCGAGCCGCCACCAGATCTGCTGCAAGGTGCTCAGAAAATCGTGCGGCTGGGACGGGGGTGCGGGCATGCCCCGCGCCAACGACGAGTACAGGTGATGGTGGGCGCACACCAGTCCGGGGGTCGAGGAAGCGGTCACTGCTCGTCGTCGTCGCTCGTCGGACGCATGGGAAGCACGGTGCGCCAGTTGCCATCCCACTGGTGCAAAGCGGCGGCCACCGCTCCGGCGGTCGGAACCAGACCGATCTCGCCGACACCCTTGATGCCGTAGGGAGCGTTCGGTTGCGGGGACTCCACCAGGATCACGTCCATGGAGGGCACGTCCTTGGCCCGCAGAATTCCGAGCGACCGCAGGGTCATGTTGGTGGGAAAGCCGGTCTCGGGGTCGGAGGGAAAGTCCTCCGACAGCGCATAACCGAGGCCCATGTGAACCGAACCCTCGATCTGACCCTCGCACAACGTGGGATTGACGGCTCGACCCACGTCATGGGCGGCGACCACGTGCTTCACCTTTCCGTTCGCTCGATCGACGCGGACGAGTTGGGCCGCGTAGCCGAACGTCGAGTGGATGGTGGGGTTCTCGACCTCGCCGAGTTTCTGGGTCCAGTCGACTCGGTACTCGCCGTAGTGGTCGACGCCGACGGCACAGCCGGCATCCTTGGCGGCGAGGCACGCGGCACGAACCGCGCCGGCACCCATGAGCGTTCCGCGCGATCCGGTGGTCTGACCGAATCCCAATTCACGGGTGGTGTCGACGATGACGCGAATGCGCTCGGGAGCGATGCCCAGTTCTTCGACGACCACCTGCAGGGCGACGGTGTTGATGCCCTGTCCCATCTCGGTCCAACCGTGTCGGACCTCGACCACGCCGTCGGCTCGGAAGTGAACGACCGCGCCGGTGACCTCCTTGAAGCCGTTGCCGAGTCCGCTGTTCTTCAGCCCGAGTCCGAGACCGACCGCGTCACCCGACTCGACCGCGGCGTCGAAATGAGGCTTGATCTCGTCCAGGCAGCGCTCGGCGCCCAGGCAGCCATCGTCCATGATCTGTCCGGGGCCCCAGACCATTCCCGGACGGATGACGTTGAGTTTGCGCATCTGCCAGCCGTCGATCCCGACGCGAAGGGCGAGACGGTCCATCACGCCTTCCATGGCGAATTGGGCCTGGTTGGCACCGAATCCTCGGAAGGCTCCGCACACCGGGTTGTTGGTGCGCACGGCCACGGCCTCCACGTCGATCGTGGGGAGGTGGTACGGGCCGGACGCGTGTCCCGCCATTCGCTCCAGAACTTTCATTCCGACACTGGCGTACGCCCCACTGTCGCCGATGGCCCGAACCCGAAGCGCCGTGAGACGCCCCTCGGCGTCGCAGCCGGCCGTGTACTCCATGCGAATCGGATGGCGTTTGGCGTGCATGAGAAGCGACTCTTCGCGGGACAGAGTGCACTTCACCGGGCGATCGAGGATCCAAGCCGCCAGAGCGGTTTGGGCTTGGTTGCTCATGTCCTCCTTGCCGCCGAAGGCTCCGCCGTTCGTGACGAGCTCGACGGTGACCTGATCGTTTCCGACGCCGAGGACCCGCGCGATGTCGTTGCGATCGTCCCAGACTCCTTGGCCGCCGGAGTAGACGTGCAGGTGACGCCGTCCGTCGCGGACACTCGGGACGGCCAGAGAACTCTCGGGCTCGAGGAATGCGTGCTCGATTCGCTGTGTCTGGAAGACCTCCGACACGACGTGGGCCGAAGATGACAACGCATCGTCGACGTCGCCGCGGCGATACTTGCTGATGCTGAGAACGTTGGAGTCGGTTCCCCACACCGCGACTTCGGTCGAGTCCTTGGCGGCGACCGGGTCGGTGATGGCCGGCAGAACCGTGTAATCGACCGCGACGAGGGTCGCGGCATGACGAGCGATCTGACGCGTCTCGGCAACCACGACGGCCAGGACGTCGCCGGCGTAACTCGTTCGACCGCCCACCGGAATCATGATCGGCCAGTCCTTGTGGATCAGACCGACTTTCAACTCGGCCGGAACGTCAGCCGCCGTGTGGACCGCCACGACTCCGGGAACGCGAAGGGCGGCCGAAGTGTCGATCGCGGTGATGTCGGCCCGCGCATGGGAAGTGAGGTGCAACGCGGCATGCAGCATTCCCGGAACACGAATGTCGTCGACGTATCCGCGATCGCCGAGTGTCAGCTCCTTGGCTTCGTACTTCACGCCGCGGGAGCCGATGCCTCCGGGTGCGGTGGGCGAGAGCTTCGTGCCCTTGGCCACCGCGTCGATGGCATCGAGAACCTTCACGTAACCGGTGCAGCGACAGAGGTGGGCGCCGAGGTGTCGAGCCATGTCCTCGCGCTTGAGGTCGGCTCCCTTCTTGTCGACCTGACCTTTGGCGCGCATCACGATTCCCGGGATGCAGAATCCGCACTGAAGACCTCCACAGGCGGCGAAGGCGTCGGCGTAGGTGTCGCGTTCGGCCTCGGGCAGACCCTCGAGCGTGGTGATGGTCTTGCCGGCCACCTTGGCGAGAGGCTGTTGGCAGCTCACGACCGGGCGTCCGTCGACGAGGACCGTGCAACATCCGCATTGCCCGGATGGCGAGCATCCGTCCTTCGGAGACGTGATGTCGAGTTCGTCGCGAAGAGCGGACAACAGGTGCGGATGGTCGCCGCGAACGGTGACTTCGCGCCCGTTGACGACGAGCGACACGGGTGTCGTGATCATGTCGGTCATGTTCAACTCCTCGGCGGCTCGATGACGCCGCGTTGACTCGTGAGACGGGTGTACACCTCGGGACGGCGATAGCGATCGAAATCGAACAGCGTTTCCTTGTA
>JBEAXP010000027.1:0-7490 GCA_041159745.1 Actinomycetota bacterium | reverse complement strand
TTCAGATCGGCGATCGAGGGTCGACCGAGCGCCATCAGAAAGCACTCCCCAGCACCGCCACCAAAGTTCCCACGATCAGGAATGGACCGTAGGCGATGTGATCGCGTCGGGAGCGTCGCCTCGTCAACAACAGCGCGACCGACCACAAGCCACCGAGAACCGATGCCACCAGCCAGAGTGCCGCCACGGACCAGGGACCAAACCACCCGACGATCGCGCCCAGAAGAGGGGCGATCATCACGTCGCCCATGCCCAACGAACCACGCGTCAGCGTTCGCAACGCGAGGGCGATGAGCACATTGACCATCGCCGCCACCACGACCGACCAACGTCCGCCCGGGCCGTCCCCGATGACCAGAAGAATGACAACGGGAACTGCGGTCACAAGAGAGATCTGACGCGGCAGGCGGTGGGTCAACACGTCGATGGCGAAAAGAGCACCCAGTGGAACGACGGTCGCTCCGAAACCCAGCCACGACCACACATCGGCGCCCTGACGATCGGCCGAGAGAACCAGAACCACTGCCGCCGCGACACTCGCGACACCCCACATCGACCACATCGATCGCATCGACGACACGGACTTCGTACCTCGCGCCACGTAGCGAGGAGCCAAGGGAACCAGCCACGCCGTCGCAACAGCAATCGGAATCAGCATCCAACCGATACCCATGAAGCGTATTGGCGCCTTCGGCCCTCTCCCCAAAAACCGTCAAGATCGCATCAAGGCAAGGCATCGATCAGACGAACCATGGCCGGGCCGACGATCACGATCAGAAGCACCGGCAGCACGCAGAAGACCGTGGGGAAGATCATCTTGAGCGACAACTTCGCGGCGTGTTCTTCGACGGCCTGGCGACGTCGCCGGCGAGCCGTCTCCCCTTGTTGCCTCAACGCACCGGCCAACGGCGTACCGAGCTTCTGGTTCTGCTGAACCGCCGCCACGAACATCCGAACTCCCGGCGTCGGCGTGCGCTCATCCATTTCGCGCAAGGCCTCCACCCGCGGAATACCCAATCCGATTCGATCGAGAACATGCTCGAACTCGCGAGCAAGATTCGTGCGATGGCGACGGGCGTACAGGTTCATCACCGCTTCGAGGGTGAGTCCGGCTTCGACGCCCATCACCATTTCGCCGAGTGCGTCGCTCAACTCGAGATCCATGGTCGCACGCCGTTTGGTCTCGCGAGAGCGGGCGATGATCAGCGGACTCTGCCAAGCCGCCCCCACCAAGAAGGCCGCGGCCAGGACGTTCACCGGGGTCGGTTTCGACACGATGAACAGCACCGCGAAGAGCCCGACGGCCAATGAAGCGAGCAGCTGGGTTCGAGCAACCGAACGAAGCGCCGACTCCGAGCCATTCGCCGATCCGACGGCGTCGAGCAGAGCCTTGCGACGCCGACCGCCGATTCGGGAGCCGATCGTCAGCGACTTCGGCCGTGGTGCACGCTCGACGAGAAGTGCCGCACCGGAAGAAATGAGGAGCGCCCCGAGAAGACTCATCACGCAACCACCTTCGGCGTGGCCAGGTGACGCAGCCATTGCCAACCGACCAAGCCGAGAACGATGCCGACGAGTGCGAGCATCCGACCGAAGGACGTATTGGCCAGCGGCGTGGCGTAGCCCGGGCTGAGCACGGAAATGATGGCCAACATCGCCGGCGGCATGAACAACAGAACTTTGGCGCTCAGGCGACCATCAGCGGTCAGGCTCTTGATGTCGCGACGCAGACGATCCTCTTCCTCGATCGTCTCGACCACCGTGTCGAGAATCTCCACCAAGGAACCACCGTGCCTGGCGTGCAATCCCACCGCCGACGCCACGATGCCGAGGTGGCGGTTGCCCTCGCGCTCGGCCACCGCGGTGAGCACTTCATCCAATGGCGACCCGAGACGAGCCTCGGCCACGACTTCGGTCAGAACTTCGCGCAACGGCCCCGTGCACGACTCGGCCACTTCGACCAGTGCGGCCGACACATTGCGTCCGATGCGGAGGTGACCGATGATCATCTGCAGCGCCGGGCCCAACTCGTCGGCCAACGCGTCCTGGCGCCGACGACGTCGCCGATTCGACCAGCTCCGCGCCGCGATCACGGGAACGACCGCGATCACGAGACCCAGGGGTCCGGCCACGGCCACGCCGATCAGGGCCATCGTCAGCGAAGCGACGACCAGACGCGGTGACCATCCGCGAAGGGTCCGGCGCTTCTCGTCGACATCGGCGTCGAGAAGACCGACCTGCTGGCGCGCGCGTCGGACGGTGAGGCGACGATGACGGACGTTCACCACTTCGGTCACCGCCAAAGCCGTCGCCAGGGCGAAGACCAGCGCGGCGAAGAATCGTGCGGACATCAGTGACCACCCACCGACTGAGCGAAGTGACGCGACGTCACTCCCGTGGAAACGAGCTGTTCGCCCTCGCGCACGAAGAGATCGGCGGTGGACACCACGTCGCCTTCCATGCCGACCACTTCGGTGATGGACGACACGAACCGGCGCCCTTCGGCGTCGCGGCTCAATTGCACGATCAAATCGATGGCCGACGCGATCTGCTCGCGAATCGCCCGGAGAGGCAGCTCGACGCCGGCGAGCAGAACCATGGTCTCGAGTCGCCGGAGGGCATCCCGTGGCGTGTTGGCGTGCAGCGTCGACAGCGAACCTTCGTGGCCGGTGTTCATCGCCTGGAGCATGTCGAGGGCCTCCTGACCGCGAACTTCACCCACCACGATGCGATCGGGACGCATACGCAACGAGTTCCGCACCAGGTCGCGAATCGAGACCTCGCCGGCTCCTTCGCTGTTCGCCGGCCGCGCCTCCAGCCGAATCAGGTTGGGAAGATCGAGATTGAGTTCGACGGCGTCTTCGACAGTGACGACTCGCTCGCTCCGACCGATGTACGACGAGAGGATGTTCAGAATCGTCGTCTTGCCAGTGCCAGTGCCTCCGCTCACGAGGATGTTGCTCTTGCCGAGAACCGCGGCCTCGAGAAACGTCGCGGCATCGGCCGACAACGAGCCTCGGTCCACCAGGTCGTTGGTGGTCAACCGACCGCAGGTGAACTTTCGGATGGTGATGGACGGACCGTCGACGGCGAGGGGTGGCAGCACCACGTTGAGGCGCGAACCATCCGGCAGCCGCGCATCGACCATCGGGGACGACTGATCGACCCGGCGACCCGACGAACGAACCATCCGCTCGATCACCTTCATCATCTGCTCTTCGGATTCGAACGAGCGATGCGAACGGCGGATTCGCCCGTTCGATTCGATGAAGATCGACTCGGGCCCGTTGGCCATCACTTCGGAAATGCTCGGGTCATCGAGCAGGTCCTGGAGGGGCCCGAAGCCCAGGAGATCGTTCAGCACGGCGGATCGCAGCCGAACCTTGTCGGGATGCGAGGAGAACTCCGAACCCGAGAGAACCGAAGCCACCTGCGTCTCCACCGCGACGCGGAGTCGATCGTCGGACATCGTGGCGCGGTCGGCCACCGTGGCCAGATTCTCGCGCACTCGTTCGATGACGAGGGCGACTCCATCCACCTGAACGGGTTCGGAGTCGGATTCGTCGACAACCCGCAGTGCCGGTCGAGGGGCGACTCCGACGCGCTCGGCTCTCGCGGCCAGGCTCATGCGCGACCACCGATCCGCAGGCGACGCCGTGACTTCGACTCGTCGAGACCGAGGATCTGATCGGCGAAGTCGTAGAAGGCATGGGCGATCGGCGACTGCGGTGACGATTCGGTGAGCGGCGAACCCTGGTTCATCGCCGCGGCCACGCTGGAGTGTTCGGCCACTTCGAGGACCGCCGACAAACCGAGGACCGACTCCACATCGCGAACGGTCAAACCAACACGTGTGGTCGATCGATTGACGGCGAGATGAACACGGCTCACGTCCATCTTCAACTGAGTCATGGTGTCGAGAAGCTTGCGGCCGGCTTGGACCGAGGGAACGTCGGTGCCGCTCACGAGCACCACGTGGGTCGCGCGATCGAGCGACTCAAGCGTGTAGTCGCTGATACCGCCAGCCGTGTCGAGCACGACCGGGCGGCCGATCTCGATGAGGCGATCCACCACCGCGAACGAATCCTCGGCCTGGAGGCGATCGGCTTCGACGGGATTGGCCGGAGCACAGAGTGCCTCGACGCCCGTCGGGTGAGCCGCGAGCAGAACACTCAAGTCGGCGTCGGCGTTCTCGGCCAGACGCTTCACCGCATCGTCCAGACGATGAAGCGGGTGGAAACGAAGTGCGTACTCCACGTCACCGAAGTGCACGTCGAGATCGACCAGGATGGTGGGCTCACGGCGGGCCAGTGCCACCGCAAGGTTCACCGAGACCGTGGTCTTGCCGTTGCCGCCTTTGGGCGAGACGACCGCCACGACGGGTCGCTGCTGATCGCTCATCACGCGCCCACCAACCAGATCCGACCCGCACCCGCCGCCGACAGAACCGCCGGAAGAGCCGACGAAGGCACTCCCATCGTCACGATCGACTCATCGCGGGGACCGACCTCGGCCGCCGAAGGAGCTTCGATGATCACCGCCTTCGATGCGATCTTCGTCGATCCGGTGTCGGACACATCGAAGACGTCGACGGCCTCACCCGTGGTGAGGAACGGGCCGACCCAACGCTGTGCGTCGAGTCGAATCGAGACGGACACGAAGCCCGGGCCGAGTGCGGCGACCACATCGGTGGCGAACGAGGACGCCAGTAGCTGCTCGCCGACCACGTGGTCGGAAACGAGCACACCTTCGGGAATCTCGTCGAGTGAACTCAGGGCTCCGGACGCCCTCGCCTCCGGATCGAGATCGCGCACCTCCACCGCGGTGCGGACAACGGCAGCCGAACTTCCGTCGTCGAGCGACTTGGTCACGACCAGCGTGGGGACGCGCTTGGTGGCATCGGCCTTCTCGTCTCCGCGCGGAACGACCGCGAGGGTGCCGAGCAGCACCAGGAAGAACGCCGTGACGGTCACCCAGTGACGGCGGAGGGTTGCGGCCAGAGTCATGAACAATCTCCCTGAGAGTCGAAAGAACAGATGGAATACGAGGTCGAGCCGAACGACGGTTGCGTCGACGGCCCAGCCGTCCCCGCCGCGACGTACTTCGTGAAGCGAACGACGAGATGCCGCTGAGACGCTGAGCCCGACAACGTGGCCGACACCAGGTTCACGCGAACGAAGCCCACGATGTCGTACAGCGAGTTCGAACCCGACAAGCGCGGATTGGCGAACACCGGAACCGAGAACGACTGACCGATGACCGAGTCGACTTGCAGAGCCGGCGAGGGAATACCGGGGTCGCCGTCGAGGGTCTGGCCGACGCTCACCGAACCGGGATAGCCACCCAGAATCCAGCTCTGGGCCGCGCTCATCGAGTTCGCTCCTCCGTCGAAGTC
The DNA here is from genome assembly GCA_041159745.1 of Actinomycetota bacterium. GTDB lineage: Bacteria > Actinomycetota > Acidimicrobiia > Acidimicrobiales > Ilumatobacteraceae > Casp-actino8. The sequence continues at coordinate 2,095 of JBEAXP010000027.1, read as the reverse complement.
GATGACGGCCCAGTTGCCGGGAACCGAACCGCCGCACGCGGGGGTGGAGGCATTGATGTCGATGCGGAAGTCGGCATTCGACGTCATTCCTCCGGCGAGCCAGGTCACCAACGCGGGGTTACCGACACACATCGCCAGCGGACGCAGACCCGACGCCGACGACACGGCACCGACCCGAACCGACGCGGAGGAATCGATGCCGGCCGAGTCACGACCGATCATCCGGGCGAAATTGAGCGACACGTCGGCCTGGCCGGTCACGGTGACGACCCCGTCGGTTGACGAACCGTTCACCGAGCAGTCGACGTTCACGGCTTGATCGGCATCGAGGGTCACGAGGGCGAGGGCCGACTGATGACAGGCATCCAGTCCGTGGGCGTGGCGGTCGGCCGCGGCAATTGCCGCCGCCTCCACGCCGTTCTGCAGTTCTTGTTTTCTCCACCACACGAGGCCGCCGTCGGCCACGGTGGCGAACATCGCCGACATCGGGACGAAGGCGAACGCCACGATCAGAGCGACCGAGCCCCGGTCGCGTTCGTTGGTGGAGCGAAATCTCATGGCAGGGGGCAGGCGAAAGAAGAGGAAGCGTCGAGGGTGATCGTTCGGTTTCCGACCAACGGGATCGACTTGGTTTGCACGGCTCGCAATTCCACGCGAGACGAACCGGTCGCACATGTGGATGCGACGCTGCAGGTGACGGATCCCACCGATTGCGTCGAGAGTTGAGCCAGGGCGGTCGAACAGGCAGCCGACACGTCGATCGACGCGATTCGGGAGGCGTCCCGAGCCGCCGACTGGAGATGCATCCGATCGAGGTACACCGAGCCGGCGAACACGATCGTGAACACCATGATCACGAGGATTGGCAGCACCAAGGCGAATTCGACGGCGGCGACACCAGCATCGTCCGACTCCCGCCGAGCGGGAGCCGGACGAGACTCGATCACGGGAGAATCGCGTCGAACAGGCCGCCGATGCGGCTGCCCAGGGCGGCGGCGGCGATGGCGACGACTCCGACGATTCCCGCCAGCAACACGCCGTACTCGGCGGCCACTCCACCGCGGTCGTCCGCGGTCTGAGGGGTCTGCAGTCGGGTAATGGCCTTGATGATCAGGCGATTCATGGAGGTTCCTCCTTGTCCAGGGATCCCCGATGCGGGGAACCATCTGGCAATCGCCTCGTTTCTCGGTTTGTTACATCCGTACCGAAAGATTTCCGAAATCTTTCCGGCCCGGCGCGAATGACATTCATACCGAAAGCACGCTGACCTCGACCTGGTCCTGACATTCGTCCGTACGGTGGAATCCGTACCGACCAGGAGGTTTTCGTGCTGATCGTCGACGTCGTTTCGAGCTTCGTGACCGCCCTGATCTGCGGAATCATCGTCGCCAACGCCGCAAAGGAGCGAAAGACATCGGCGATGCGCTGGATTCGTGCCGGAGTGTTGGTCCTCGGCCTCGACGCGTTCGGCGATTTCACGTGGTTGGCCGTCAGTGGGTCACGGCTTCCCTTCGCGGCTTCCATGATCGGAGCGATCCTCTGGTCGCTCCTGTCGACCGCTGGAGTGGTGCAGATTCTTCGTCATCGTCGCCGGCCGTCGCTCGCCGAGCGAGTCACAACGACGCTCGCCGCACTCTCGAGTTCCTTCGGGTTCATCTGGCTCATCGGATTGGGAACCATCGTTCAAAGCGAGGATGTCGGTCCGCTGAATCGCGGCCTCGTGACGATCGCGCTGTTGAGCGTCGTCGTGCAGATCACCTCCATCATCGTCTCCGTGAAACGAACGGAGCAGGTCGCCCTTCCCGGCTTCTCATCCTTCGCGGCCGGATCGCTCACGATCAGCTTCACCTACGTCATGACAGCGTTCGATCATCTCGGTATCACCGCGAGCGTTCGAATCCCCGTGGAACTCTTCGGTCTGGTGGGGGTCGCCGGACTCGGCGCATCGCTATGGGGTATCAACGCGAAGAAACCGGCCCGCTCGCAGAGATACACGATGGCTCCGCTGTTCTTCCTCCCCGCCATCATCACCGTGGCGCTTTCGATCGTGAAGTACGCCGAAACCACGGACGAGTACGTCTTCGGCTTCACTTCC
>JBEAXP010000190.1:0-3470 GCA_041159745.1 Actinomycetota bacterium | reverse complement strand
TCTGCGAACTCACGGTGATCGTGTCGGGCAGCACCGAGGCGATTCGTTCGAGCTGCACGACGCGGCCACGGATCTGATCGCGCTCCACTCGCAGGACGACCTTGGTGGAGACCTTGTTGACGTTCTGGCCGCCGGCCCCGGCCGATCGAGTGAACACCCACTCGAGGGCCGAGGCCGGAACGGTCAGACCGCGGGACGTGACGAGGTCGTCGTCCGAATTCATCGAACCATTATGAACCCGAGCAGATCATCCCGTTGTTGTATTGGTCGAGGAGGCCGGACAAGGTTCGGGCCAGCGCGGCGTCGGTGCCCTGCTTGCCGATCGGATACGCCGTCGAACGTTTCCCGTCGACGTCGTACTTGTCGAGCAGGGTTTCGGCCTGGACGATCGCGGCGAGCACCTCGGGTGTGGTGCAGGCGCCCGAACCCACGTTCAATTGAGCGGCCAGCAGGTTGCGGGCCAACTGACGCGCCGGGTCGGAGGCCAACTTCTTGCCGTCGCCGACGACCGTGTTGAGGGTGACCACCCGCATGTCGAGAATCTCGATCGCGTGGTGGGTCGTCAACCAGAACGGCGCGAACGAGTCGGACAGGATGTCGTCCCATCGGATTCCGCCACCGACCGCTTGATCGATGACGTGGTCGGTGAGCCAAAAGCCGTTCTCCCAGCCCCCGTTTTTGGCCGAGGTCGTGGCCTGGCCTCCCTTGGACAGCGACGTCCAATTGCGCCAGTAACCCGGTGAGCGCGGGGCATGGCCCTGCGGCACCAGCTGGTTGTCGACCTCGAAGCGCAACACTTCACCGAGAGTCACCGGCAACGACGTGTCGGCGCCGAAATCGACACAGCGGTTTCCGTAGTCCTCCATCGAGGAGGTGTCCGGGTTGTACGGGGTCACGGGTTCGCCGCCCACCGACCATTCGGGGTCGTAGCCGACCGGTGTCGCGAGTTCGCACACCGTGTACGTGCCGTCGAGGTCGAGGGTCGGAACACCGAACGGCAGAACTCCGTCGGCGTCACCAGCACTGGTCGCCGTGGCGATCGGTGTCGTTCCGAATCCATCCGGACCGGCGTAGAGAGCGAAGTCGAATCCGGTGGTCGGGTCGATCTCGCCGTCCACGTACTTGAGGACATCGAAGTACCCGGTCTGGCATTCGTACTCCACGGTCGCACTCGAGGTCGCCGTCGATCCGCCCCTCACCACCAGGGTCGCCGTGTTCGAATCCGTTCCGCTGTAGACGCCATCGGCACCGTACACCGTCGAACTCGTGGAACAGGTGTGTCCGGATCCGGCACCGTCGAAGGTCCACGGTCCCTCACCAGCCGTGAGGGTCTCGTCCAGACCGAGCGTGAAGTCGGCCAAGTCGGCGATCGCGCCGACTTCCTCGGTGTCCCATGCGATCTCGGCGGTGGCCGTCACCGACAGGCCGTCGCCGTATTCGATCGTCGCGGTGTTCAGGGTCGCCGAATCGTCCTCGGGTGAGGCCGAATAGGTGCACAACACCGTCGACGCGGCCGAGACGGTCACGGTCGACTGATTACCGGCTGAACCGTCGTCGCAGTCGACGGTTGCGATCGTCCCGTCATCGAGTTCGTCGGTCACCGTCACCGTGGCCGAAGTGCTCGGGTTGGGATTGTTCACCGTGATGGTGCCGAGAACCGAGTACGTCGGAGCCGATTCCGACTCGCTCACCTCGATCGTCCAATCCCAGTCGAGTTCGTCTCCGGGAGCGCCGGTGACCGACGTGGGATCCACGCTCTTCTCCACCGTCCACTCGTGGGAAACGCCCCGCGTGGCCACCACATCCTTGGTCGCCCAGGGTTGGTAACAGATCGCCTCGATGGTCGCTTCGTCGTACTGGCCGGTCTCGTGGATGTCGGCCCGGTTCACGATCTCCACGGAGTACGTCCCATCGGTGTAGTCGTCCGGATCGGTCGAACAGGTGTAGGTCCGTTCGTACGTGAACTGCTCGTACTCGGTCACCACTCCCAGTGGTTCGTGCGGGGCGGTCTCCGACCATGGCCAGGTGTCGTGCACGTTCACCGTCTGGTTCACCAGTGAGTTGGGCGGGCCGGTTTCCAGCGTGGTCTCGACGGTCACGCCGTCCACCTCGGACTCGATGGGAGTCACCACCACCGAGACCGTCTGACCGTCGGGATCGTTGGTGAGCATCAACTCGAACGAGCACTCGATGTCGGCATCGGGGTCCAACGTGTACGTGGGGCAGTCCACGGTGAGCACACCGGCGCCGACTGTCGCATCGACCGAGAAGTCGACGGTGAAGGGGCTCGGGTTGGCGATCTCCACCGACCCCGCCACGGTCCAATCGGAGTCCTCGTAGTAGTCCCATTCGGCCACCACGGTGTAGTCGTACGACAGATCCTGGCCGGCGAAGCCGCTCCGTGTTGCCGGACTCACACCCTTGTCGATGGTCCAGTAGTAGTAGCGCGTGTAATCGACCAGAGCGTTGATCGAGGCGTTCAGGTCGTAGTTGTGGCAGAACTCCACATGGCTCAGCCCGTACGGTTGACCGGTCGACGGGTTGATCGGTGCATGCAATCGGGTGTCGCCCAGATCCTCGGGGACGTACACGTACGTGTTCGTATCCGGGCCGCCCTTGACGATCACGGCCTGGATCGTGAGCGATGCCGTCCAGTCCAGATAGCCGTCGGCCACGTTCGACAGCGTCACGAAGTTGTCGGGATCCTCGGGGGCTCCCCCGGTCAGGGTCACGTCCCCACTGGTGAAGGTGTAGGTTCCATCGGCGACGGGCTCGACCTTGGCTCCCCAGTCACGCGTGACCGTCGGGAAGTTGATCTCATCGGCGTTGAGGTCGGCGCAGGCCACGTTGCCTTCGAGCATCACCGGCGAAACTCCGTCGCCCGATGGTGATCCCGCGGTTGCCGCCGACACCGAACTCGTCGTCACGGCGATCCCACCTGTGACGACCAATGCGGCGCCGATGGCAAGCGAACGCCATCTTTGTCGTTGGTTTCTCATTCACTGCCTTTCGTGTCGACCCGCCGAGAACTTGGCTAGTCGTCACGAAGGGCAGGAGCCCTCGTGCTTATGTCACGAGAAAGTCGAGAATGAGAACGTGCTCAGCTGCAGCCACTGGTGCTTCCGCACGACGGGCAGGCGTGGCACGAACCCGCGCGCATCATCTGAACACCGCACTGCATGCACATCGGCGCGTCGGAATGCTTGTTGCCGGGACGGCTGATCTCACCTCACCGGAGTGGTCACTGATCGGTGCCGGCGGCGCGATTCCCATTTCCATCTGGGTCACGAGTTCTTCGACCGACGGAATGCTCTTCGGATCGGCGGCCACTTCGCTGCCGTTGAAGGTTTCGACGGCCGATTCCTCGACACCCGGAAGAGTGGGCTGCAGACGCTCGTCGACCGAGAAGATGCCGAGTTCCTGACGCTCGTCGTAGGTCATGTACTCGAGAGCCAGACGGCGGAACAGGT
>JBEAXP010000146.1:0-2866 GCA_041159745.1 Actinomycetota bacterium | reverse complement strand
CGCGATGGATTCGAGCCGCCACCAAGGCGCGGCCGCGCCGCCAGGTCTGCATCTGAACCATCAGGACCACGGCGACGGTGAGGGCGAACCAGCCGCCGTGCGGGATCTTGATGATGTTGGCACCCAGGAATCCGCACTCGATCACGAAGAGCGGAACGCACACGAGAAGAGCGCGGAACGTGCTCCAGTTCCAGCGGTCGGTGAGGACGCGGAAGAAGATGAGCGTCGTGATCGCCATCGTCATCGTGACAGCGATGCCGTACGCGGCCGCGAGATTGCTGGAGGTTTGGAAGCCGATCACCAGGCCGACGCAGCCGGCCATGAGCAGCCAGTTCACGAGCGGAACGTAGATCTGGCCGAAGTGCTGCTGTGAGGTGTGCCGGATCTCGATACGCGGCAGGTAGTCGAGCTGCACTGCTTGAGCGGTGAGTGAATACACGCCCGAGATGAGTGCCTGCGACGCGATGATCGTGGCCATGGTGGCCAGGATCACGATGGGCAACGTGAGTCCCTCGGGAACCATCCGGAAGAAGATGTTCTCCACGTCTTCGGGGTGCTTGAACAGATACGCGCCCTGACCCCAATAGTTGAGGACAAGCGACGGCAGCACCATCCCGTACCAACCGAGTGCGATGGGTCGCCGTCCGAAGTGGCCCATGTCGGCGTACAGGGCTTCACCGCCGGTCACGACGAGGAAGATGGAACCGAGAGAGAGGAACGCCTTCCCCGACTCGTGGGTGAAGTAGTCGATGGCGTACTTGGGGTTGACCGAATTGATGATGTCGGGGTTGTCGATCACGTGACGCAGGCCGAGCAGGGCGAGTGTGGCGAACCAGATCATCATGATCGGGCCGAACACCTTGCCGACCGCGCCGGTTCCCTTGCGCTGGACGAGGAAGAGGCCGACGAGGATGACGATCGCGATGGGGACGACCCAGTCGGCGAACGATGTGGAGACCTCCTCCAGGCCTTCCACGGCCGAGAGCACCGAGATGGCGGGCGTGATGATCCCATCGCCGTAGAGGAGCGCGGTACCGAACACACCGAGAATCACGAGAGCGCTGGCCCGTTTGACCGCTTCGCCCTTCTTCGGCATCACGAGAGCGGTGAGGGCGAGAATTCCGCCTTCGCCGCGGTTGTCGGCCCGCATCACGAACATCAGGTACTTGATCGAGATGATGATGACGAGAGCCCAGAAGGCCAACGAGCAGATTCCGTAGACGTTGATCTTGTCGACCGTCATCACGTGCGACTTCTCGTTGAAGGCCTCCTTCAACGCGTAGAGCGGACTGGTGCCGATGTCGCCGTACACCACGCCGAGGGCGCCGAGGGCCAGGGCGACGGTGCCGACCTTGGTATGGGGGTGGGTCTCGGTGGAGGACACGGATATCGAGGGGGACTGACCCGTTTCGGGGCCGAACTGGAGGCCGACTTCGAGGCCTCTCGCAGGGTACTCCGTGCGGGTCGGACTCCGCAGTACCGTCCCTGTCGATGGGTCTGCGCGGAAACCGGGTGTTGCGGGCGGTGGCCCGGCGCCTTCCGGTGATCGGCGCGTACGAACGGCGCATCGCCGAACTGACCCGCCAGGCAGTGGCGCAGCCGGCGGGTGACGGCGGTTTGTGGGTGCCGCCAGGGCACTTCTATTCACCTCTCGTCGATGTGACGGAGATCCGACGTCGACCCCAACTGTTCTCCGACACCACGCGCCCCCTCGCCGGCGTCGACCTCGGAGTCGATCGTCAGTGGGCGTTGTACGACCAACTTCGCCCACTCTTGAGGGACATTCGATTCCCGGCCGATCGGGCGGCCGCCGAATCGGCGGGCCGCCGCTACTTCTCCGACAACCCGGCCTTCGCCGATGGCGATGGTTCGGCACTCGAAGCCATGTTGCGCCACGCGCAACCTCGACGCGTCGTGGAATTGGGCTGCGGCTACTCGTCGGCGTGTCTGCTCGACACTCGCGAGCGCCATCTCGGTCTCGACGTTCGTATCACCTTCGTCGATCCCTATCCGCAACTGCTCGAGAGTCTCATTCGCGACGCCGATCGAGCGACGGTCGAGATCATGGCGGTGGGCACGCAGGACGTCTCGCTGGAGTTGATAGCGAGTCTCGAATCGGGCGACGTTCTCTTCATCGACTCCACGCACGTGGCAAAGACGGGTAGCGACGTGGTGCGGATCTTCCACGAAATCCTTCCGGCCGTTCGGCCCGGGGTGTGGATCCATCTCCACGATCACTTCGCCGGATTCGAGTACCCCATTTCATGGATCGACGAGGGGCGCAGTTGGAACGAGCAGTACCTCACTCGCGCGTTCCTGCAGTTCAACCGCGAGTTCGAGATCGTGCTGTGGCCGACGTTCCTCGCGACTCTCGATGCCGAGCGCTTCACCCGGGACGTGCCGGCCCGGATCAACGGCGGGGGATCGCTCTGGTTGCGGCGCGTGGGTTGAGACGACTGACCGTCACCCGAGCCCGCTGACGAGTCGACCGACGTTGTCGCGTCCGGCTGGCCTCGCTACGGTTTCCGAGGCCTTTCCGAGCCTGTCACCCCAGGAGTGCAATGACCGTCGCCCCCCAGGCGCCAGAACTCGACGTCGTCGATCCGTTCGTCCACGATTCTCGCCGCCTTCGTTCCATCCTCTTCGCGATGATCACCGCTCTGGTGGCCGTGATCGCGGCGATGTCGGGCCTCACCGTCGCGCAGCAGCAACTCGCGGTCGACCTCGGTGCATCCCAGGGCGCGGTGCTCTGGATCATCAACGCGTACACGTTGGCCTTGGCCGCGCTGCTGATGCCGGTGGGTGCCATCGGCGACCGTTACGGCCGCAAGCCCGTGTTGCTCGCGGGCCTGGTGATCTTCGGGAT
>JBEAXP010000129.1:0-19762 GCA_041159745.1 Actinomycetota bacterium | reverse complement strand
TTTCTCTACACCACCCCACAACCCCCACCACAACTCCCCCGTGAGGACGGCCACCATGTCGGCACTCGAGTCCCTGATCATTGAGATCGCTCCGTCCATCAACTGGATGGACGACGCGGTGTGCAAAGGCCGCACTCATCTCTTCTTCCCGCCCAAGGCCGAACGCCCCCAGGCGCGCGTCCGCCGCGAAGCCCAGGCTCGTCTGCTGTGCCGTACCTGTCCGGTGAGCACCGATTGCCAGAGCTTCGCCCGCGACAACCGCGAGTACGGCTTCTGGGGTGGCGAGTCGGAAGAAGAGCGTCACCTGGCTGGCTTCACCGTGGCCGCTCCCATCGGAGTGCGCGCCCGTAGCCAGCGCGCCGTGGTCTGAACCACTCCCCCGAGTCACGTCCCGTGACTCGCCTCGCCGTCCTCGATCTCGAGACGAGCGGCCTCGACGTCGAACGAGACGCGATCCTTCAAGTCGCCATCGTGTTCCTCGACGGCCCGTCCTCGCCGTCACGTGAATGGTCGTCGTACGTCCGGCCGCGACGTCGATTCACCGATTCGCTCGGGCCCGTCCACATCCACGGAATCACCCGCCGCAAAGTCGTCTTCGCGCACTCGGAGAAATGGGCGGTGAGTCGCGTGGCCGAACTCACGTCGGGCTGCCTGGTCGTGGCTCACAACGCGCCATTCGACGTGGGCTTCCTGCGCGCCGCCGCCCGCCGACACGGCGTGGAGTTCTCGTGGGCCGGATCGCTGTGCACTCTCGCTCTGTCGCGTCGGCGGGCCGACACCGGCCAGCGCAGTCACAAGTTGGCCGCGCTGTGCGAGGAGTTCGCCGTTCCCTTTCCGCGGGCGCACCACGCACTGCACGACGCTCGGGCGGCGGCCGGTGTGCTGCCGCATCTGCTCACGGCTCTCGGTGCGACCACCGAGGCCGATCTGATGCGCTACGTCATCCGGTAGCGGATCAACATCACCTCGGCGATGTCCTTGCCCACGGCCCGACGGTCGAGAGGGGTCTCCACGCGGCCGTGCGTACCCAGCCGCACGAGCAGCCGTTCGAGCCACCGACGATTGGTGACGACGAGCCGCACACGGAGCGACCCGTCGGGCAGTTCGTCGACGCTGCGAACTGGGTAGGGCTCGACGACCCAGCGCCAACCCGGAGCGATCACGAGAGTCACGTCGGGCAGTTCGGGCGCATCGGCGAACCAATCGCGACGCGGAGTGAACGGCGCCGAGTGCTGCTCGCCGCTGCGCGTCCATTCGGCGATTCGATCGACGCGGAACGTGCGCTCGGCACGCTGATCGCGATCGATGCCGCGGAGGTACCAGTGGGGGCCGTCGCTGAACACTTCGATCGGCTCGACCACACGACGAGCGGTTCGGCCGGAGTCGGGGGTCCAGTACTCGAGCACCACGACGGCGCGATCGGCCACGGCATCGCGCAACGGTGGAACCGTCTCGGGCAGGTCGATCTGAACGTCGACCGTGTTGACCGCGTCGGATCCGAGGACCGCTTCGATCTTGCGAATGGCCCGCGACAACGCGTCGGATCGGTCCGCGCCGGGGAGAGCCGACGCCGCCTTGACCGCCACCACGAGCGATGCCGCTTCGGGCTGGCTGAGACGCAACGGGCGCTCGAAGTACTTGGTGATGCCGAAGTGCACCATGCCTTCGTCGATGTAGAGGTCGATGAGGTGGCGCGGATCCTGAGAGATGCCGCACATCGACGCGAGGGTGAGGTCGGCCACGAGATCGTCGACCGGGATCTCGAAGTGCGCGGCCATCTCTTCGGTGGACACCACCTGGCGTTCGGCCAGCCACGGCAACATGACGAGCAGACCCCGCAGCCGCTCGTTCACCGGACGCGGGCCACGACGACTCACAACGGCGCCTTCACGAGATCTTCGAGCCACTCGACCACGAGGGCGCGCAACGCGGGCGGCGACACCACTTCGGCCCGCTCGAGGAAGCCGAACAACCAGTGGGTGAAGGCCTGGACGTTGCTGCACGGGATGTTGAAGTCGAACGATCCGTCCGGATTCTCGGCCACCACCGCCTCGCGGCCGTACTGCCCGAGCACCACGCCGACATCGGACGGGTCGATCCGGACGACCGCGACGTCGGCTCCGACGTCGACGTTGTCGGGCAGAAGTTTCGGGTCGGAGGGGAACGAATCACGCACGCGGAAGTCGGCCGGAATCGTGTACGAACCAGCGTCACCAACGGCGACGTCGCCCTCGATGCGATCGACTCGGTAGGTGCGTTGCGCCTCGAACTCGAGATCGTGACCGACGACGTACCACCAGCCGTCCCGGGCCAAGAGACCATGCGGTTGAAGCCGTCGCGACTTTCCCCGATACGAGAACGACACGGTGGAGCGCTGGGCCACGGCGCGGTGCAATGCCGGGAGACGCGGGTCGACCGGAATCGACGCCGCGACCGGCGCATCGTCGTTCACGGCATCGCCGGCCAGATCGACCTTCCACAACGCGTCACGCGACCAGGTGGTTCCGAGGCGAACGGCGCCGACCGCCAGCCGCAAGGCCCGCGCCTCGTCGTCGTCGAGGCCGAAATCGACGGCTTCGTACGCGCTGCGCGGAACGCGATACGCCATCTGCCCGGCCTGATCGCCACCCAATGTGCTCTGCTCGATGGGCACACCCTCCTGACGAAGGATCGCCTTGTCGCGCTCGAACGCCGCCCGGGCCGCCGACAGATTGTCGGGATACTGACCCCGCAACTCGTTGCGAATCTCTTCGAACGTGACGGGTCGGCGCGCCGAGATGAGCAAAGTCAGGAGGTTGGTGACGCGTTCGAGTTGTTGCACGGTCTAGGGATTATTCCACGGACCTGTGACGGTGGGAGCGGTACCACTCGATCAGGCGACGGGTGGAGGGATCGCTCACGTGGTGGCGGCCGTCCACCAGTTCCTGACCGATGCCGTGGGCGACGTCCTTGCCCAACTCCACGCCCCACTGGTCGAAACTGTTGATCCCCCACACCGCACCCTGGAAGAACACCGAGTGCTCGTAGAAGGCGATCAATTGCCCGAGGACCGACGGCGTGAGGGCGGGGGCCAGGATCACGGTGCTCGGACGGTTGCCCGAGAACACTCGGTGTCGTGCACTCGGAAGCGACGCGTCGAGCGGCCGGCCGAATGCCAGGGCTTGCGACTGGGCGAACAAGTTGGCCATGAGAGCGTCGTGGCGCTCCTGATCGCCGTCGACCGGGCGAGCGAAGCCGATGAAGTCGACCGGCACGAGGTGAGTGCCCTGATGCAGGAGTTGGAAGTAGGCGTGTTGGCCATCGGTGCCGGCCCCACCCCACACGATGGGTCCGGTGGAGAGGGCGACCGACCGACCCGACTGATCGACCGACTTGCCGTTCGATTCCATGTCGAGTTGCTGGAGATAGGCCGGGAAGCGACGCAGGTCGTGCGAGTACGGCACGACGGCCCGCGTCTCGGCCCCGAGGAAGTTCGTGTACCACACCGAGAGAAGCGCGTGGACGAGCGGCGCGTTGCTGAGCGGGTCGTCGACGGACCGACTCACGTGCTCGTCGACCAGATGCAGGCCGGCCAGCATTTCGCCGAACGCGACCGGGCCGATGGCGATCGCCAACGACAGTCCGATGGCCGACGCGAGCGAATATCGGCCACCAACCCAATCCCAGAAGCCGAACACGTTCGCCGATTCGACGCCGAACGCAGCGGCCGCGCGAGTGTTCGTGGTGACTGCGGCGAAATGCACCGCCACCGCGTCGGCACCGAGCCTCTCCACGATCCATTCGCGCACCGCCACCGCGTTGGCCATCGTCTCGGCGGTGGTGAACGTCTTGGACGACACGATGACGAGTGTTCGTGCCGGATCGAGACCGTCGAGAACCGCCCGCGTGTTCGCCGGGTCGACATTGGACACGAAATGACAGCGCGGACCGCTGCGGAAGGCCCGCAACGCGTCGTGCGCCATGGCTGGGCCGAGATCGCTCCCACCGATCCCGATGTTGATCACATCGGTGAAGCGCTCTCCACTCGCACCGCCACGACCTCCGGAACGAATGTCGTCGGCGAACCTCGACATCGCGTCCAGAACCGCGTGGACATCCGAGGCCACGTCACGGCCGGCCACGATGGCCGGCGAGCCGAGCGGAGTCCGCAACGCCCAATGCGCGACCGGGCGGTTCTCCGATTCGTTGACCACTTCGCCACCGCGCAGTCGACGCCACGCGGTCGCCACGTCGGCGCGCCGCGCGACCTCGCCGAGGGCCGCGCGAATCTTGCGGGTCCAGAGGTTCTTCGAGGTGTCGACCACGAGATCGCCGACCCGAAGCGTGAAGTCGTCGGCGCGTCGCGAATCGGACTCGAATGCGACCCCGAGGTCGATCGACTCGACCAAGGAGCGCACAGCGGCCCACTCGGGAGCGGATTCGATGCGCTCGGTCACGTGTCCGACGCTACTCGCACCGAGAGAACCCGATCCGGCGAGGGTGGGCTGATAGGAAGATCCGGTGACTTCCGCGGCAACCCAACCCTCGGGGAACGCCAAAACGATCGATCGCCGTGGCGCGGCATCGGGAATGACCGCGTACGTCGTGTGGGGCCTTCTCACCATCTACTGGAAAGCCCTGAAGGAATACTCGCCGATCGAATTGATCGGTTACCGGGTGGTGCTGTCGGTTCTTCTCCTCGCGTTGATCATGGCGTGGCGCGGACGACTGCTGCCCCTCATCGTCGACATTCGCGATCGCCGACTGACCAAACCGGTCGCGCTGGCCTCGATCGTCCTCCTGGTGAACTGGACGTCGTACGTGATCGTCGTGAGCGAGGGTCACGTGATCGAGGCCGCGCTCGGCTACTTCATCTCCCCACTCGGAGCGATGCTGGTCGGCGTCAAGGTGCTCGGAGAACAATTGCAGCCCGTTCAGCGCCTGACCGCTCTGCTCGGCCTGTCGTCGGTGGTGGTGCTCACGTTCAGTTACGGACGGGTTCCGGTGTACGCCCTCTTGATCGCGGCGAGTTGGACCACCTACGGGTACCTGAAGCGCCAGATTCCCCTGTCGCCGATCGAAGGTCTGACCATCGAGACGATCGTCATCACGGTCCCGGCCCTCGCGCTGATCGGGTGGCATCTGCAGTACGCCGACAGCGTCGTGCGCACGGCCGGCGCCGTCGACTGGGTGCTCATCGCATTTCTCGGCGTGATCACCGCGATCCCGCTCATGATGTTCGCCTACGCCGCCCAGCGGATTCCGATGACGGTGATCGGGCCCATGCAGTACTCGGTGCCCGTCATCAACTTCCTCCTCGGCTGGCTGGCGTACGACGAGACCCTCACCCCGAGCCGTGTCGTAGGTTTCTCTCTCGTGTGGATCGCTCTCGTCGCCCTGACCATCGACACGGTTCGTCGGGCCCGCCGTCCGATCGCGACCAACGAGGAGTTGTACTGATCATGATCCGACGAGTGGTTGCGATCGCGGGCGGGGTGATGTTGGTGGCGGCCTGTTCGGCCAGTCCGGCCGACTACCGCAAGGAGACCGAGAAGTACTTGGAGAGCGACTCGCTCGCCGACGAAGCCGGGTACCGCTTCTCGGAGGCGGTCTGCGAGCAGCCCGCGTCGGAGAACGAGGGAACCCAGTTCTCGTGCTCGGCGGTCGACAACGACGGCGACGAGTGGGAGTTCATCGTCGAGATCACCGGCGATCGCGAGATCACCGTGGTCGACGGCCAGGTCACCGGCTGATACGCGAAAGAGCCCGCCCGCGCGGGTGGGCCGTCATGCAAAAGAGCCCGCCCTTGCGGGCGGGCTCTCTCACTTCGGTGAATCCGGAATCAGCTCTCGAAATCGGTGATGAGCTCGCCGATGTCGGTGAACAGCTTCGTCTCGGCGTCGTACTGCACCACCTGCAGCGACTCGGCCAGGAACTGGTCCTCGACACCGTTCATCTTCAACGTGATGCCCGGGCGGGTGAACGTCGTGGCCTGGTTGAAGGCGCGGGCGGCGTTGATGATCGAGGCGCGGGTCAAGCCGGCCTCCGACTCCAATGCTGCCTTCAGCGTCAACACGGTCACCTCGGCGGTGTGCCAGCCGGCGGTCGCGGTGGTGATGATGTCACCCTTGCCGAGACCCTCCATATAGGCGATGTACTCGGCCACGGCCGGCTGCGCCGCGACTTCCGGATCGAGGATGTCGACCAGGTTGTTGGCGGTGTAGAGACCGGTGGCGGCCGGACCGGCCAGACCGAGGATCAACGACGACGCGCAGGTCGCGGTGAGGAACATGCTCGGGTTCCAACCGGCGTTGGCGGCCTTGGCGTTGGCGACTTCACCGAGGAAGGTCGCGCAACCGGCACCCAGCGGCACGGCGAGAATCGCGTCGGGAGCGTTGCTCGCGATCGAGTTCACCTGAGCGGTCGGCGGAGCGGCATCGGTTGCTTCGATGGTCTGCTCGTCGACGAGTTCGATGTTGAACTCCGGAGCGATCTCCTTGAACGCCTCGGCGTACACCTGGCCGAACTCGTTGTTCACGTAGAACAACGCGACCTTGGCGCCCGCCGGGAACTGATCGGCGATCAGCGCGGCGTAGGCCTTGGCCTCGACGGTGTAGGGAATGAGGATGCCCGTGGTCCACGGGTAGTTCTCGGCGTCACCCCAAGCCGGCGAACCGGTGAGGGCGTTCAACTGCGGGTAGCACTCTTCGTTCAGAAGGTCGCGGACCGCGGCGTTGTTCGGCGAACCGATGATTCCCGAGAACACGTTCGTGCCGGCGTCGAGCAACTTCTCGACGGCGCCCGGCGTGAGGTCCTTGTTGTACTGGTCGTCCTCGATCTGGACTTCGATGGTGATGTCACCGAGAATCTTGTTCTCGTTGGCCCACTGGATGTACGCCTCGAAGCCGTCCTTCACCGGAGCGAAGGCGGTGGCAGCGGGGCCACCCGACAGCGGCATGGCGCTGCCGATCTTGATGGTTCCCTCGATGGGCGCGTTGGCGGCATCGGGATCGACGCAGTCGTCGGTGTTGACGGCCCAGCCAGCGGCCGGAGCTTCCGTTGACGGAGCGTCCGTCGACGGGGCTTCGGTGGACGGAGCCTCGGAGGCGGCGGGGGCTTCGGTCGACGAGGAGCCCTCGTCGTCACCACCGCACGCCGCGATGGTGAGCGCACTGGCCATGGCCAATGCGAACACGCGGGTTGATGTGCGCTTCATGTTCCTCCCCAGGGGTGCACCGGATGGTGCGGGTCTGTGAATGCCGACGGAATGTCGGCGGTCACAAATTGTAGGGAAGTGAAACCGTCACTGACCTGTCGAAGAAAGTGACGTTCCAGCCGGTTTGGGCACCACGATCAGCACCTTGGCCCACAAACGCTTGATGAGGCCAACCAATCCGTACGGTGCGGCGAACATGATGACCACCAGCGCTACGCCGAGGATCAACGTGGCCGGCGACTGGTCCGACCATCCGAACAGGAATCCGATGACCCCGTCGCTCTCCGATCCGAAGCCACGGGTCGTGTTGTCGAGCCACACGTAGACCAAGCCACCCACGATGGGGCCCCACAAAGTGCCGGCCCCGCCCACGACCATGATCAACAGGAAAACGATGGAGCCCAACAGTGTGACGTACTGGCCTTCCGGAGTGATCACGCCGGTGCGCAGAGTGGACAGGACACCGGCCAATGCGCAGAGTGCCGCCGACGCACCGAAGACCAGCACCTTGGTCGCCGTCAAGTTCACGCCCATCACTGCGGCGGCGGTTTCGTTGTCACGAATCGCCACCAGCGACCGCCCGAATCGACTCTTCACCAATCCGCGGCAGACGAGGTACGTGATCACGAGAATGAGGAACGCCAACCAGTACGCGAAGACGGCGCGTCCGTCGCGACCTTTCAACTCACCGAGGAACGGCCATTCGGGGAGTTCGTCGTAGCGGACGCTGTCGATTCCCTTGGCGCCATCGGTCAGCCAAGTGAGTTTCTTCCACTTCACGAGGGTCGGGAACAGCACCGCAACGGCGAGGGTGACCAGCGCCAGGTAGACGCCCTTGATGCGCAGTGCCGGCAGGGCGATCACACAACCCACCGCGAAGGCGATGACAGCGGCGGCGTAGAACGTGTAGCCGGGGCTCCAGCCATGATCCTTGATGAGGATGGCCGCCGTGTAGCCGCCGATTCCGAAGAAGGCCGAGTGGCCGATCGAGATCTGGCCGGTGAACCCCAGCACCAAGTTGAGCGACATGGCCGCGATGATCAGAACGAACGCATCGGAGAACTGGCCGATCCGCGACGTCGACATCTGCGTCGGCACCCACACGACCACCAAGGCGATGATCGCGATTCCGAGAGTCCGCAGGGCCCAGTGCTGCGGGGATCCTTGATTGATCTTCAACATGACGGCACCTACACCCGCTCGACCTTGGTGGATCCGAAGAGACCCGACGGCTTGAACAACAGAACGACGAAGATCGTCACCAGCGCGACTCCGAGACGAAGTTCTTGTCCGATCCAACCGGGGGCGTAACCGGCCGCGAGCTGTTCGCCGACGCCGATCGCAAGTCCGGCGATCACCGCACCACCCGGACTGTCGAACCCGCCGAGGGTGGCCGAGGCCGAGGCGTAGATGAACGGAGTGAACATCAGAAGCGAGGTGAGTTCACCAGCGAGACCTCCGACCATCGCCCCCGACAGAGCACCCATCGCCGCCGCAATTCCCCACGAAGCGGCCAGAACGACTCCCGTCGGAATACCGACGAGTCGCGCCGATTCGGGATTGCTGGCGACCGCCCGCATCGCCAGGCCGAACTTGGTCTTGGCGAAGAGCACGAACAACAAGCCCATCAGCAAAAGGGCCACGATCATGATCCCGATGTACTCGTAGCGCCACACGGCTCCGAAGATCTTCACGAAATCGTCGGGTTCGTCCGGGAAGAGACTCGGCATCTCTTCGGGCGGAAGGTTGCCCCAGATCATTCCGGCCAACGAGTTGAAGCCGAGGAACATCGCGATCGAGACGACGAAGACTCCCGCCTCCGACTTCTTCGCGACTCGCCGGATGAGCGAAACCTCGACACCGGCACCGAGAACGAAGCCCGTGACCATTCCGAGCAGCACCGACACCACCAGGGGCAGACCCCAGGCGTGGAACTGCCAGGTGAAGAACGTGCAGATCATGGCCATTTCGCCCTGCGCGAAGTTCAGGTGACCAGTACCGCGGAAGACGACCACCAACCCCAAGGCCAGCAGTGCGTAGATCGACCCGAGCGACAGGCCGTCGAATACGTATTGAAGCAGTCGTTCCATGTCAGGACCCCAGGTAGGCCTTTCGGATGCTGTCGTCGGCCGCGAGTTCGGCCGCCGATCCGGATGACACCACGTTGCCGGTCTCCAGCAGGTAGACGCGATGAGCGACCTTCAGAGCCAGGTTCGCGTTCTGTTCGACGAGCAGGATCGAGAGCCCCTCCTCGGCGTTGAGCTTCTTCAGGACCCCGAACAACTCCTGGGTGATGAGCGGCGCCAAGCCGAGGCTCGGTTCGTCGCACAGAAGAAGACGTGGGCGGCTCATGAGCGCTCGCGCGATGGCCAGCATCTGCTGTTCGCCACCCGACAACGAACCAGCGCGCTGCGAACGACGCTCGCGAAGACGCGGGAACACGTCGAACCAGCGTTCGACGTCGGCCTTCACCTCGTCGCGACGAACGTACGCACCCGCCAACATGTTGTCCTCGACCGTGAGATCGGCGAACGTGCCGCGCCCCTGGGGCACTTGCGCGATGCCGAGGCGCACGATCGAGTCGGGGCTCGACGACGAGATTTCCTGGCCGTCGAATTCGATGCGTCCTCGTCGCGCGATCATTCCGGAGATCGCTCGCATCGTGGTGGTCTTGCCGGCGCCGTTGGCCCCGAGGATCACGACGATTTCACCTTCGTTCACTTCGAGGTCGAAGCCGTGCAGAACCTCGAGGGGGCCGTATCCGGCGGCCAGACCCGAGACCGACAACAAACTCATGCATCCACCCCCAGATACGCCTGGATGACCTTCGGATCGTTCTGCACGAACGCGGGAGTGCCTTCGGAGATCTTGCGACCGAACTCCATGGCCACCACGTGATCGGAGATCTTCATCACCATCGACATGTGGTGCTCGACCAGCAGGACGGTCAGATCGAACTGCTGACGGATCGACACCACGGTGTCACCCAGCTCGTCGACCTCGGCGTGAGTGAGTCCGGCCGCCGGTTCGTCCATCAGCAAGAAGCGCGGCCGTGCGGCGAGGGCGCGCGCGATCTCGAGGCGCTTCAGGGTTCCGAACGGGAGACCCATGGCCGGCCGGAACATGAGCGGTCCGAGACCCAACTGCGTGAGGAGGTCGCCCGACCAATCGCGCAACTCGCGGTTCTCTCGAGCCGCTCCGATACGCAGGATCGAGCGAACGAATCCGACCTTGCCCTGACTGTGGGCACCCACCATCACGTTTTCGAGCAATGACATGGTGGGGAACAACGCGAGGTTCTGGAACGTGCGGGCGATTCCGAGATGGGCGATCTCATGAGCCGGAACGGCCAGCAGATCCTTGCCGTCGAAGACCACCGAACCGTCGGAGGGCTGGTAGATCCGACTCACGACGTTGAACATGGTGGTCTTGCCGGCACCATTCGGACCGATGAGACCGCAGATCTGACCGGGCTTGATGGCGAACGACAATCCATCGAGAGCGACGATTCCTCCGAACGTCACCGTGACACCGGAGACGTCGAGCAAGTTCTCCCGACTTGAAGGCGAGGCGATTTCGGACACGATGCTGCGAAGCTCCCACTGCGACGGACGTCACGACGACGCGATTGGGAAAAAGTACCACCCACACGGTGACCAATGCCTTACCGACATCTCGCCCCATCGCGCCGGTTGTGACACGCTGGAGTCATGGAAGATGCAGAGGTCAAGGATCTCGTGGATCTCGACGACGAGGTCGTACTCCCCTGGTGGCAGAACCCGCTCAACTTCATCGCCTTGGGTCTGGCGGCTCTGATCCTCGGAGTCGGGATCGGCTACTTCGTCGGCGACCGCAACGCGTCGCCGTCGTACAACCGCGCCGACGTGGGATTCCTTCAGGACATGCGATACCACCATGAGCAGGCGGTCGACATGGCGTTCTTCTATCTCACGTCGGGGGACGAGACGCATCCTCGACTTCGACTCTTCGCGCAGGAAATCGTCTACGCGCAGCAGATGGAGGTCGGTCGGATGATCGAGTTGCTGCGCGCGTTCAAGGAGACCGAAGCCAACGACACCGGCACCGCGATGGCGTGGATGGGAATGCCCGTCCCGATCGACGAGATGCCCGGTCTGGCTTCACAGGAGGAACTCGACGCCTTCGCGGCCGCCGAGGGCGTCGACGCATCGATTGCTTTTGCGACCCTGATGATCGAGCACCACCGAGCAGGCATCGCGATGGCCGATTACGTGATCGACAACGGTCGAAACGACGACGTCGCCGACATGGCGCGGTCGATGATCAACGGTCAGTCCACCGAGATCGATGCCATGAACGGAGTGCTCGCCGAACTGACCGGATCGTGAGGCCACTTCGCTTCGCTCGATCGTCGGCGGCGGTCGCGCTGCTCGTCGGTGCGCTCGCGGGTTGCGGTGAGGTCGGATCCGATCTCACCCTCGTGTCGTCGAGCGACAAGGTCGTTCCCGACGACAAGCCCTCGCGGGAATACGACCGATTCCTGGCCGACTCGATCGCCAGCATCGAGGCTTTCTGGGCCGAGCAGTACCCCGAGCACTACGCGGGCGATTACCCGCGCCTCGTCGGCGGGGTGCATGCCCACTTCCCGCAACGACAAGCACCATTGCCGGAAGGCTGCGACTTCTCGGGCGAGTATGCCGACGTCGAGGACAACGCGTTCTATTGCGACGAGGGTGACTTCATCGTCTACGACGACGAACTTCTTCTCCCGTCCTTTGTCGACGAATTCGGCATCGCCGTGGCGGGTGTGATCATGGCGCACGAATGGGGTCACGCGATCCAGGGGCCGCTGCGCAACGACGTCCTCGATCTGCTGCCCACCCCGACTCTCGAATTGCAGGCCGATTGCTTCACCGGGGCGTGGTTCGCCCACGCGCAGAAAACCGGCATCGGCGAATACGACCTCTCCGACGAGGACATCACGGGAGCGTTGCTCGGATTGGTGCAACTGGGCGACGCGCCCGGTGACGACGCATCCGACCCGGCCGCCCACGGCTCGGCGTTCGACCGAGTTTCCGCTTTCCAGGACGGCTACCTCGGGGGTGTCGCGCCCTGCGTCGACTACGAGTTCGAAGGACCCGTGGTCCTGCAGTTCGGATTCACACCCGAGGAACTCTCGCGACCGAACCCGAGCGACTTCCCATTCGACGATGCGATGTTCGAATCCCTGTCGACCGATCTCACGCTCTTCTGGACCACGCTGATCGGCGACGAGTTCCCAACCTGGCGCGAGCCCAACCTCGTTCTCGCCGAGAGCGACCAATTGCCTCCGGTCTGCTCGGTTGGACTTCCCACCGATCCCACCCTGGGTGTCTGGGTGTGCCCCGACGACTTCACCGTGGCGATCGATGTGTCGGTCGCCGTCGCGGCGTACGACGAGATCCCCGGCGATTTCGCGGTCGGTTACCTGCTCGCGGTTGGTTGGGGCGAACTCGTGCAGTCCGCGACCGACGTCGAACTCACGGGCGAGGACCGTCAACTCCTGAACGACTGCCTCGCCGGCATGTGGGCCGGCGACATCCTCCCGTTCAACGACCAGCCGGTCGCACCCTCGACCGAGGAAAGTCCGCGGGTCGGCCTGTCACCGGGCGATCTCGACGAGGCGATCCGGATGGCGATCCTGCTCGGCGATCGTTCACGCGACGACGACGTGATGGGCAGTGCCTTCGAGAAGGTCGATGCCTTCAGACAGGGTGTGTTGTTCGGATCGTCGGGCTGCTTCGGCTGACGATCCGAGCGAAAGAGTTCGACCCGCTCAGGGTGCGACGGTCGTCGGAGCGGCGGGTGGCGGTGTGGTGGGAACCGCCGTCGTGGGGGGCACGGTCGACGGTGGACGAGTGGTGGTCGTCGGGGCCGCGGTCGTGGCTGGAACGAGAGTCGTCGACGTGCTCGTGGTGGTCGTGTAGTTGGGGTCGCGCCAGTTGAAACGCGGGGGCGGCGAACCGTACTCCTCGGGCTCCTTCACGCCGTCCCACACGAAGACCTGGTCGCCCTTGGCGACGAGGGTCTGGAAGTAATCGGAGATGTGCATGGGGATTCGGATGCAACCGTGCGACGCCGGATAGTTGGGAACTTCCTGGGCGCCGTGAACGGCGATGCCGTAATTGAAGTAGACGGGGTTGTACATGCCGCCGAGCTGGCTCTCACGACGACCGGCCACCATGCGGTTGTACTTGTAGACGCCACCCGGCGTCCACGACAGGCCGCACCAACCCTCCTTGATGGGTTCGAGACCCTCTTCGTTGCCGGTTTCACCCGGATCGATGGTGACCTCTTCGCACCACTCCTGATCGTCACCGGACGAGATGTGCGTGATGAGCACCGGATCTTCGCCGTGGAAGACGATCATCACCTGCTCGGGCAGATAGATCTCGGTGTGATTGGGAGTCGAGTCCGGTCGGCGCGGCTTGATCACGAGCGGATCCTGCATGCGGCTCCACATCTCGGCCGTGACCTTTCCGGTCACCTGATCGCGCGGAACACCCATGACGAGTTTCTCGAAAGCCCAAACGGCCTGCTGGGTGCGCTCGCCGAAGGCGCCGTCGGCGACGCCCGGATCGAAGTTCAACTCGATGAGACGATCCTGGATGAGTTTGATCTCGGGCCCGGCGGCGCCACGACCGAATGTCTGCGACAGCGGAAGTTTCTGAACGGCCGGCGCGGTGTTGTCGACCACCACCTGCGGCAGGGTCGAGACGACGGACTCGGGCGACGACGAAGACTCGTCGGATGACGTCACTCCGACGAGAACGACCACGGCGAGAACCGCGCCCGCACCCATGGCCGGCATCCACCGATTGAGTTCGGCGTCCGGTCGGGTGCGACGGCGGCTCGGAGCCGGGCGACGGCCTCTCGAACCTCCTTGCACGGATTCGAGGCTACCGGCGACCCGTGCGACCCCGAAGGCGGGAAGGTGTGCCGTTCAACGCTGAACAGCGGGAGTGATCGACTGGAGTTCGCGTCGGAGCTGCCACATCTCGCGCAGGATCTTCACGATCACACTGGGCGAGGACAGCGTGGACACGCCACGAGTGCGCGGGAAGTAGTCGACCCCGAACTGAACGATGTTGTAGCCGTACTTGCTGGCCCGGATCACCAATTCGGCGTCGATGAACGAGCCTTCCGACACGAGGGTCACGTGGTCGAAAATCCGCCGGCGACACAACTTGAAGGCGAAATTGACGTCGCGCATCTTCAGACCGAAGAAGACCCGAACCAGAGCGTTGTAGAAGAACGAATAAACCGTCCGGACGTAGCCCTCGCCGGTTCGATCGAGGCGATAGGCGCTCACGACGTCGGCTTCGTAGTGACGCATGATCCGACAGGCCTTCTGCAATTCGTCCATGTCGAAAGGCAGGTCGGCGTCGGTGTAGAGCACCAAGTCGCCGGTGGCGGCCGCGAAGCCCGTCTTGATCGAACCGCCCAACTTCCGATTCTTCGGATGGTGCACGACCTTCACGCGCGGATCGGCCGCAGCCGCCGCGTCGGCGAGTTGCGGCGTGGTGTCGGTTGAAGCGTCGTCGACGACGATGATCTCGTAATCGGCGATCTCGCCCGAAGCCAGGAGAGCGTTGCCCGCCTCGCGCGCGGCGTCGAGGGTGCGTCCGATGTACTCCTCTTCGTTCCACATGGGGAAGAAGAGGGACAACTTCTCGAAGTGGGGTCCGCCGCCCGTGGAGTCACTCGCCACACCGGCAAGTTATCGGCGCACGCCGACCACCTTTGTCTCGATTTCAGTAAGTTGGCCGCATGGCTCGAAGCCGTTTGACGATCGGCTGGGCGCGCACCGTTGCGGCCGGATGGGCCCTGATGGCCATCTGCCTGGCGTGCGTCGGAGCGTCGTCTCAGATCATCGGTCGTCCCACGTGGTGGGCCGACGACGAACGCTGGTCGGCGGTCATCGTGTCGATCTTCGTCCTGGTGGTTTTCGGTGCCGCGACTGCGATCGCGGTGTGGTCGTTCTTCCGGCGACCGTTCACTCCATTCGTCTCGACCACGGGGGCGCTGCTTCTGGGAGCCAGCTCCCTCGCCGACGTCGATTCGTCTCCGGGATCGGCCGTCGTGACCGGCGCTCTCGCCGTCGCCGCACTGCTGCTCTCGATCGGATCGTTCTCCGGAATCGAGCCGTCGCGTTCAGCCGCCGGCGACTGAACGGGCGAGCTCCTCGACCACCTCGCGCTGCGAGCCGACCTCGGGACCGGCGCCGGGTCGATGACGCCGAACGTGTTCGAGCGATTCCTCGAGATTCATGCCGGCCAAGATGCACACCCCGACCGCCAATGTCCCGGCCCGACCCATACCAGCCGCGCAATGCGCAATGACGACGTCACCGCTGCGAACACGCGTCCACACGTCGACGTACAAATCTCGTACTGCCGCCAGGTCGGGCGAGGAGAGATCGTGGATCGGAAACCAGGTGGAGCCTTGGTTCGAATCGAGCCAATGAACGTAGTCGGGATATCGATCGGCGATCTCGAACCGCTCGACGAGACACACGACGTGGGCGCGGCGGTCGCTTGCTCCGATTCGACTGATGAGACCCGGCCGATCGGGCGCGATCGCATGCTTGCCGCAGATCCACA
Organism: Actinomycetota bacterium; assembly: GCA_041159745.1. GTDB lineage: Bacteria > Actinomycetota > Acidimicrobiia > Acidimicrobiales > Ilumatobacteraceae > Casp-actino8. The sequence continues at coordinate 3,946 of JBEAXP010000129.1, read as the reverse complement.
GTTCCCCCGTGGCCGCGAGCGGAATGCGATGCGCTCCCCCGTCCAGATTCACGGAGCGCGACGCTAGCCAAACCGAACCACTGGGCCGGCCAAACAACCTCGTCGAACAGTTGACGACCGATAGCGTCTCTGCCATGTCGTCATCGTCGAGCTCGTCGAGCACCTCGGGGAGCCCGCGCTCACAGCGCGTCCTCACGTCACTCCCCGTCGGCGAACGCGTTGGCATCGCTTTCTCCGGCGGCCTCGACACCTCGGCCGCGGTCGCCTGGATGCGCTCGAAGGGTGCGGTCCCGTACGCGTACACCGCCGATCTCGGACAGCCCGACGAACCCGACCTGAGCGGAGTGCCCGGTCGCGCCAAGCAGTACGGAGCCGAAGAGGCCCGCTTGGTCGATTGCCGCGCCGAGTTGGTTCGCGAAGGATTGATGGCGTTGCAGTGCGGCGCCTTCCACATCACCACCGCCGGCAAGACGTACTTCAACACCACTCCTCTCGGCCGGGCCGTCACCGGAACCATGCTCGTCCGCGCGATGCAGTCGGACGACGTCGACATCTGGGGCGACGGTTCCACCTACAAGGGCAACGACATCGAACGCTTCTACCGTTACGGGCTCCTCGTGAATCCCAAGTTGCGGATCTACAAGCCGTGGCTCGATCCCACGTTCGTGTCCGAACTCGGCGGTCGTTCGGAGATGAGCGAGTTCTTGCAGTCGCGCAATCTTCCCTATCGCGACAGCAAGGAGAAGGCCTACAGCACCGATGCCAACATCTGGGGCGCGACGCACGAGGCCAAGTTGCTCGAAGAGTTGTCGACGCCGATGGACATCGTCGAACCGATCATGGGTGTCGCCCACTGGAACGACTCGGTCGCCATCGCGCCCGAAGTCGTGTCCATCCGCTTCCACGAGGGTTGGCCGGTGGCCATCAACGGCCGCGACTTCGCCGATCAGGTCGCCCTCGTCAACGAAGCCAACACGGTTGGCGGACGACACGGCCTCGGAATGAGCGACCAGATCGAGAACCGCATCATCGAGGCGAAGAGCCGGGGCATCTACGAGTCACCCGGGCTCGCGCTGCTGCACATCGCCTACGAACGTCTCGTGACCGCGATTCACAACGAGGGCACCATCGAGAACTACCGCACGATGGGCCGCCGTCTCGGTCGCCTGCTCTACGAGGGACGCTGGTTCGACCCGCAGAGCCTCATGCTCCGCGAGCCGATCATGCGTTGGGTCGGCTCGGCGATCACCGGTGAGGTCACGCTTCGCCTTCGCCGCGGCGACGATTACACGATTCTCGACACCACTGGCCCCCACCTCACGTACGCGCCCGATCGTCTGAGCATGGAACGCGTAGAGGATCAGGCCTTCGGCCCCCTCGACCGGATCGGACAACTCACGATGCGCAACCTCGACATCGAGGACAGTCGCGAGAAGTTGAACGTGTACCGGTCGGCGGGAACGCTCGGACCCGGCTCGTCCGGATTGCTCGAACTCGAGTAGTCAGCGCGCCTGCAGGCGCTCGACCAGACCGGCGATGAGCAACGCCCGAGCGGGCATCACCTCGACGTCGATCCACTCGTGGTCGGCGTGGGCCCCTCCGCCCACCGCCCCGAGACCATCGAGCGTGGCCACTCCGGCGGCCGCCGTGAAGTTTCCGTCCGATCCACCGCCCACCGCGACTCCGGCCACCGGCGGCAGACCGAGTTCACGGGCGACCTCTTCGGCCAATGGATAGAGCCAAGCCGACGCGCTCGCCGGCATGGGGGGACGATTGAACCCGCCGAGAACTTCGAGCGACGCACCGGAAAGCACCGGTCGCAGACCGCGGAACAACGCGTCGACTCGATCGAACTCGGAGATCTTCTCGACCCGGCAGTCGACGAGTACGCGCGCCTCGGCCGGCACGACGTTGTCGGCCGTGCCGACGGACGACACCGTCGGCGTGACCGTGGTTCCGATCGACGCGTCTCCGAACTCGGCGATGCGCAACACCTGATGCGAGGCTTCGATCAGCGCGTTGATCCCCTTCTCGGGCTCGAGTCCGGCATGGGCCGCGCGACCACGAACGACCAACTCGTAGGTTCCGGTGCCCTTTCGCGCGGTCTTCAAGGCGCCGCCGTCGGCACTCGGTTCGAGAACGAGAACCGCACCGCATTCCTTGGCCCGTTCGATGATGATGTCGCGCGAGGACCCCGATCCGATTTCTTCATCGGCCGAGATCAGGATCTCCACTCCGCTGCGGTCGGCGAGCGACGCAACGCCGTGAATGGCCTGGACGATTCCGCCCTTCATGTCGAACACACCCGGGCCGGTCGCCTTTCCGTTCGACACGGTGAACGGTCGCGCGGCCAGAGCGCCGAGAGGAAACACGGTGTCGTGATGGCCGACGATCAGCACTCGTGGGCGACCACCGCCGACCCAGTGGACGTGGGGGCCGTTGTTTCCGTCGATCAGCGAGGGAGCCGAGCCCAATCGCTCGGCGAGAAGTTCGGACAACGTCCGGGCACTCGCCTTCAGCGCATCGAGGTCACGCGACGGCGACTCGACGTCGACCAGTCGCGCGACGTCACCGATCATCACGTCGCGATCGGGTGACTTCATTCGGCTCACGTCTCCATTGTGACCGATCCGGAGCCCTAAGGTCGGACCGATATGAAGTCTTCTCGCGCCTCGGCCATCGCACTCTCGTTCGTTCTGCTGGTGACAGCGGCCTGCGGAGGTGGCGACGATTCGGCGACATCGACTCCGACCGCCGAGTCGACCACGACGATCGCGACCAAGGCGGCCGTCGATTTCTCGGTGGCGCCCGGTACTCACCAGATCACGATCACCGACGGTCGGGCCGGCACCGAGGTCGTGGTCATCGATTCGGAAGGCGGCGAGGTGGCCCGAGGCACCATCGACGAACTCGGATCTTTGCTCTTCCGCCGCATCGACGAAGGCGACTACACGGTCGAGTTGGCCGACGGTTCGGCCGCGAGCGAAGTGGTGTCGGTGTACGGACCCGACGCCGTTCCCGATCAGTCGTTCTATTCGGGTCAAACCATCGGGGCCGGTTTCGGATACCTGCTCACGCGGGACGGAACGACACTGTCGATCAACGTCATGCTGCCCGGTCCGCCCGAGAACGGCCCCTACCCCACCGTCGTCGAGTATTCGGGGTACGCGCCGAGCAACCCGAGCGACACCACCTTCGGTCTCCTCTTCAACACCTTGGGTTACGCGTACGTCGGCGTGAACATGCGAGGCACCGGATGTTCCGGCGGTAGTTACCGCTTCTTCGAGGAAGCACAGTTGCTCGACGGCTACGACGCGATCGAGGCGATCGCGGCGCAGAGTTGGGTGCTCGACAACGAAGTCGGCATGGTCGGCATCTCGTACCCCGGAATCAGCCAGCTCTTCGTCGCGTCGACGCAACCACCCTCGCTCGTCGCGATCACTCCGTTGTCGGTGCTCGACGACAGCTACCGATCGACCCTGTACCCCGGGGGGATTCTCAACACCGGATTCGCCGTCGAGTGGACTCGTCAACGCGTGGAGGAAGCCGCCCCCTACGGTCAGGAATGGACGAAGAAGCGCGCCGACGAGGGTGACGCTCTGTGTGCGGCCAATCAGAATCTGCGACTGCAGAATCCCGACCTCGAAGCCGAGATCGACGCCAACCCCTTCTATTCCAGTGACATCGGCGACGAGATCAACCCCGGCCTGATCGTCGACGACATCGACGTTCCGGTGTTCGTGGCCGGCGCCTGGCAGGACGAGCAAACGGGAGGTCGATTCCCGCGACTCCTCGACAAGTTCACGTCGTCTCCCCACGTGTACGCGACGTTGCTCAACGGTCTGCACACCGAGTCGCTGAGTCCTTCGGTGTTCCCGCGTTTCGCCGAGTTCCTCAGTTTCTACGTCGCCAAGAAGGTTCCCGATCTCTCGGCTCTGCCGGTGAT
>JBEAXP010000127.1:0-3328 GCA_041159745.1 Actinomycetota bacterium | reverse complement strand
CGAGAACACCGCGCAGTGTGAGACGGGGGACCGGGGTCGACATGAGCGGGAGAGTCAGCTGCCGAGCTTCTTCATCCGATCGAGCACCCGATCGGCGGTGGGCTCGGTCATCTCGTCGACGATGCGCCCGTCGGCGAGGAACACCACGCGGTCGGCGTACGACGCGGCGACGGGATCGTGGGTGACCATCACGATGGTCTGCCCGAATTCGCTCACGGCGCGCCGCATGAACTTGAGGATCTCGGTGCCGGTGCGACTGTCGAGATTGCCGGTGGGTTCGTCGGCGAAGATGATGCGCGGCCGGCTGGCCAGGGCGCGGGCCACGGCCACGCGCTGCTGCTGCCCACCCGACAATTCGCTCGGGCGATGGTCGAGACGATCGCGCAGATTGACCGCGTCGACGACTTGATCGATCCAGGTCTGATCGCCGGGCTCGCCACCGAGATCGAGCGGCAGCCGGATGTTCTCGAGAGCGGTGAGTGTGGGGATGAGGTTGTAGGCCTGGAAGATGAAGCCCACTTGCTCGCGGCGCAGACGAGTGAGCGCCTTGTCGCTCAACTTCGAGATGTCGGTGTCGCCGATGCGCACCGTGCCCGAGGTGAGCGAATCGAGACCGGCGAGGCAATGCATGAGAGTGCTCTTGCCCGACCCCGAAGGACCCATGATGGCGGTGAAGCAGCCGACGTCGAACGTGACTGTGACGCCGTCGAGGGCGCGCACTTCGCTGTCGCCCTTGCCGTAGATCTTGAACGCGTCGACGGCGGACGCTGCGGCCGTGAGCGTGGGGGTAGCGGACTCCGACATGTCTTCAGTCTGCCGTTAGGTTGGCCCGATGCACCCCACGGGGCTCATCATCGGGCGGTTCGATCCACCCCATTTGGGTCATTCGTACATGATTCGATGGGCGGCCGAACGATGCGCACGGCTCGTGGTTTTCGTGAACACCAAGGATGGTGAAGCGGCCCCGGGTGAACTGCGGGCGAAATGGTTGCAGGATCTGCATCCCGATGTGACGGTTGTCCGGGTGGAGCACTCGCTGCACAACGACTGGAACGACGCCGATCTGTGGAACAAGTGGATGACGTTGCTGCGGTCGAAGTGGCCGTTCGACGAGGGTCCGCACGCGGTGATCTCGAGCGACCCGTACGTGTCGGAACTCGCGCGGCGCTTCGACGCCGAGGCGATGGTGTGCGATCCGGAACGGGTGAACGTGCCCATCAGCGCCACCCTCGTACGCAACGACCCAGCGGCCCATCTCGAGAAATTGGCTCCCGAGGTGAGGCGCTGGGTCGAAGAGAACTGGTTGAGTTGATTACTTCTTGTTGGGCTGCGCGAGCACGCGCAAGTAGGGCTTGACGGTCTTCCAGCCCTGCGGGAACAGCGTCTTGGCTTCGTCGTCGGTGACGGCGGCGCCGATGATCACGTCTTGCCCGTCCTTCCAGTTGGCCGGAGTGGCCACCTTGTACTGGGCGGTGAGTTGCAGGCTGTCGATCACGCGCAGGATCTCGTCGAAGTTGCGACCGGTGGACGCGGGGTAGGTGATGGTGAGCTTCACCTTCTTGTCGGGTCCGATCACGAAGACGCTGCGCACCGTCAACGTGTCGTTGGCGTTGGGGTGGATCATGTCGTAGAGATCGCTTACCTTGCGCTCGGGGTCGCCGATCATCGGGAAGTTCACCGGGGTTCCCTGTGTTTCGGCGATGTCGCCTTCCCACTTCACGTGGCTGTCGACCGGATCGACCGACAGGCCGATCACTTTCACGTTGCGCTTGTCGAACTCGGGCTTGATCTTGGCGACGTATCCGAGTTCGGTGGTGCACACCGGGGTGAAGTCCTTCGGATGGCTGAAAAGAACTCCCCACGAGTCGCCCAACCACTCGTGGAAGCGGATGGTGCCCTGGGTGGTGTCGGCGGTGAAGTCGGGGGCGGTGTCGCCCAAGCGGATGGCCATGGGATCTCCTGTCGGCGGGATGGTCGGAAGGGGCAGGCTACCCCTAATCCCGACCAAACAACTCGGGATTATCCCTTGAGGGCCACCGGGGTGCCGCCGAAGGGCTTGTTCACCAGGTCGAAGAAGTCGTTGCCCTTGTCGTCCACCACGATGAACGCCGGGAAGTCGCGGACCTCGATCTTCCAGACCGCTTCCATCCCCAGCTCGGGGTACTCGAGCACCTCGACCTTGGTGATGCAGTCCTGAGCCAGGCGAGCCGCCGGGCCGCCGATCGAGCCGAGGTAGAAGCCGCCGTGCTTCTTGCACGCATCGGTGACGGCGCGCGAGCGGTTGCCCTTGGCGAGCATCACGAACGATCCGCCGGCGGCTTGGAATTCGTCGACGTAACTGTCCATGCGGCCCGCGGTGGTGGGGCCGAACGAACCGCTGGCCATGCCGTCGGGAGTCTTGGCCGGACCCGCGTAGTACACCGCCATGTTCTTCATGTAGTCGGGGAGACCTTGGCCGGCGTCGATGCGCTCCTTCAACTTCGCGTGCGCGATGTCGCGGGCAACCACCAGCGAACCCGTCAACATCACCCGTGTCTTCACCGGGTACTTGCTCAACTCGGCGCGGATCTCGCTCATCGGACGATTGAGATCGATGTTCACGACGGCGGTGCCTTCGAGTTCGTCGTGCGTGACGTCGGGCAGGAAGCGGGCCGGATCGGTCTCGAGTTGTTCGATGAAGATGCCGTCCTTGGTGATCTTGCCGAGAGCCTGGCGATCGGCCGAGCACGACACCGCCATGGCGACCGGGCACGATGCGCCGTGACGAGGGAGCCGGATGACGCGCACGTCGTGGCAGAAGTACTTTCCGCCGAACTGAGCGCCGATGCCCGTCTCCTGCGACAGCTTGAGGATGCGTGCTTCCATCTCGATGTCGCGGAAACCGTGGCCGAGTTTGCTGCCTTTCGTGGGCAACGTGTCGAGATAGCGCGCGCTGGCCAACTTCGCCGTCTCCACCGCGTGCTCGGCCGACGTGCCTCCGATGACGACGGCGAGGTGATACGGCGGGCACGCGGCGGTGCCGAGCGACTTCATCTTCTCGAACAGCCACGGGAACAGCGACTTGTCGTTGAGGAGAGCCTTGGTCTCCTGAAACAGGTACGACTTGTTGGCGCTGCCGCCGCCCTTGGCCATGAAGAGGAACTTGTACGCGTCGCCGTCGATCGCGGCGATCTTGATCTCGGCCGGCAGGTTGTTGCCGGTGTTCGCCTCGTCGTACATCGAGAGCGGAGCCATCTGGCTGTATCGCAGATTGCTCGTGAGATACGTGTTGAACACGCCGCGGGCGATGGCTTCCTCGTCGCCGCCGCCGGTGAACACGAACTGGCCC
>JBEAXP010000043.1:0-15362 GCA_041159745.1 Actinomycetota bacterium | reverse complement strand
GCGGTCTCGTGGGCGCCGGTGAGGCGGCTCTCGATGTCGTGGCCGTAGTTCGACACGTGCAACTGCACCTTCTTGCCGATGGCTTCGCAGGCGGCCTTGATGGCCTTCATGTTGGTGTCTTCGCGCATTGCCTTCGTGGAGAAGTTGGTGTGCGCACCGGCGCCGTTCCAGTCGCCCTTCTGGGGCTTGGCGGCGAGCGTGATCACCACGTCGTAATCCTCGGCGATGCGGTGCAACAGCCAACGAGCCACGGTGAGGTGATCGCTCACGGTGAGAGCGTCGGCGGCGCCGATCTGGAACTCCCACTGACCGGGCATCACTTCGGCGTTGGTGCCCTCGATGAGAAGACCGGCGTCGAGGCAGGCCTGCGTGTGCTCTTCGATGATGTCGCGACCCACGACGCGGCCGGTGCCGACGCCGCAGTAGTACGGGCCCTGCGGAAGCGGGAAACCATTCACGGGGAAGCCGAGCGGCGAACCGTCGGGGCGCAGCATGGTGTATTCCTGCTCGATGCCGAAGATCATTTCTTCGGACGCGAACTTCTTGGCGGCCTCGGCGCAAGCGGCGCGCGAGTTGGTGGGGTGCGGTGCACCGGTCTGCGCGAGCATGACTTCGCACAAAACGAGGATGTTCTTGCCACCGCGAATCGGGTCGGGGCAGGTGAACACCGGATGCAGAGCACAGTCGGACTTGTCGCCAGGCGCCTGATTGGTCGACGATCCGTCGAAACCCCAGATCGGCGGCGTCGTCACGTCGTCGGCCAGGATCTTCGTCTTCGAACGAAGAAGGGGCGTCGGCTCGGTGCCGTCGACCCAGATGTATTCGGCTTGGTAGGCCATGGGTCCTCCAGGGGGTGATGGTCCGGCACGTCGCCGGAGCTGTATGGGGCGGGCACAATCTCGCAGGAATCCGTTTCTTTCCCTTTGCCCAACTGTGAACGCTGTGTGAACCGTGCCGGGGGGCGACCGGCACACGTGGGCCGGTGCGGTGAATCCAGCCTGCTCAGCACGACTTTTCTCGCCCGAGCCACGACCGGGCCGCCGTTAGCCTCGAACCCGTGGCCTCTTTGCGCATCGGGCTGGCCCAGCTCGACCCCGTGGTCGGCGACCTCGTCGGCAACCGTGCCTTGGTACTCGATGCGTATCGGCGGGCGTCCGACGCCGGCTGCGACGTGGTGGTGTTCAGCGAACTGGTCGTCACCGGGTATCCGCCCGAAGACCTCGTTCTGAAGCCCGGCTTCGTGCGCGACACGCGAACCGTCCTCGATGACATCGCCAAGGAGACCGGCGACTGCATCGCGATCGTGGGTTTCGTCGACGTCGGTTCGGGATCGCATTCGGCCACCGGACGACCCGTCATTCACAACGCCGCCGCGGTGTGCGGCCACGGCGCCGTGCACGGTGTGTACCGCAAGCGACTTCTCCCGAATTACGACGTGTTCGACGAAGAACGCACGTTCACACCTGGCTCGGGTTCGCATCACCTCTACGAGATCGCCGGTGTTCGCGTCGCGGTCTCCATCTGCGAGGACATCTGGTACGCCGACGGTCCGGTCGCCGAACAGGCCGCCGGCGGCGCGCAGGTCAATCTGAGTCTCAACTCGTCGCCGTACCATCGAGGCAAGTCGGCCGATCGTGAAGTCATGCTCGCGCGCCGGGCCCGTGAGAACGCCTGTGCGATCGCGTACGTCAACCAAGTGGGCGGTCAGGACGAACTGGTCTTCGACGGCGGATCCATGCTGTTCGACGCCGGTGGCGATCTCGTCGGCCGGTTGGCGAACTTCGACGCCGGATTATTGGTCGCCGATCTCGATCTTCCGGCCGCGACGACGAACGCCACTCTCCCCGTCACGGTTCTGTCCTCGGCGTCGCGAGCCACCGGACCGCGGCGCGGCACCGAGGTTCAACCAGTCCTCACGGATCTGGCTGAGTTGTACGAGGCCCTGGTGGTCGGTACTCGCGACTACGTGCGCAAGAATGGTTTCACCGACGTCGTGATCGGATTGTCGGGCGGCATCGATTCGTCGCTCGTGGCGTGCGTGGCCGTGGACGCGCTCGGTGCCGAGCACGTGCACGGTGTGTCGATGCCGTCGCGTTACTCGTCTCAGGGTTCGAAGGACGACGCGTACGCGTTGGCCGAGGCCCTCGGCATCGATGTGCGCACAATCTCGATCGAACCGGCGTTCCAGGCGTACCTCGAGATGCTCGATCCGAGTTTCAGTGGACGCCCGGCCGACCTCACCGAGGAGAACCTGCAGAGCCGTTGCCGTGGCCAGATCCTGATGGCGTTGTCGAACAAGTTCGGGTGGATGGTGCTCACCACGGGCAACAAGAGCGAAATGGCCGTCGGCTACTTCACCATCTACGGCGACTCGGTCGGCGGCTACGCGGTCATCAAGGACGTTTTCAAGACCGACGTGTTCGCGCTGAGTCGGTTCGTCAACGAGCGTGCCGGGACCGAGGTGATTCCCGAATCGGTGCTCACCAAGCCGCCGTCGGCCGAACTACGGCCCGATCAGCGCGACGACCAGAGCCTGCCGCCGTACGACGTTCTCGACGCCGTGCTCGAGATGTACGTCGAGCGCGACATGACCGCGGCCGAAATCATCGAGATCGGACTGCCGAGCGACATCGTCCGTCGGATCGCGCGTCTCGTCGACATCAACGAATACAAGCGACGTCAGTGCCCACCGGGAGTGCGCGTGACCGAGAAGGCCTTCGGCAAGGACCGCCGACTGCCGATCACCAACGGTTACCGCGGCTGATCAGACCGACGCTCGGCCGACGACCGAGTGCATCCGCAGACACGCGATCACCAGCAGTGCGCAGCCGGCTCCGATCGCGGCCGGGACCTCGATGCCGTGGGCGTCGTAGGTGGCCGTCGCGACGAGGGACATCACTGCGCGGCCCATGGTGCCGCCGCCGATCGCGAATCCGAGTCCGCGCCCGGGCGATTCGGGAATCGCGTTGGCGGCGATTGGGAGCAGGCTCACGATCGCGAATTCGAAACCGAGCAGGAAGAGCGCCAAGAGGATCAGTCCGCTCACCTCGTTGGTGTGTCCGACGCAGAAGAGCAGGCGGGTCGGCACGATCAAGGCAGCGCCGAGGGCCGTGCTGCGCTCCTTGCCCCAGACATCGGTTCGGCGCGCGCTCGTGATCGATGCGAACAACTCGAACGCTCCGAGTCCGAACGCGACCGCGGCGATGCGCGCTTCGTCGAATCCGAATTCGTCCTCGAGCCACGATCCGAACGTGACGAACATGCACTGGCTCGCCGCCATCAAGAAGAACATCGAACCGATGACCCACCAGCCGTGCGCCGGCATGGGCACTTTTCGCTCGTCGCGCCGCGCCGCCTTCGATCGCACCTCGTCGTCGCGCAGACGTGACGCGACCACGAGAGTCATCACCGCGGTTCCAGCGGCCCCGGCGACGTATCCCCATCGCCACGACGAGGCCGAAGCGACCAGACCCATGATCGTCACGCCGAGGAGCAGGCCGAGCGCCCACGACGTTTCGGTGATACCGACCACGCGTCCGCGGCGCTCGTAATCGACGTGGTCGTTGATCCAGGCGGTGAGGCCCACGTCGAAGACCAACTTCGACGCACCGAGGACGGCGATCGCGACGGTGAAGACGACCAGGTTCGGGCTGGCGGCCGCCAGCGCGGCCGATGCGGTCACACCGAGAAGACCGGCCGCCATCGACGTGCGACGCGCGAGCCGATCGACGACCGAGCCGAGATACGGCGCCACGATCATCGTCAACTCGGTGATCATGAGTGCGATGCCGAGACGTCCGAGGCTGACGTCGAAGTCGTCGGAGATGCTGGCGAGGAAAGGCGGGGCGAACCGGAAGCACGCGTTGGCGTTGAGACGCGCGACCGTCAGGGCAACGACGTGCTGACGGGTCTCGGCCGGGTACGACTCGTCGAGGATTCGGTTCAGCACTGGTCGTCGTCGCTTCCGCTCTTGGCGATCAGATAGCCGATCGCGCGTTCGGCCTTCGGATAGCGGTTCACGACCTTCCAGAACTCGGCGTCGTGGCGATCGACGACGAGGTGTGCGAGTTCGTGCACGATCACGTAGTCGAGGACCCACATGGGGAACCCGACCAGACGAGCCGACACGCGAACATGCGCCGTGGACGGTGTGCACAACCCCCACACCGCCGTGAGGTCGTCGGCCCACTCGATCGATGCCGGCTCGGGCAACCGATGCGCGGACGCCAACTTGCGCGCCCGCTCCACGAGATCGACCGACATGGTCGCGGTCTTGCGTTCGAAACGCTTGATCATCTCGCGAACCGACTCTGTCTCTTCGTGTTTGCTCATCCAGGCCGGGATGGTCACGGTGATCAGTCGACCGTCGAGGCGGGCCGCCACACTTCGCTTGCGCCGCTTCGATCGGATCACACGCACGTCGAACGCACCATCGAAGAGAGACGGCTGGTACGCCGGCCCCTCGGTCACTCGACGGCCCCGGTGTTCTTCAGTTCCTCGGCCACCAATTCGAGCGGGAACAGCAGCGATCCGGCCCGCCAACCACCGGTCGCTTCGTGTTCGAACCAAGATCCGCCGAGATTCGGGAATCGGTGCTCCTTGCCGGCGAGATGGCGTCGGAGTATGCGGATCACGCCACCGTGCGACACGACGAGCACGCAGCCACCCGGGTGGAAACGGGTGATGTCGGCGAAGGCATTCAGTGCGCGATCACGAGTCGAGTCGGCCGACTCGAAATTGTCGGGTCGACGCCCGGAGTCGAGCCAGCCAGGCCAGCCGCTGTTGATCTCCTGGCGCGTGAGGCCTTGCCAGTCGCCGGCGGCGTTCTCCCGCCAACGCTCGTCGACGCGCCGAGTGGAGCAGCCGACCGTCTCGGCGATGAGATCGGCCGTCACGCTCGCCCGTTCGAGGTCACTCGAGATCACGAGATCGAACGGCGGGCATTCGGCGGCGAGGTGTTGCGCGGCTTGTCGCGCTTGCAGACGACCGAGTGTGGTGAGTGGCGGATCGGCTTGTCCCTGCCAACGGCCCACCGCGTTCCATTCGCTTTGGCCGTGTCGCAGCACGAGCACTCGGGTCGTCGTCACGGCTGTTCACGGTATCCCCCCGGTACGCTTCGCCCGTGGCCACTCTCCGGCTCTTCGCCCAGGCTCGTGAGGCGGCCGGAACCGGCCGCGATTCGCTCGATGGTCGCACCGTGGCCGAGGTGATCGAGGCCGCCGTTCGAAAGTACGGACCCGACTTCGAACGGGTGCTGCCGTCGTGTCGTGTGTGGTTGAACGGAGAGGCCGTTCCCGTCGACACTCCTGTCTCCGACCGCGACGAGGTGGCAGTATTGCCTCCGGTGTCAGGAGGATGTCGATGAGCTCTCACGCGAACGAAGCGTCGAACATGCCGCTCGACCAATTGCGCGCCGAGCGTGATCGCCTGCGTCACGAAGAAGACGCCGTCTCCTTCGTTCGTCGCCTCGCCCAAGGTCGTATCGACCTCGTCGAAGCCGTGCGCCATCGCAAGTCGTCCGGCGAGTCGACCTCGGCGGCCGACATCATTCGCTCGGGTGTCGGTCCGGCGCCCAGCACCGGTTCGGCTCGTCCGCCTCGCGACACCGAAGTGGCGGCCGATCATCCGCTCGTGACCGAGTTCGATCAGTTGTGCGACCGGCTCGGCTTCGACGAGATGAGCGAGCTCGAGGTGGCCGACCTCGATCGACTGCACGATGGACTCGTGGCGTTCGAAGCCGCTCAGAGCGGTCGCCGTCGCGACTTGTTCGAGCGCATCGATGCGCTCACGGCCGAGTTGGTCCGCCGATATCGCGACGGCGACGCCTCGGTCGACTCCCTGCTCCAGGGCTGACCTGGCCCGGAGGGCCGATCAGGGCTTCTTCGCCCACCGCCGATAGGTTCAGCCTTCTATGACGCGGGTGGCGATGCTCTCGTACCACACCTCGCCGCTGGCCCAGCCCGGTGTCGGCGACTCGGGCGGGATGAACGTATACGTGCGCGAATTGGTGGCGGCCCTGGCCCACGCCGGCGTCGAGTGCACCACCTACACCCGTGAGTGGCGCTCGGGCCTTCCGCGCGAGATCCACGTCGAACCCAACCACACCGTCGTCCACGTTCCGGCGGGTGCCTTCGATCTGCGCAAGGAAGAACTCGAAGGAGTCGTCCCGCAGTTCACCGACTTCGTTCTCGACGATCTCCGCCGGCGTCCGGCCGATGTGGTGCACGCCAACTACTGGCTGTCGGGAATTGCCGGGCACTCCATCAAGCACGAGGTCGGAATCCCTCTCGTCAGCACTTTCCACACGCTCGCTCGCGTGAAGGCCGAGGGCGGCGACCCCGAGCCCGAACGTCGTGAGCGCACCGAGGCATCCATCATCGGGTGTGCCGACGCGATCTGCGTGTCGTGCGACGAAGAAGAAGATCAGTTCCGTCGTCTCTACGGGAATCCGCCCGGCGTCATGGAAATCGTCGCACCCGGAGTCGAACACGCCTTCTTCACGCCGGGCGATCGTCGCGGTGCGCGGCAGGCGCTCGGCATGGGCGACGGACCGGTGTTGTTGTTCGTCGGTCGCATCCAGCCGCTCAAGGGGGTCGACGTGGCCGTGCGCGCGCTCGCGGCCCTCGGTCACCCCGAAGCCTCGTTGTATGTGGTGGGCGGATCGAGCGGCGCCGACGGCGACGCGTACGTCGATTCGGTGCACGAGTTGGTCGACGAGTTCGGTCTGCGCGACCGCGTGCACTTCGTCCCCCCGCAGGCGCACCACATCCTGTCGAGTTACTACCGCGCCGCCGACGCGGTGTGGGTGCCGAGTCGTTCGGAGAGTTTCGGCCTGGTTGCTCTCGAAGCCGCGGCGTGCGGAATCCCGGTGGTGGCCAACGCCGTCGGAGGCCTCCTCTCGCTCGTCGATCACGAGCGCACCGGATTTCTCGTGGCCGATCGCGACCCCGAACTCTTCGCCCGCCACACACGTGAGTTGCTCGACAACGCCGATCGGGCGCGGGCGATGGGCAACGCCGCCGCCGAGTTGGGGCGTCGCTACACCTGGAGTTTCGCGGCCGCCCGCCTGCGTCGTCTCTACACCGACATCACGTCGCGCTCCCTCGTCAACTGCTCGTGAGCGATCTGTTCGACGACGAGTCACTCGCCGTCCTCGAACGGCAGATCGACGAATGGCTCGGCAACCTCCGGTCCACCAACTCGGCCATCGTCGCCATCGATCACGCCGAGCCCGAGCCGGCATTCCGTTCGCGCTGGTACGTGCGCATGGCGGGCGAGTCGAAGGAATTCACCACCATCTGGATCACGCTCGGCCAACGCACGTTGCGGTACGAGACGTACGTGATGCCGGCTCCCGAAGAGAACGCACTCGAAGTGTTCGACAACTTGCTGCGTCGCAACGAGAAGTTGATCGGCGCTCACTTCTCGATCGGGGCCGAGGACGCGGTGTTCCTCCGAGGCGATCTGCCGTTGTCGGCTCTGTCCGAGGCCGAACTCGACCGCATCGTCGGATCCACCTACGCGTACGTCGAACAGTGCTTCCGACCACTGTTGCGAATCGGCTTCGCTTCCCGCTTCCGCGACGAGTGACTCGATCCCACCTTCACCCGCTCCGCCGGTGCGGTCGGGAAGTCGTGCCGGCGGAGCGCACCGGGCTGATTAGCGTGAGGACATGAGTCAGTCGACCTTGGCCGTCATCGGAGGCGGCAACATGGGCGCCGCTTTGGTGGGCGGCCTTCTCGAGAGCGGAGCCGTGGCGGCCCAGGACGTGGTGGTGGTCGAGGTCGTGGCGGCTCGTCGCGAGGCCCTGAACACGATGTTTCCGGGCGTTCGGGTGATCGAAGCGCTGACCTCGACCGATCGCTGCGATGCGGCCATCGTCGCCGTCAAACCCCCGGATGCCGCGGCCGCGGCGACGGTCGCGGTGAACGCCGGAGCCCGTCGAATCCTGTCGATCGCCGCCGGGGTCACCATCGCCACCCTGGAGCGAGCCTGTGGTGGAGGCGTCGCGGTCGTGCGCGCCATGCCCAACACACCGGCTCTCGTCGGTGCCGGTGCCAGCGCGATCGCCGGTGGCAGCGATGCCACCGACGCCGACATCTCATGGGCCGAATCGATTCTCGGCTCGGTCGGAATCGTCGTGCGTGTCGACGAATCGCAACTCGATGCGATCACCGGGCTCACCGGCAGTGGTCCGGCGTATCTGTTCCTCGTTGCCGAGTCACTCATCGATGCCGGTGTGAACGCGGGCTTGCCGCGCGACATGGTCGAGAATCTCGTCCGTCAACTGTTCGTCGGTTCGGCGCAGTTGCTCGCACAAGGCCGACCGCCTTCGGAGTTGCGCGCACAGGTGACGTCTCCCAATGGGACGACGGCCGCCGGCATCGCCGTTCTCGAATCACGCGCGCTGCGCGCGGCGTTCGACGAGGCCGTCTCGGCGGCCACTCGGCGCAGTCGCGAACTCGGTTCGTGACACGTCGCGCGCGTCGCTCTTCGTATTCATCCTGCGTAGCGATTTAGCACGAAAATTCAATTTTTCTGCACGCAGCAAACATCCGAATTTTTCTTGCTCATCACT
Organism: Actinomycetota bacterium; assembly: GCA_041159745.1. GTDB lineage: Bacteria > Actinomycetota > Acidimicrobiia > Acidimicrobiales > Ilumatobacteraceae > Casp-actino8. The sequence goes on along the minus strand of JBEAXP010000043.1, from coordinate 6,784 downwards.
TTCTTTTGCAGGACATTCGTGTCTAAGGTGCGCCATAGGTCACAAGACCACCGGCTCTTCGTAGCCGGGAGACGCGCCCGAAAGGGCAGCGCCGACGGGGCCGGTGCCATCGGGGGGTTGGCACCGGCCCCGTCGCATTATCCGGGCCTTCGCTGACACACTGAGGCCGATGTCATCGCGTCGATACGACACCGTGTCGTTCCTCTCCGATTTCGGACACGGATCCGATTCGGTCGGAATCATCAAGTCGATCCTGCGCGATCTCGCTCCCGATGTCGTCGTGATCGACATCGCGCACGACATCGCTCCATTCGATGTGCGCGCCGCGTCACTCGCACTCGCGCGCGCGGTTCCGTATCTGCCCGAAGGCATCATCATCACGAGTGTCGATCCCGGTGCGGGAGGAAGTCGTCGCATCGTCGCCGTGGAGATCGCGGGAGGAGCGGGCATCGTCATCGGTCCCGACAACGGACTCATCGCGACTGGAGTGGCCCTCGCCGGCGGCGCCGATCGCGCGGTGGTTCTCGATCGCGACGAACATCACCTCGCATCACCCGGCGCCACGTTCGCCGCCCGTGACGTGATGGCTCCGGTGGCGGCTGCATTGTGCGCGGGCGCCGATCTGTTCGCGGTGGGTACCGAGATCGATGCGGCGACTCTTCTACCGAGTGTGGTTCCGATTCCTCGCGAGGAGAACGGCGGACTCGCGTGCGAGATCATCTGGGTCGATCGCTTCGGCAACCTCCAGCTCAACGTGTCGGTCGACGATCTGACCAACGTGTGGGGGACCTCGCCCGATCGAGTACGAGTGTCGTGGGGCGACAGCGTGCGCAATCTGCGCATCACCACCTCGTACGCCGATCTCGGTGCCGGTGCGCTCGGTCTGGTCGTCGACTCCACCGGTCTCTTGAGTCTGAGTCTCGATCGGGCCTCGGCGGCCCGAGAGCTCGGGATCGGCGAGGGAGAAGGTGTTCTCATCACACCGTCCGACGAACAAGGAATCACCGTCCCGGTCACCCTGCGGGCGTGATCAGGTCTCCGCTCGGGCCTCAGGGCTAGGGTGATCTCGTGCGTCCGGCAACGACCCTGACCATGGCACTGCTCATGGCAGCGATCTTCATCGCGGGGATCGTGTCTCTCCTGCGTCTCTGAACGGCCCGTCGTGAATCTCGCCAGCATCATCGAACAGCACCCCGCCACCGCACCGGCGATCATCAGCCGGGGCATCATCACCGATTACCGCATGCTTCGCGAACAGGTGGAGGCGTTTCGCGGTTCGCTCGGCGAGTTGGGTGTTCACAAGGGTGATCGCGTCGCTCTGCTGTGCGGCAACGGCTCGGCCTTCGTCGTGGCGTATCTGGCCGCGGTGGGTATGGGAGCGATCGCGGTCCCGCTCAACCCCTTGAGCCCCACACCCGAATTGCAGCGCGAACTGGAAGTCGTCGATCCGTCCGTGGCGGTCGTGGAGGCGTCAGCAGTCTTCACGTTCGGTGGGGTGTCGCGCCGCGACCTCGGAAGCCTTCGCCACATCGTCGTGACCGACGAGAAGAGCGCTGCGCAGTTGAAGGGCGACGCCGAGATCCATTCGTTCGACGCTCTCTTGGCCGGACCCGCGAGCCCGTGTGTGCAGGTCGACGCCGATCACCCGGCCGTGCTGATCTTCACGAGCGGTACGGCGGGCGCTTCGCGCGCGGCGACCTTGTCGCACGGCAACCTGCTCTCGAACATCGATCAGAGCAATTCCACCAGCGACCACATCAAGCAGGGCGACGTGGTGTTCGGCGTGCTGCCGATGTTCCACATATTCGGACTCAATGTGGTTCTGGGGGTCACACTCCACGCCGGTGCCTGTGTGGTCCTCGTGCAGCGTTTCGACCCGATCACCGCGGTCGAGACGATCGCCGAGCGGAACATCACGATCTTTCCCGGTGCGCCGGCGCTGTGGGTGGCGATGTCGCTCCTCGAAGGCGTTGCTACCGACGCGTTCGCCTCGATTCGTCTGGCCCTCACCGGCGCGGCTCGGATGCCCGACGAAGCAGCCGATCGTCTGTTCGCCAAGTTCGGTGTGCAACTTCGCGAGGGGTACGGCCTCACCGAGGCGTCGCCCGTCGTCACCAGTTCGGTGGGTGTGGAAGCGCGCCGCGGTTCGGTGGGCAAGGCCGTGGACGGCGTGGAGGTCCGCGTGGTCGACGAGACCGGCAACGACGCACTGGTGGGCGACAGCGGCGAAGTCTGGGTCAAGGGTTCGAACGTCTTCGTGGGCTACTGGAACGATCCCGATGCGACGTCACGCGTGCTCGACGGCGATGGCTGGCTCCACACCGGCGACGTCGGAACCGTCGATTCCGACGGCTACCTCTACCTGCTCGACCGGGCCAAGGATTTGATCATCGTGTCGGGCTTCAACGTGTTCCCGGCCGAAGTCGAAGAAGTGCTCATGAAGCACCCGGCCGTCCTCGAAGCCGGTGTCGTTGGAGTTCCGCATCCGCAGACCGGTGAAGCGGTGCGAGCGTTCGTGGTTCTGAGGCCGGGTGCGGTGGCCGACGAGGACACGCTCATCGATCACTGCCACGACTACATCGCTCGGTACAAGTGTCCGAGCAAGGTGTTGATCGTGCCCGAACTACCGCACAACCAATTCGGCAAACTGCTGCGTCGCGCTCTCTGAGCGCCGCGGTTCGGTCACCGCCACCAGGAAGCCGGCGAACAGGATCACGACTCCGCTCACGAGAGTCACCGCGAAGGCGCGATCTTCTCCGAGTCGACCGGCCAGCGATCCGCTGGTGGACAGCGTGAGAGTGCCGATCGCGATCAGAGCATTGGCCCAGGCGTGGCGCGACACGCTCACGACGTGTCGTGTCGCCGATCCGACCGCCGGTGTGCGGCCCCGAACCACGCGAGCGATCGACCACAGGGCACCCATGATGATCACGAGGGCGGCGACACCTGAGCCCACGGCGGCGAAGGCTCGCGGTGCGGCGTCGAAGATCTCGCTGCCTTTCGGCATGTCGTCGGCGACGATGACACCTCGTGTGGGCGCGGTGAAGACGACGCCGGCCGCGGCACCCGAGAGACCGACGAGCCACGCCCGGACACGATCGCCGATCGCCCGGCCGGCGAGGAGGTACATGGTGCCGAGGGCCAACCACGGAACGTTGAGGATCGCGCCGGCGAGATAGAAGACGCGGAACGACGCGAGGCTCCAACCGCGCGCCTCGGCCCACCACAGCGCGCCCGATCCCACTGCGAAGAGAACCAGTGACACCGTCCAGGCCGCTTCGTGCGGACGACGACGTCGACTCCAACGGTCGAACGTGGAGATCGCGAACACCGATGCGATGAGAGTTGCGGCAGCGGCGAGGGCCGCGTCGACGGTCACGACGCCAAGGCTACGAGCGTCATCGCCCGACGGTGACCAACGACCGATGAGAGGCACGAGCGCGAGTCATCGCCCGAAACGGCCAACCCCTAGCGTTTCGATCGATGCCCGACCGCCCCCGTCGCCGGATTCCCGAAGCAACCGTTTCGCGTCTTCCCGTGTACTTGCGCATCCTCAACGAGTTGGCGGCCGAAGACATCGAACACGTGTCATCCGAACGTCTCGCCGAGTTGGCCGGTGTCAACGCGGCCAAGGTCCGCAAGGACTTGTCGTACCTCGGTAGCTACGGAACGCGTGGTGTGGGCTACGAGGTCTCGTATCTCGTGTACCAGGTTCAGCGCGAACTCGGTCTCAACCACGAATGGCCGGTCGTGATCGTCGGTGCCGGCAACCTCGGTCAGGCCTTGTCGGGTTACGGCGGCTTCGGACAACGTGGTTTCCCCGTGGCCGGCATCGTCGACGTCGACACGTCGAAGATCGGCTCGGTCATCGGCGGTGTGCGTGTTCGCCACATCGACGATCTGCCGCAGATCGTGGCGTCGCGCCAGGTGTCGATCGGCGTGGTGGCCGTCCCCGGCGCGTCCGCGCAGGACGCCGCCGAGCGTCTCGTTCGCGCCGGTGTCACGAGCATTCTCAACTTCGCTCCGGTCGTCCTGTCGGTTCCGCGTGGTGTCACGGTCCGCAAAGTCGACCTGGCGCTCGAACTGCAGATTCTGAGCTACTACGAACAGCGTCGCGCCGGAACTCTGCACGTCGTTCCCGGTCAGGGCAAGAGCGCCTCGGCCTGACTCACCCGCCGACGTACGCTTCCTGCGTGCGTCAATTCGGCCGATCGATCGCAGCCTTCGCACTCGTCGCGCTCGTACTCCTCGCGTTGCGGGCGTGCGCACGCGGTGGTGACGACACGTCAGCCGCTCCGGTCGTTCAGTCGCGCCGTGTCGACTTGGCCGCTCTCACCTCGACCGTTCGCTCCGGTGAGCCGTGGTCGGTGGTCGACGGTGCGATGAGCGGCAATGCGACGGTCGTGTTGTCCAGCGGCCGGGTTCTGCAATTGACCGACGGAACTCTCGGTGAATCGACGTGCTTGTTCCCCGATGTCACCAACGCGTGCGTGCTCCTGGCCGACACCCTGGGCGACGGAATCGTGTGGTTCTCACTCGTCTCCGCACCGCCGAGCGGGTCGAATGAACTCGAGTTACCGGCCATATCCCAATTGCTCGACGGCGTGACCTACGCGCGACTCGAGAACGGGATCGAGGTACCGCTCCTCGATCGGGTGATCAGACGTTGTGAAGAAGAGTCACCCAACTTGTCGTCGTTCGTGCAGAAGCACCGGGGTGCGCACGTGACGATTCTCGACCTCGAACGCGGTGAAGTCTCGGCCGTGCGTTGCGCGAGTGCCTGAGATGATTCGCCGTCGCCGAAGCGCGAGGGTCTACGCGTTGGGAGCCAGCCGCACGATGGCGGCGGCCGCCTTGTAGGCGGCTTCGGCCGGACCGATCTCGTCGGGTCGCAGCAAGTTGGCCATGATGCGCAGCACCCACTCCATGAGAGTGCGGCTGTGCATGCCCACGCGACTCAACTCGCGCATGATCGCGGGACGTCCGATGATGCGAGCGAAAAGTCGGGCCACCTTGAAGTACTGGCCGTACTCGTCGTCGAGCATCGACTGGTAACGCTGCAGGGCGGCCGGATCGTTGGCACTGATGGCCTGGTGCAAGATGTCGGCGGCGATCCGCGCGGTTTCGTACGCGTAGTCGATGCCCTCACCATTGAACGGGTTCACGCTGCCCGCAGCGTCGCCGACCACGAGATAGGTGGGGCCCGACTTCGGCCCGACCGACCCACCCATCGGGATGCGCCCCGACGTCGCCTTGCACGTGGGTGCACTCGGATCGATCTCCCAGCGGTCGGCGATCATGTGCGCGTACTCGTTGAGAAGATGCGTCGTGTTGACGGTCTTGAAGTCGCGGAACGTGGAGAGCAGACCGACACCGATGTTCACCGTGCCGTCGCCCACCGGGAAGATCCAGCCGTAACCCGGAAGTGGATTGCCGTTGCGATCCTTCACGTCGAGTGCCGACTCGATCCACGGATCGGCGTGACGCGGTGTCTCCCAATACGTGCGAATCGCGGTGCCGTACGGCCACTCCTTGGTGCGGAAGGTTCCGAGTGCGCGACCGAAGCGACTGTTCGCACCGTCGGCGACGACGACGTATCGCGCGGTGATCTCCTTGTTCGTTCCGTCCTTGGCGGTGACGTGCGCACCGCGCACGAAGCCGCGCTCGAGAATCGGTGCATTGGCCTCGTGCCCTTCGAGCAACGTGGCGCCGGCCTTGACGGCGTTGTACGCGACCATCGTGTCGAGTTCGCTGCGACGCACCACGTAACCGTGCTGCGGGTAGATGGGATGAGTGGGCCACTGCAGTTCGAGTTCGCGTCCGTGCGCGGTGGCGCGGAGTCCTTCGTAACGGTGGTACTTCGCCAGCGAATCACCCAGACCCATGTCGTGGATCTGCTTCACGGCTCGCGGTGTGAGGCCGTCGCCGCACGTCTTCTCGCGCGGGAACGCCTTCTTCTCGAGCATCACCACGTCGTGACCGTGCTGGGCCAACCAATACGCGGCCGCCGAACCGGCCGGGCCGGCGCCGACGACGAGGACGTCGTGCTGAGGGGTCATGGTGCCAGTGTGCCCGGCACGACGACGACGTGCTCAGGTGGGCGAGGTGCGACGGTGCGTGTGATGCGTTCCGTCGGTCACACGGCGATCACTCGCCGCCACCGACCATCTCGCCGGCGGTCGTGCCGAGACGGGGATCGGTGCCGATGTTCAGCTCGGGGCTGTCGAAGGTGAGCGAGCCGCCCTCCAAGTTGGCGAAGATCTCGCTCTCGGGGCTGCACCACTTCTCGTATTCCTCGGCCCATTCGCCGGCCGGGTCGGCGCCCGACAGGTCGTAGCGGATGTGGCAGACGAGGCCGAGGATCTCGTAATCGGTGAGCGCGCCGCCGTACTTGGCCCCCTGGGCCGGCATCGGGCTGCCGTTGTACGAGTAGGGGGCATGGGCCCCACCCTCGCGGTTGGGGTCGCCGTAGCTGGCCACGCCGGCGGCCCGGAAGGCCTCGGATCCGACGTAGACCCAATTGAGCATGTCCTCGATATGGGGGAACGTGAGGAGCGATTCTCCGTCCTTCAGGACCCGGCCCGCACCGCCCGAACCGTCGGCGCCATGGCAGGACGCACAGGCCCCGTAGTTCTCCTGGCCGATCAAAATTGGGCCGCTGGCCTCGGCTTTTTGGGGCTGGAGGCCCCGGACGTACATGAAGACGAAGATGGGCAGGAGCGACAGGGTGAGCATGGCCCAGGACGGGATCCGGCCCCGCTTCTTGGCCGCGGCCACGTAGGGC
>JBEAXP010000040.1:0-3500 GCA_041159745.1 Actinomycetota bacterium | reverse complement strand
TTCGGATCAGATCGGCATCCTGGACGGCGGTGTCACGTGGGAGGAACTCGACGCGAATGGGACGGTCGGAGGCGATCTCGGCGTTCACGAGCTCTTCGATTCGCTGAGCGAATCCCTCGGGGACGGGATCGAACTCAAAGTCCATCCGAGCGCTCAGCGGCTCCATGTTCCCGCCGGTGACCGGGACCTTCCACTCGTTCCGGATCACTCCGCACAGGATGTGCATCGCGGTGTGAGTGCGCATGAGTTGGAAGCGTCGATCGTCATCCACTCGTCCCGAGACCGTGGCACCCACGGCCGGAACGTCGCCGTCGAGCTCGTGCCAGGCCCACGAGAACGCACCGTCGGGCGACGGGCCCTTGCGAACGTTCACCACGCGGGCTCCCGCGAGAACGCCGGTGTCGTGAGGCTGTCCTCCACCGGTCGGATAGAACGCCGTGCGATCGAGAGCGACCGACGAACCGTCGACACCCACCACGACAGCTTCGAATTCCCGAAGGTCCACGTCGCGCAAGTACACGAGGTCGGTGTCATTCTCGAATCCAGCCATGACACAGTGTCGCCGATCCCGGCCGATGGATTCGACTCGACGACCGCAGTCGTAGGCTGGGGCCGATGCGTCGTTCGATGCGGTTTTCTCCGGTGGTGGCCGCGTTCTTCCTGGCCATCTCCGCCTGTGGTGGGACCACCACGACCGCTCCGGTCGACTCCGAGCCACCGCGCACCACCACCATCGCGCCTCGTGTCAGCGACGGAGTGCTGCGCATCGCGCTACTCGTTCCGCGGTCGGGGCCGGGGGCGACCATCGGAGAACCTCTCGTCGCGATCGTCGAAGCCGCGGTTCGCGCCATCAACGACAACGGCGGTGTCAACGGATCGCCCATCGAGTTGTTCGTCGAAGATGAAGGCGGCGACTCGGCGACGGCGCTGGCCGCCATCGACACCTTGATCACCGGCGACGCGGTCGACGCCGTGATCGGACCTTTCTCGTCATCGGTGGCCCTCTCGACTCTTCCCACGCTCATCGCCGCCAACGTGGGCGTGTGCTCGCCGGCGGCGACCACCGCGTCGCTCACCAACTTCCCCGACCGCGGGATGTTCGTGCGCACGAGCCCGTCCGACTCTCTCGCCGCCCTCGCCATGGCCCAGGAAGTGGCCCGCACCGGCATTCGGTCCACGGTGCTCGCCTATCCCGATGATCCGTTCGGCCGCGACTTCGCCGGCGACGTGCGCCGCGCCCTCGGTCTCGAGGGAATCGGCATCGTGTCGGAGATCCAGTACGACCCGGGCGACGACGATTACTCCGAAGATCTCGCCGGGTTGGCCGACGGCTCGGTCGTCACGTTGATCGGCGACGAGGAGAGCGGTGCTCGATTCCTCTCCACCACGCTCACGACGTTCGCCGACACCGTCGTCATCGTGAACGATGCGCTGGCCCGCGCCGACTTGTCGTCGGATCCGATCATGGAGACCGATGCTCGAACGGCCATCACCGGAGTCGCGGTCGACGCGGCGGCGGGCTTCGACGATCTCTACGCCACTCTGAAGAAAGCCGGCCTCGAACTTCCACCGGCTCCGCTCGGCCCCGGCGACAATCCGTTCGCCGAAGCCGATGTCGCACCGATTCCGTTGGCCACGGCGACCGTCGACTGCGTCAATCTGATCGCTCTTTCTGCACTCGCCACGCGGTCGGACGATGCGCTCGTCTTCATGAACGAAGCGATTCCGACCAGTCGCGGCGGTTCGGCCTGCTCCACGTTCGACGAGTGCGCCGCCTTGATCGCGGCCGAACTCAACATCGATTACAACGGACCGACACGCCTCTTGGCCCTGAGCCCGAACGGCGATCCGTCGATCGCCACGTTCGTGACCTACGGATTCGACGACGCCGGCAAGGCCGAGTACCGAACGGAAATCGGAGTCGTCAGCGCACCCTGACGTTCGGTGCGCTCAGCCCGGGCTGTAGCGAACGGCCTGCGCGCCGCGGGCGAAACCGTACAGAACCAAGCCGGCGCGCTTGGCGGTCTGCACGGCCAAGGCGGTGGGAGCGCTGACCGAGATCAGGGTGCCGAAACCGGCGGCCCACGCCTTCTGCACCATCTCGAAGCTGGCGCGACCCGACACGAAAAGACCCAGATCGCCAGCCGGCAACTTCTTCTCGAGCAGGAGATGGCCCACCACTTTGTCGACGGCGTTGTGCCGTCCAACGTCTTCACGGACGACGAGAACATTGCCGGCGGCGTCGAACGCGGCCGCCGCGTGCACCGCACCGGTCTCGTTGAACAATGCCTGATCACCGAGCACCACGTCGGGAATCGAAAGAACGACGCTTTGCTCGATGCGTACGACCGAGTGCGATTCGAGAGGAGCGAGGCGGGCGCTCAACTCGTCGATCGACTGCGAACCGCACACACCGCAACTCGACGACGTGTTGCCGAGCCGAGGTGTCGGGACCGGGGCGCGTCCACCCGTCTCGACCGTGACGACATTGAAGTTGCTGTCGACGGCCGAACCGTTGGCGCAATAGCGAACTCCCGTGACCGGAAATCCGGCGAGCAACCCGTCGCCGTGACAGAAACCGACGGCTAGTTCGTAATCGTGGCCCGGAGTCCGCATCGTGGTCGCCACGACATTGCCGTCGAGCTGAATGGTCATGGGCTCTTCGACCACGAGTTGATCGGGCACGCGTCGATCGCGATCGCCGTCGATCTTCACGACGAGAACCATGTCGGTCCGCTTCCGAGCCATGTGGCCAAGGCTACGGTTCGACTCGTGGCGGACAGCGAGAAGAACCCGGACGACTCGTGGGAACTCGTACGTCCGTCGGGACAGCCGACCGTCCCGATGAATCCCGTTCACTACGCCAAGCCGCCGTCATCGGCCGTCACCGGCTCGGATCCCGCCGAACTTTTCGGCGCATCCGACGAATCGCGTGGGCTCAACCGGCCAACCCGCCAGAGCGGAACTCCACTCATGATCGGGTTCGCGTCGTTCGTGGGGATGGTGATCGTCGGACTGGTTCTCGTCCTGGTGTTCGACGGCGGGCAGAGCGCCGCACCCCCGATCACCGCCCCGGTGTTGTCGTTCGGTCCGCAGAGCACCACGGCGACGGTGCAACCGGCCACGACACCTCCGAGCTCGGTCGTCGCGACCACCGCACCGCGGCGAACCACGACAACGGTCGCGCCCATCGCCGGCGCTCCCCTCGCCGACTCGCTTGTCACCGCCGGACCCGATGGCGTGTACGCGGTCGATCCGACCGGCAAGACACGGGTGATCGGCGGTTCGTACGAGCGAGCGTTCGCCCTCTCGAATGGCGCCTACCTCGTGCAACCCGAGGGTGACAACGCCGTCGATCCGGACGAGACGAGCATCTATCTCGTCGAAGGCGACGCGGTGCCGAAGAAGGTGATCGCACCCGAACCAGGTGTGGACGAGTGGCTCACGTTGCACGATGTGATCCGACGCGGTGGCGATTGGTTCGCGCTCGTGTCGGCGCG
>JBEAXP010000013.1:0-4218 GCA_041159745.1 Actinomycetota bacterium | reverse complement strand
ACGACGGCGCTGGCCGGGGAACGCCGAGAGCACCGTGCCCAGACCGAGCAGACCGCCGCCGATCCAGAGCCACAGGATCAGCGGCTTCACGAACACCTTGATGCGCGCTTCGGTGTCGTCGGGACGAACGTTGCCCTCGAGAGTGAGATACAAGTCGTGCCGGAATCCGGTCTTCACACTCGGTGTGCCGATGTCCATGCCTTGTTTGATGTACTTGCTCCGGGCCGGCTCGTACACCGGGCCGCCGTCGATGCGCACCTGCGCCTTGAGCGACGACTTCACCGGATCGTTCTCGAGGACGAGACCTTCGAACGTGAAGGTGTGGCCGGAGAACTCGACGGTCTCCCCCACCTCCATCACGAACTCCTGACTCCGTGTGTAGGCACCCGAAGCGGCCAGGGCCACCGAGATCACGATGACACCGAGATGAACGATCATTCCGCCGTTCGCGCGACCCACGAACCCTCGCCAACCCTGACGTCGCGTGGCCAGGGCCACCTGGCGAAGAGCCGATCCGGCCGCGAATCCACCGAGCGCGAACGCGAGCAACGGCGCCCAACCGTCGTTGCCGATGATCACCGCGTAGGCCAACGCCGCCGCACCGAGACAGGCCGGCCAGAAGAGCCGGTCGCGGAGGATCTCGCCACTGGCCTTGCGCCACGGGAGCACCGGCGCGATGGCCATCAAGAAGAGCATGGTGAGGCCGATGGGTTTGGTCATGCGGTCGAAGAACGGCTGGCCCACCACCAAGCGGCGGTCCTGCAGAGCCTCGACGACGAGTGGGAACACGGTGCCGAGCAGAACGACGAAAGCGAACAGGCTGAACAACACGTTGTTGGCGAGGAACGCACCCTCGCGACTGATGGGCGAGTCGATCGAGCCCGGTGAGCGCAGTCGATCGCCGCGCCATCCGATGAGCAGGACCGCCATCACCACGATGATCGAGAAGAACACGAGCAGCCACGGCCCCACCTGGCCCTCGCTGAATGCGTGAACACTGTTGATGACACCCGAGCGAGTGAGGAACGTGCCGAGGATCGTGAGACTGAAGGTGGCGATCACGAGGCTCAGATTCCAGACGCGGAGCATGCCGCGTCGTTCCTGCACGAGAACCGAGTGGAGGTAGGCGGTGCCGGTGAGCCACGGGAGGAACGACGCGTTCTCCACCGGGTCCCAGGCCCACACCCCGCTCCAGCCGAGCACTTCGTAACTCCACCAGCCACCGAGGATGATTCCGAGCGTGAGGAAGCCCCACGAGTAGAGGGTCCAACGGCGGGTCTCGAGCAGCCAGCCCTCGCCCAGCCGCCCCGTGATGAGCGCGGCCACCGCGAAGGCGAACGGAACGGTGAACCCGACGTAACCGAGGTACAGGATCGGCGGGTGGAACATCACGAGGATGTGGTTCTGCAGCAGCGGATTGGGTCCCGGCCCATCGGTGACCCCGGTCGGACCGACGGCGAACGGGTTGGCCGGGCCGAACGTCAGGAGGAAGAAGAAGAGCGACACCACGAACATCACGACCATCGCCCAACCGAGCAGAACGTCGTCGCGACGAGAACGGAACTTGCGGGCGACCGCGGCCGTGAAGCCGGTGAGGATGAGAACCCACATGAGAAGCGAGCCCTCGAGCGCGCTCCACAACGCGGCGAAGTTGTACAGGGCCGGGGTGTCGCGCGAGCCCACCTGCTGCACGTAGGCGAGTGAGAAGTCGCGGGTGATGATCGCCCGCTCCATGATCACGAAGGCCAGGAGGGCGGCGCCGAAGGCCGCGTAGGCGTAGTAGGCCGACGACCGCAGCGCCTTCAGGTTGTTCTGACGGATGCCGGCGATCGTGATGCCGATTCCGAACAGGCAGACGAGAAGACCGAGGAGAATCGCACCGCGCCCGACGGCTGCGTTCAGGCTGGCGCCGAGCATCCAGTGCCTTCGGGACTGTCGAGTTCGTCCTCGACACGATCGGGGTTGTCGGCCATGTACTCGTTGGAGTGCTTCACTTCGATGCGGTCACCGGCGAAGGTGTCGCCCTGCAAAGTGCCGTGGACGACGACCGGGATGCACTCCTTGAAGATGCCGCCCGGGTCACCCTCGTAGCGAACGTTCAGAGAGACGTCGTTGAACGTGATGGAGAACGCCGTGACCGTGCCGTCGTCGACGACCGATCCGCGATCGACGGTGCCCTGCACGCGCAGGCGACGACCGGTTTCGCAGCCGTCCTTGGTGCCGATTTCGTCGACGTTGCAGTAGTAGTCGATGGCCGACGTGAGGAACTGCGTGACGATCACACCCGCCGACGCGATGACCAGGCCCAGAACCACGATGGGCAACCACTTGCGCTTGCCCCGACGCGACCGTGCGGGAGCGACGTCTCGGGGTGAGAGGTCGAGTCCGGCATCACCCGACGGGGCGCCGAGCGAATCGTCGTTCACGACCACGGGCGGTCCTCGGGGCGGATGTCGCGCGCGGCCGATCGTGAACGGCGCAGAACGGCGAACGAGAACAGGCCGATGCTCGCGAACGTGACCACGTAGCTGGCGATGATGAAACCGGCGTCCTTCACGACACTCCCGCCTCGGCCCGACGGGCCGCCAACGCACGATCGAGACCGGTGTCGTCGAGCATGTCTTCCAGGGTGAGCGACCGCTGACGATGCAGAAGCATCCAGACGTACATCATCGTGAAGACGATGACACCCAAGAACAGCGTGAAGAGCATGAGGCCGTCCATGGTGACGTCGGTGTTGCCGGCGACACTCGCCTCCTGGTGGAGCGAGTTCCAGATCTCGACCGAGAAGTGCACCAGTGGGATCTCGAGGACCGCGAGCAGAGCCAGCACCCCACTCCGACGCGCCCGCTGATGGTGCGTGCCACCGAGACCGCGGACCGCGAGATAACCGATGTAGGTGACGAAGAGAAACGCGGTGGTGGTGAGACGCGCATCCCAGGTCCAGAAGGTGCCCCACGTGAGCCGACCCCAGAGGCTGCCCGTCACCAACGAGATGCCCATGAACAGCACGCCGATCTCGGCCGAGGCACCCGCGATGCGGTCCCAGGTGAGCGAACGCGTGCGCCGCCACAAGTACATGGCCGACGACAACGCGGTGACGATGAACGCGAGGTACGCGAGCCAAGCTCCGGGAACGTGCGCGTACATGATCCGGACGGTCTCGCCCTGGTTGACGTCGGCCGGCGTGACGAACAGCCCGAAGACCACGAGCCAGACGATGCCGACGATCGTGGCGATGCCGAGGACCCGAGTGAAGGGCGTGCCGGTGACACGGTCGCGCGCGACTCGTGAGGTCATCGGGGGCTCCTTTGCGGGGGTCAATCGTCGACCAGCGGCCCGAAGGCCACCGTGCCTACGACACTGAACAACACGGCGAACACGGCGAGCAAACCGAGCCAGGGCCAGCCCTCGCTCACGTCGATGCCGTTGGTGCCGAAGGCCGACTCGGTTGCCCGTGTCGCTCCGATCAGCACCGGTGCCACCACCGGCAACAGCAGCAGCGGGAGCAGGGTTTCCCGGCCTTTGGCACCAGCAGCAAGACCTCCGTAGAGCGTACCCACGCTCGCCAAACCCACGGTGGCGAGGACGGCGGTGGTGACCAACAGCACGCCTCCCGATGCCGACACGTCGGCGCGATAGAGCACCACCGAGGCACCCACGAGCACCGCCTCGAGTGCGATGAGTTGTGTGGCCAGAGCAAGTGTCTTGCCGAGGAAGATCCCCATGGGGTCGACACCGGCCGCGCGCAGAGCTTCGAGTGCGCCATCGGCGGTTTCGAGAGCGAACGAGCGCGCCACGATGAACAACACGCTGAAGATCGTCGCCAACCACACCAGGCCCGGCGCCACGCGCTCGAGCACCGCATCGCTGTCGAGAGCGAACGCGAAGAGGATCATCACCAACGCGGCGAAAGGAATCACCTGATTGGAGACGACTCGGCTGCGCAACTCGATGCGCAGATCCTTGGCGGCGATCGCCTTGGCCGTGCGAAGCATCGACCTCATGACGCGCCTCCCGACACCGGAACCACTTGACCGGCCACCACACGGACGTGGCGCGTGGCGAGTGAGCCCGCGCGCTCGAGTTCGTGACTCGCCACCATGATCGTCGCGCCGGCCGACGCCGCCGCGCGCAACACCGAGTCGAGTTCGTCCCGACCTTCGGCATCGAGACCGGCGTGGGGCTCGTCGAGCAACCAGAGCGATGCTCGGCGCG
>JBEAXP010000192.1:0-17256 GCA_041159745.1 Actinomycetota bacterium | reverse complement strand
TCACGTGTGGCGAATCGTCATACCGCCATCGACGACGAGTGTCGCACCATTGGTGAAGCTGGCCGCCGGTAGGCACAATCCGAAAGTCATCTGGGCGACTTCTTCGGGTTCTCCGTAACGCCGGAGCGGCACCTTTCGCTTGGCGTAGACATCCTTGGCGTCGCCGGGTATCCCCGACGTCATACCGGTGTTGATCGGTCCCGGGCAGACGCAATTGACGGTGATGCCGAATCGACCGACTTCGACGGCCATCGATCGCGTCAAACCGGTCACGCCAGCCTTCGATGCCGAGTACGCGGCGAGTCCTCCCGTGGCCACGATCGACTCGGTGGAGGCGATGTTCACGATTCGCCCGTAGCCAGCGTCCCTCATGGTTGGCACGACGAGACGGGTGAGATGCACATACGCGGAGAGGTTCACGTCGATCGTGCGTCGCCAGGCGTCGCCGAACGACTCGTCGTCCTGCCAGAGACTGGAGACGAGCGACACCCCGGCGTTGTTCACCAAGCAGTCGATTCGTCCCCACTTCGCGACGATCGAACCGACCATGGTCGCCAAGGCGCCGCGGTCGGTCACGTCGATGGGAAATCCGAGAACGCGATCGGCACCGTGGGCGCTCTCGATTTCCCGCACGACCGTGGCAACCCGGTCGGCCCCGAGATCGACCACCGCCACCCGGGCCCCCTCGTCGGCGAAGAGATGCGCCGTGGCTCGCCCCATTCCGCTGGCGGCTCCGGTGACGATGGCCGTGTGGCCGGACACCGAGCGGTCGAGTGATGTGAGTCGCGTCATGAACGACGCCAGGAGTCCCGGCCCGCCATCCCGTACGTGCGCAGGATCGTGGCGCGCGTCGGTTCGATGAGAAGAAAGACGTGGTTGTCGGACTCGGGCCCTCCTGGTTCGAAGGCCTTCAGGTCGTACCCCATCTTGTCCCAGAGCTCGCTGCGCTCGGCGGTGGTGTCGGCGATGCGCGCGTCGCCCCACACGATGCAACTGTCCCACTTCGTCGACTCGCCGACCGAGAAGTGGACGGTGGCCCGCGGGTTCTGTCGAACGTTGCGCACCTTTCGACTACTGGAGAGAACGAAAGCGGCGACTTGGTCGCCGATCCAGTTCACCGCGACCGGCGCCAGATGGGGTTCACCATCGGATCCGGTGGTTGCGATGAACGCGAACGGTCCGTATCGACGACTGTCCGCCTTGATGTCCTCGAGTGATGCCATCTTCGATTTCTCCCTTTGATTCGAGCTATTGACCAGTTCGCTTCCGCCCGTGGCCTCAGTGACGCTTCCAGCGTTGGATACCCGCCATGCCGTAGGCCCGCATGAGCATGGCCCGATCGATCTCGACCTTCATGAAGACGGTGTCCGGACTGTTGTCGGGTCCGCCGGGCGCGAACGCGTTCAGGTCGTAGTCGAAGACCCCGTTCCAGAGTCGACGCTTCGTGTCGACGTCTCCATGCAACGTCGCCCGACCCCACACCTCGACGCCGTCGCCGTTCTCGGTGACCTGCCAGTGCAGGGCGACCCGGGCCTCGTGCGCGATGTTCTTCGACTTCACGGAATCACGGCCGACCATGATCCAGATGACGTCGCCTTCCCAGCACGGATGAACCGGAACGACATCGGGCTCCCCGTCGGCGCCAACCGTCGCCAGATGGGCCCACGGACTGAGAGACGTGCAGAACGTCTTGATGTCGTCGAGCGTCGGAGTGGTCATGGTCGCACCTCGTAGAAAGCGTTGACTGAATGGTCGATGTCGAGCCGGCGGAAGCGAGAGAAACCGGCTTCCGCGGCCATGGCCCGGGCCTTCGATTCGGGCAGACCCAAAGTGCCGAGTCCGGCGCCCCCCGGTGTCGACAGTGCCGACGACATGCACGACATCACACTGATCCCGTACATGAGTGAAGCCATCGGGTTCTTCGCTGCGTTCTCCTCGAATGTGTCGAGAGCCTTGATGTCGACGAGGAGCCAGGTTCCGTCGGGTTTGATCGCCTGGCGGATCGCGCTCATGACCTCGGCCGGATGGGTCATGTCGTGGACACAATCGAATGCCGTCACCAAGTCGAAGGATCCGTCGGTGGGAAGCGGCTCTCGACGCGGATCGACGAAGCGGGCGTTGTCGATACCCGACTCGCGGAGTTTCGTCTCGGCCCGGTCGAGGGCGTATCGCGAAATGTCGTATCCGGTCACGCTCGAACGGGGGAACCTTTCGGCCAAGCGAAGGGCCGCTCCTCCGGCGCCACAGCCGATGTCGGCCACTCGTGCGCCCGCGTCGAGTTTCGACACGACACCTTCGAGGGCCGGCATGACGAGCGGAATGAGGAAGGCATTCGACCATGGTTCGAACGAACGCTCGATCCCGACCGCACCCTCGGGACCGTGACTGTCGTAATCGTGTCCGAGGCCGGTGCGAAAACTCTCCGGGAGGCGCTCCAGCGACGCCATCGTCTGGGGCAGTCGATGGAACATGCCCATGCCGAAAGCCGGGTTGTCCTCTTCGGCGAGGACCAAACGCGCTTCGGGCCGCAGCCAGAAGGTCTCGCGGTCGTGGTCATCACGGGCGAATTCGATCACTTTCGCCGCCGCCTGATTGTGAGCCCACTCCTGAACCCAACGAGGAGCGAGCGACAGGTGACTCGACAACTCGTCGATCGTGAGAGGACGGTCGAGCGTGGCCATGGCGCGGAACAGGCCGAGTCGATCACCGAGGTGAATCATCCCGGCCGTGACTGCTCCTTCGAGCTTGGTGAACACGTGGAAGCTGAAGAGCTTCACGGCCATGGGATCGATGTCGGTCACGATGCGGTCCGTTCAGTACGTGCGGTCGGCTTGATCCAAGTGTTCCACATCGCTCAACTTGGTCAGACCAAAGGTGTGGCCGTCCCCGATCGCGTACGAGGACAAGCGGCTGATCGACGCATGTCCGAGCACGAATCGCTCCCACTCCCATGGCGTGGCCGGGAGGCCCAGGAGGTGGCAGATGAGGACGCTGTTCGTGCCGGCGTGGGCCACGAGGAGGATTCGGCGATCCGGATCGTCGATCTCCCACACCGGGAGGCTTCCCGAGGTGGGTCGCAGCCCTCGTTCGGCGAAGAAGAAGCCGGCGTTGGTGTGGATGCGATCGACGAAGTCTCGTACGGGTTCTCCACCGACCAGACCCTCCCAGCGCTTCTCGGACGGACGCCGCCGTTCCTCCGCGTAGGCGGCATCGGCACGTTCGCGAGGCGTTCCGTGCCACAGCGGATTCCGGATCTCCTCCAACCACTCCTGGATCGGTTCATCGAGACGACGGTCGTCCAGGAGAGGACGCGCGGTCTGCCGCGCCCGAACGAGGGGTGACACCCAAACTTCGTCGAAAGACTCGCCGTGGAGAGCACGTGCGACCTCATGAGCCTGACGATGACCTCGATCGGTCAGAGGAGGGTTGTCGACGTTCAAGTCGTCGCGAACCCACTCGGGTTCGCCGTGGCGGACGAGAACGATGTCCATGTCAGATCTCCTTCGAATTCATGTCGCCGTCATCCACGATCGTCACCATCGGTGACCGATGTGGATTCGATCCAATCGGCGTACATCCGACCGTACGGTCCCGGTTCGAGGACGAGACGCTCGTGAGGACCGTCCTGAACGAGTCGACCATCGGCCAGCACCACCACCCGATCGGCGCGGGCGGCCGTGGACAGACGGTGCGCGATCGAAATGGTGGTCCGGTTCTTGCTGAGCATGTCGAGGGCGCGAGCGATGCTCACCTCGGTGCCCGGGTCGACCGAGGATGTCGCCTCGTCGAGAACGAGGACCGGCGGATCGACGATGGCCGCACGGATGAGCGCCACCAACTGCCTTTCGCCCGCCGAGAGCGACGAGCCGCGATTGCCCACTTGGGTGTCGAGACCGTCGGCCAGACCCGCCACCCAGTCGCCGAGTCCGAGAGAATCGATGCAGGCGTTCACGTCGTCGATGGAGACTCCAGGTCGGGCGAAGCGAAGATTGCCGGCGATCGAGTCGTCGAAGAGGAAGGGCTCCTGGGGCACGACGACGATCGAGCGACGAAGTTCGTCGTTGTCGATCCGACGCAACGGCACACCGCCGATGCGGATCTCACCGACCGTCGGGTCGGAGAAGCGGGCCAGAAGCCGCCCCAGAGTGGTCTTCCCCGAACCTGTCTCACCGACGATGGCCACTCGTGTGCCGGGTTCGATCGCCAGGGAAACGTTCCGCAAAGCCGGAGCCTCCTCCACCTCGTCGCCTCGGGGTCGGTAGCGGAAACTCACATCGTCGACGACGATGTCGACGGGACCACGTGGAAGAGGAATCGGGTCCGAAGGCGGAAGTGGACCGACCGGTATGGCCAGGATGCCCAGAACACGTCGCAACCCGGCGATCGCGGTCTGCGTCTGATCGAGAACTTCGGTCAACTCGGCGATGGGCTCGAGAAGTCGGTACGTCAGGAACACGAATCCGACCAACGCTCCCGCGGTGAGTCCGCCCGCGTCGCCTCGCCATACGCCGACGACGATCACCGCCGAGATCGCCAAGGTGCCGAAGACCTCACCACTAGGGAACAAGAAGGCCCCGATCAGCGACGCTCGAGTCTGAGCGCGGCGTCGCTCGGCGGTCGCTTCGGCGACGCGCCCCGCGAACTCGGGGCCACACCGGTAGGCAATCAAGGTCTCGGCCCCGTTGATGATCTCGCCGGCGGTACCGAGGACTCGTCCATTGGCGGCCCGCACGGCGTCGTAGGCGGCCACGAGTCGCCGTTGAACGCGGCGCAGCACGAAATACAGCGGCGCCGACACGACGATGGCGGTTATGGCGAGAATCCAGTCGTAGGACAACATCACCGCCGACACGACGATCGTGAGAGCTCCGTTCAAGATGAACGCGAAGCCGCCCCACGAGAAGAACTGGGACAAAGTCTCCACATCTGACGTCACCCGGGCGACCAGGGCTCCTCGACGCTCGTCGTTGTGATCCTCGAGACTCAGACGGTGCACGTGTTCGAAGAGTCGTGAGCGCAGCCCGAACAGAGCCTCTTCGCTGCGATGCCCGAGTCGCCTGACCGCTGCGCGTTGCGCGAGACCCGTCACGATCAGACAAGCCAATCCGATGGAGCACAATCGAGTGATGAATCCGGTGTCGACGGTCAGCCCGCCCTCGATATCCATCCCACGATCGATGGCTTGTTGCACGACGATCGGACCGACGACGCGACCGGCCGAACCGACCAGCGCGAGGACGAGTGTCAACGCCAGACCCGACTTCAGAGCCGGGGCGGCCCGGACACCGGCTCCGATCGTGGCCACCGGCCCGCGAGCGATCTCGGCGTCGCTCACGATCGGTCGCTCTCGTACGTGCTCATCAACTGCGAGTAGGCCTCGGTACGACCGGCGATTTCCTCGTGACGGCCTCGGTCGACGATGCGCCCTCCGTCGATGAAGATCACCCAGTCCGCATTGGCGACGAGACTCGGACGCGACGACACGGCGATCACCGTCGTGTCGACGAGAGAACGGCGCAGACCGTCCAGAACGGCGGCCTCGGTCGAGGGATCGAGAGCGCTGGTGGTGTCGTCGAGCAGGAGGACTCGCGGCGAGCAGGCGATCGCCCGAGCCAGGGCGATTCTCTGACGTTGGCCTCCGGACAATCCGACTCCGCGTTCCCCCACCGGCGCGTCCGGACCTCCCGGAAGATCGAAGACGAAGTGCGCTTGGGCGATCTCGAGAGCCCGACGCAGAACGTCGTCGCCCATCGACCGACCGAGAGTGATGTTCTCTCGGATCGAGCCGCTCATGAGGAATGGCTCCTGGAACACGAGCGCCGAGTCGGCGAGTGGTCCGGCGATCGAGCCCCGGCTCGGCGCCAGCAGCCCCGCCAGGGCATGGAGGAGAGTCGTCTTGCCCGATCCGGTCGGACCGACCACAGCGGTCAGGGCTCCCGAGGGAAAACGACACGTGAGATCGGACAGGACCTCGCGGCCATCGCCTTGTTCGACGGAAACGTCCGTCAGAACGACGTCCCCCGGTTCGAGTCGCAATCGTGAGCGGGGGTCGGACTCGACTGGCTCCGCCACCAACTGTTTCACTCGGTCGAAACCGGCTTGGGATCGCG
Organism: Actinomycetota bacterium; assembly: GCA_041159745.1. Classification (GTDB taxonomy): domain Bacteria; phylum Actinomycetota; class Acidimicrobiia; order Acidimicrobiales; family Ilumatobacteraceae; genus Casp-actino8. Next base: position 11,146 of record JBEAXP010000192.1, on the reverse strand, counting down.
GCATCTCGCTGAACGCGTACCCGATGATCCTGAGGGGAAACACGAGCAGAGCGAAGATGTAGATGAAAGATGCGAGATCGCCGACCGTCATCGCGCCATCGGCGACACGGTACGAACCCAACAGGACGATCAGAACACTGGCGGCGTTCGGAACGACGTCGAGCAAGGTTTCGAAGAGCGACCTCACCTTGATGGCCTGCACTCGGGCCGAGCGCACACGAAACGCGATGTCCGACAATCGACTGGCCTCTCGGGCCTCGGCGCCGAAAGCCTTCACCACCGTGACGGCCTCGAAGCTCTCGTGCGCCGCCGACGACAACGTCGCCAACTCGGCCTGAGCCAGGTCGTACCAACGGTCGGCGCGCTTCTGGTACACGAGGTTGAGCGACATGATGAGCGGGAACACCAACGTGGCGAGCACACCCAGGAGTGGATCGGCGGCGATCAGACCGCCCGAAGCGATCACCAGCATGAGGACCACACCCGTGGAGAACGGCAGCGGCGCGACGACCTGAACCGCCGCCTCGACGTCGACTCCCACCCGGGTCATCAAGTCGCCCGTGCTCTGGCGACGATGCCACGGCACCGGCTGTCGAACCACCGCATCGATCGCTTCTCCCGACAAGTCCTCGGCGATTCCCCACTGCGCCTTACCGGCCCAGGTGCGCCGGACGATGACACCAGCCGCGCGAACGATGGCGACGAGGACGAAGACGGCGATTCCGGCGGCCGTGGCCGATGCGTCGACGGATCCGGATTCGAATCGCTCGACGATGACGTTGTCGATGACCCAGCGGAGAACCCACGACGACGCCACGGTGCCGAAGGCGAAGACCGTCGCCCCGACGACGGCGACGCCGAAGTCGGCTCGCCTGTACGACACCAACGACGTGACGAGCTTCACCCTTCTGCGAAAACGCGATTCGCCCACCACGTTTCATTTGTAGCAGTCGGGCTCGAATGGCGGGCCAACTACTAGTGTGGGGGTGATGAGTTCTCTCGGCACCGCCGTGGCCGGACCCGACCAGATCGACGTCGGTCTCCTCGTCATCCGCGTGTGCATCGGAGGATTCTTGGCCTACCACGGCTACAACAAGATCTTCGGAGGCGGCGGTCTTTCGGGAACAGCAGCCTGGTTCGGATCGATCGGCATGAAGTGGCCGAAGGTGCAGGCGCGACTGGCCGCGGCGACGGAGATCTGCGCGGGAGTCGGCCTGGCCATCGGCCTCGTGTCGCCACTGTCGGCGGCCGGCGTCATCGGAATCATGCTCGTGGCCATCGCGGTCGCCCACGCCAAGGTCGGATTCTTCGTCTTCCTGCCGAATCAAGGCTGGGAATACTGCGCGACGATCGCGATCATGGCTTGGTCGATCGGAGTCGTCGGTCCCGGTCGCCTGTCGGTCGATCACGCACTCGAACTCCACTTCGATGGATGGAGCGGCGCGGTGATCGCATCAGCGGTGGGCCTCGCCAGCGCCGGTCTCCTTCTCGCCGTGGCCTACCGGCCCAAGTCGTGAGCGCCACCCGCCGGACATCCGTCCGCGTCGTATTGGGCTTCATCAGCCTCGCCATCGCGGTCTTCTGGGTGTGGGCGCTCTTCTTCCCTCCGAAGCAGTCGGTGGCGAAAGTGGCCGACACCGCGTGGACCGAACGCGCCCAGATCGCGTGCGAGACGGCGAACATCCGCCGCAACGAGCTGGCCGACACCCGCCGCATCGAGGATGTCGGTCCGGGGGCGCTCTCGGAACGGGCCGACCTCATCGATCGTGCCACTGAGATCATCGAGAGGATGCTCGACGAACTCGAGTCGTCGGCTCCGACAGTGGGCGACGATCGACGTCTCGTCGAAACGTGGATCGGCTACTACCGAACTCTCATGAACGATCGTCGCGATTACACCGAGGTGCTTCGGAGCGGAGACAATCCACCGTTCCCCGAGTCGGTGATCGACGGGTCCCCCATCTCCGAGTACATCAACGACTTCACCGTCGCCAATCGGATGAAGGCTTGCTCGGCTCCCGCCGACCTCGCCGTCTAGACGCTCTTCCACTCGCCGTTCTCGAAGCGCCGGACCACTCGTGCCGGCGATCCCACGGCGACGGAGAACGACGGAATCGCGCCGGTGACCACACTGTTGGCTCCGATGACCACATGCTCTCCGATGTCGGAGCCGGGAAGAACGACGGTGCCATAACCCAGCCACGAGCCTTTGCCGATTCGCACCGGTTTTTCGGGCATCGTCTGCACCGAGATCGGACGATCGACGTCTTCGTACCCATGGTTCTGGTCGGTGATGTAGACGTTGTGCCCCGTCCACACGTCGTCTCCGATCTCGATCGAGAAGTGACCGACGATTCCCGACCCCTTGCCGATCAAACAGCGATCGCCGATCGTCACCACCGGATCGGTCAAGCACTTCTGCCCGGGCATCATTCCGGCGGACAATGTGCACTGAGGCCCGATCATGGTGTCGCGACCGATCCGTATGTAGTTCTCGTTGTACAACGTGTTGACCGGGAAGCAGATCACGCTCCCGGCCCCGAACGCACCGAAGAGTCGACCCCGGCGAGAGTCGGGGCCGATCGCCCCGGCTTCGACCACGCGGTCCCAGACGGCCTGGACGACCGGGTGCAGGAGTCGGATGAGACGGCCTCGTAGGGGGCTCATCGGGCGCGGCGGGAGCGCGGCGGGCACGAGCCGACTCTAACGACGGGCTCCGAATTCTTGAGTCGGAAATCACATGACCCCGGACCTCCGGTAGTGGGCCGCCCCGGACCCGTCGCTAGGTTGCCCATCGAGGCCCCCATGACCGAGCGCAAGAAAGTCTCCGTGCCCGACCTCGTTGCTTGGCGGGAAGCCGGCCGTCGGATCTCCATGATCACGGCCTACGACTACACGTTCGCTCGTCTGGTCGACCTCGCGGGCGTCGACATGATCCTCGTGGGCGACTCGTTGGCCATGGTCGTTCAAGGCGAGCGCAACACCATCCCGGTCGACCTCGACGAGATGGCGTATCACGTTCGTTGTGTGGCGCGGGCACGCACCAAAGCACTCGTCGTCGGAGATCTGCCGTTCGGCTCGTACCAGGCGAGCCCTCAGCAGGCCGTCGAGTCTTCCGTTCGCCTCATGAAGGAAGGTGCGGAAGCGGTGAAACTCGAAGGTGGGGTCACGGTCGCGTCGGCCATCGCCGCCATCACCGCTGCCGACATCCCCGTGGTGGGGCACATCGGTCTCACGCCGCAGAGTTACCACCGCATGGGTGGTCACCGCGTTCAGGGTCGCACGGCCGGATACGAGCCGGGCGGACGGGAGCGCCTGCTCGAGGATGCGCACGCCGTCGAGCAATCAGGCGCATGTGCCGTGGTCATCGAAGGAGTCCCTCTCGACTTGGCGGCCGAGATCACCGACAAGGTGAGCATCCCCACCATCGGCATCGGTGCCGGCCCCCACTGTTCGGGCCAGGTACTCGTGATGCACGACGTCCTCGGCCTCTGTGAAGCCGAGTTCCGGTTCGCCAAGAAGTACGCCGACCTGCGCACCGCCGTCATCGACGCCACCAGCGCGTTCGTCGACGAGGTGCGCGACGGCTCCTGGCCCGACCTCTCGCATTCCTTCACCTGACATCGTGCGAGTCGTTCACTCGCTGGTCGACGCCGTCCGCGCTTCCGACCAGCTCCGCTCATCGGGACCCGTCGCGATGGTTCCCACCATGGGAGCCCTTCACGCCGGTCACGTGAGCCTCATGCAACGAGCCCACGCGCTCGGCGCGCGCGTCGTCGTGTCGATCTTCGTGAATCCCCTGCAGTTCGGCGACGCGACCGACCTGGCGAAGTATCCGTCCGATGTCGCGCGTGACATCGACATCTGCCGAGAGGCGAACGTCGACCTCGTCTGGGCGCCGTCGGTCCACGACATGTATCCGGCCGGATTCGCGACGCGCGTCTCGGTCGATGGAGTGTCCGAACCATTCGAGGGTCGTCATCGCCCGGGTCACTTCGAAGGCGTCGCCACCGTGGTGACCAAGCTCTTCGCCGTGATCCGACCGGACGTCGCGGTCTTCGGCGCCAAGGATTTCCAGCAGGTCGCGGTGGTCAAGCGCCTCACCGCCGACCTCGGGCTCCCCGTCGACATCGACGTCGCACCGACCGTCCGGGACCACGACGGCCTCGCACTGTCGAGCCGAAACGTTCGCCTCGACCCGGAAGCGCGAGCTCGGGCCTCGGTCATTCCCCGATCCCTCGTCGCCGCGGAGAAGGCCTGGCACTCGGGCGTGCGCAACAGCCGCGACATCGAGGCGATCGTGGTCGGCGAACTGATCGACATCGACATCGACTACGCGAGCGTGGTCGACCCCGGCACACTGGCTCCCCGAAACGACGACAGCGGACCGGCGGTCGTCCTCATCGCCGCCACGGTGGGCGGAGTGCGCCTGATCGACAACGTCGTTCTCACCTGAGGTCTCGACACTCGATCGTCGGTCGGGTGTCGTCGCCTACAGTCCGACTGGTGGAGAACTGTCTGTGGCAGGACGTCGTCACCCGTGAAACGGGGCCGATAGCCGTCGATCCGACTCCCCTGCCCACCGACGTCGACGTCGCCATCATCGGAGCCGGGTTCACCGGGCTCTGGGCGGCCCACTACCTGAACCTCCAGTCGCCGGGTACACGCATTCTCGTCATCGAAGCCAACCACGTGGGTTTCGGCGCGAGTGGCCGCAATGGAGGATGGTGCTCCTCCATCCTTCCGATGTCGCTCGATCGTGTATCCGCCATGTCGTCGCGCGAGGAAGCCCTGCGGCTTCAACATCTGATGTACGAGACGGTTGACGAAGTCGGACGGCAGGCGGCGGATCTCGACATCGATTGCGGCTTCAAGAAGGGCGGATATCTGGGTGCCATTCGCGACGACCGTCAGATGCGGCGTGCTCTCGACGTCTTGCGCGAAGCCGACGAGTGGGGCCTCGACGGTGATCGTGTGCAACTCCTCGACGCCGAGACCGCGAGCCGGCGCCTCGGCGCGACTCGCCTCCAGGGTGCACTCTTCCACCCCGATTGCGCCGTCATTCAGCCCTTCCGACTCGTGACAGGACTGGCCGCCTCGCTTCGTCGTCGCGGTGTGTCGATCGTCGAGAACACCTCGGCCATCGAACTGGAAGGCCGAGGTGTTCGCACGTCTCGGGGCGACGTCCGGGCCGGCCGGGTGATTCGGGCCACCGAGGCCTACTCGACGCAGTGGAGATCCGAGCGACGACGAGTCGTGCCGCTCTACTCGATGATGATCGCCACCGAGCCCCTCGATGATGCGACTTGGTCCTCGATCGGACTCTCGGAGCGCGAGACGTTCGCCGATCTGCGTCGGATGGTCATCTACGGTCAGCGCACAACCGACGGTCGTATCGCATTCGGGGGCCGTGGTGCCCCGTACCACTTCGGATCGCGTGTGTCGTCGTCCTTCGATCGACACGATCCCACCAAAGCGGCCCTCACGGCGACCCTGTGCGAGATGTTTCCGGTCCTCGAGGGCGTCACCATCACGCATCATTGGGGTGGACCGCTCGCCGCGGCCCGGGACTGGACGATGTCGGTCGGCTCCGACGACGGGATCCTTCGTGGTGGGGCCTACGTCGGCGACGGGGTCGCGACGAGCAATCTCGTCGGGCGGATACTGGCCGACCTGGTTCTGGGGCGTGATACCGAACTCACCCGGATCCCCTTCGTCGGCCATCGCTCCCGGCGCTGGGAGCCGGAACCGTTGCGTTGGATCGGCATCAATTCGCTGGCGGCGCTGGCCAAGTGGAGCGACACCTCGCGCCCGGGCTCGAACGTCGCCGGTCGAATCGTCGACTCGTTCCTGAACTGACTCAGCGCCTCTGCGTCGGATCGGTGTGACGGGCCACGTAGCGAACGGCGAAGACGCCGTCGCCCGACAAGATGCCTCCGCGTCCGAAAAGCCGACCGCTCTGCCAGTTGGACAATCCGAGTTCGGGTCGTCGCAACGCGTACTGGCCATCCACCCATCGAGTGAATCCGTCTCCGACGAAGGGCGCTTCGATTCCCCGGTAGAAATCCTCGAACGATTCGTCGTCACGGGTGATGAGCGAGGTCACGAACCACGGACTGTGGTCGTTGCACAATTGCACGGCTTCACCGACGGTCTCCACGATGCGAACGGCCAGTTCGGGACGATCGTCCCACTCGTACTCGACTCCGAGGAACGAATCGTCGTCGTGCTCGACGACCGTGGCATCGCCGAGCGCCCGATGATCGATCGGTGCGCCGGCGCGAACGTGAACCGCCGGCCGAGCGGACCGCCGCTCGCCGGCCCGGCGAACACCGCTCAGAACCGCCGAGAGATGCTCGGGACGATCACGCGCGACGCAGACCACGTTGAGGGTGTTGCACACCTTGCGATCGAGCGAGGCGTCGACCATGGCCTCGATCGCCTCCACGTCGGCGTCGGGTGCGATCACCATCCACGCCCCACCGGTGCCGTGAAGGCTCACCGGCACTCCGGCCTGACGGGCCACCGAGCCCAGTTGCGCCACCGCCTCGCCGCTTCCCCGAGCAACCGCGAGAGCGATCCGACGGTCGGAGAACAAGGCGTGACCGGCCGATCGATCGGGTGACGCGACGAGAACGACGGAGCCCGCGGGCAATCCGGCGCTCGCGAGGGATGGCCCGACGACGTCATCCATCAGTGCCTGGGCGGTGCGGAGAGCGTCGCTGCCGATACGAAAGACGACGGAGTTCCCGCTCCGCAGCACACCCGTCGCATCGGCGAAGACGTTCGGCCGACCCTCGAAAACGAAGGCGATCACTCCGAGCGGAGCTCGCCGTTCCTCCACTCTCCAGGAGCCGTGGTCGACGACGGATATCGAGGCATCACGGGTGACGTCGATCCGTCTCCAGATCCGGACTCCCTCGATCATGTCGCGACGCATCTTGTCCGTGAGCTCGAGGCGGGTCGTCGATCGACCTCGCGAACGGGCGTCGTCGACGTCTTCGCCGTTGGCTCGAAGGACGGACGACATGATCCGGTCGTCCTCCATTCGGGTCGCCATCTCGTCGTAGAACCGATCGATGTTCGCGTCGTCCACACGCGACAATTCGGAGAACGCTCGGCGCGCGCGTGAGACCGCCGATTGGACGAGTTCGGAGACGCTCGCCGGAACGCGAATCAGATCACCGGTCTCCTGGACGACCACCAGGCGGTCGCCCGGGACGAACGAGGAAGCGAGTTCGTCCGATACGACCGTCACTCGATCGCCACCGAAGGGAATGAGTTGGCCCGATTCCAGGCGAGTCAAGCGATCCATCGACACGCGATTAGCGTAGGGCCGATGCCTGACGACCTCTACTTTCGGCAACTCCTGTCCGGACACGATTTCGCAATCGGCGATCCGTTGGCCACCCAAATGGCCAACTTCGTCTACTTGATCGGGGATCGCCGCTCCGGCGAATGCGTCATCGTCGACCCGGCGTACGGCGTCGACGATCTCGTCGACATCGTGGAAGGTGACGGACTCCGAGTGACGGGCGTGTTGGCGACCCACTATCACCCCGATCATGTGGGCGGCTCGATGATGGGCTACCGGATCGAAGGTGTCGCTCGTCTGCTCGAACGCGTGCAGGTTCCGATTCACGTCAACGAGAACGAGGTTCCGTGGGTGACGCGCACCACCGGTCTGAGCGAGGCCGAGCTCAGTGCCCACGCGGCTGGCGACACGGTCCAAGTCGGTTCCGTGGCGATCGACCTCGTCCACACCCCTGGCCACACGCCCGGCAGCCAATGCTTTCACGTTCATGGCTGTCTGATCTCCGGCGACACGTTGTTCCTCGACGGTTGCGGCCGGACCGATCTGCCCGGGAGCAACCCCGACGACATGTTCGAGAGTCTTCAACGGCTCGATTCGATGCCGTCGTCGACCGTCGTCTATCCGGGACATCGCTATTCCCCGCCCCCTTCGGAGACACTCGAACAGGTTCGCGCTCACAACTTCGTGCTGAAGCCGAAGTCGAAGGAGCAGTGGCTCACGATCTTCGGCGGCGGCTGAATCAGATCGCGGCCACGATCGCCGATACGCCGGCGAGGGCGAGCAGCCCGATCACCAGATGTCGGGCGCTCTCCTCGGTGACTCGTCGCCGCAGACGTGACCCGACCGCCACGCCGATCACGAGGCACGGAATTCCGAGTGCGCTGTGAATGCTCACGTCGGCGTCGAGTTCACCGGTCACGAGGAAGCCGACGAGGGACGCGGCGTTCGCGACGGTGAAGACGAGGCTCAACGTGGCGCGGAACGAAACGATCGGCATTCGCCGAGCCTGCAGCACGAACACCAGAGGAGGCCCGTTCGTCGACAGCGACGAGGCCAAAGCACCGCTCACCGCGCCGGCGATCCACTCGGGCCCGGTGCCCGGACGAGTGAGACGGAAGTCGCGAGCGAGGACGAACGTGGCGATCAGCACACTCACACCGAGCACCAGCCGCAGTGTCGACTCGGCCACTTGAGTGAAGAAGACCAGGCCGACCGGAATCCCGATGAGGGTTCCGATGAGGAGGCGTCGCGCCGTCGACCAATCGACCGATCGGTGACTCTCGATCACCTGGTATCCGCTGGCCAGCAAACCGAGCCAGGTCGCCACGATCACGGCGTCGTGGGTGTCGAGGGCCAGAGCCATGACCGGGACGCTCAGGAGCGAGAACCCGAAGCCCGCGGTGTATTGGGCCGTGGACGCCACCAGAACGGCCGCCAGCATGACGACGATCTCCGCACCCGTCATCGCCCCACCACATCGCCACTATGCCCGTTGGAAGGCCGAGGTGACGTCTTTGACAAAATGTAAACTAACCTCGTGACGTCACTGGGAGGGGTCCGAGTGTCCGGAGCGCGCCTGTTGGCGCGCCTCGACGACTTGGCCCGCATCGGACCCATCGACGGGGGCGGTTCGTGTCGCTTGGCCCTCACCGACGCCGATCGGGACGGCCGGGACCTGGTGCTGACCTGGATGCACGATCTCGGCCTCGAGGTCACGATCGACGCGGTGGGGAACGTGGTGGGCACCTGGTCCGTGGGTCAGGGGCGACCCGTCATGACCGGCTCGCACATCGACACCGTCCGCACCGGAGGCCGGTACGACGGCAACCTCGGTGTGCTGGCCGGAATCGAAGTCATCGAAACCCTCATGCAGGCCGGATTGACTCCCCCGAGACCGCTGGCGGTCGCCTTCTTCACCAACGAGGAAGGTGCGCGATTCCAGCCGGACATGCTCGGGTCGCTGGTCTACGTGGGAGGCATGTCGGTCGAGGAAGCCCTCGATGCACCCGCCATCGACGGAGCTCGGCTCGGCGACGAACTCGATCGCATCGGCTACGCCGGCTCGCATCCGTGTCCCGCGGCGCCGCCTCACGCGTTCGTCGAATTGCACATCGAGCAAGGACCACGCCTCGAGGCCGACCACAAGAGGTTCGGCTCGGTGACGGGGGTCCAGGGAATCTCCTGGCAGGAAGTCACCATCACCGGACAGAGCAATCACGCCGGAACGACTCCGATGTCTCTACGACACGACCCCGCGCTCGTCGCCGGTCGCATCGTCGTCTTCCTACGTGATCTGGCCGCCCGTTACGGCGGCGATCAGGTGTGCACGGTCGGGAAGATCGATCTGGTTCCGAATCTGGTGAACGTGGTTCCCCGGTCCGCCACTCTCACACTCGACGTGCGCAACACCGACGAGGAGACTCTGCGGCGAGCCGAGGCCGAGATTTCCGACTTTCTGAACCGGGCGGCGAACGACGAAGGCGTCACGATCGAGACCCGACGGTTGGCCCGTTTCGAGCCCGTCGTGTTCGACGGTCGAGTGATCGATCTCGTCGAAGAAGTCATCGCGGGACGCGGACACACGAACATGCGCCTCCCCTCCGGAGCCGGACACGATGCGCAGATGCTGGCGAGGGTGTGCCCGACGGCGATGATCTTCACGCAATCGCACCTCGGCATCAGCCACAACCCTGCCGAGTTCACCGAGCCGGCCGATCTGGTCGAAGGAACCGACATTCTGCTCGAAGTCATGTGGCGACTCGCTCATACGGATTTCGACGAACGACTCGACACGCGAGTCGACAAGAAGCCATAGGCCCGGAGGAGAGACCGTGTCCACACACTTCACGCACGACATCGGAGCTCAGCGAATCGTCAACGTCGGCGCGGCTCAACTGGGACCGATCAATCGCGACCATTCGCGTGCCGATGTCGTCGAACGTCTCCTGGTCCTGCTGCGCCGGGCCGCCGAGCGTGGAGTCGACCTCGTCGTCTTCCCGGAACTCGCTCTCACGACCTTCTTCCCGCGTTGGTTCGTCGCCAACATCGGGGAGTCGGATCACTGGTACGAGACGGCCATGCCGAACGAGGCGACCAAGCCGCTGTTCGACGAGGCTCGTCGCCTCGGAATCGGCTTCTGTCTCGGCTACGCCGAACTCACCGAACCCGACGACCGAGGAGTTCGTCACCGGTACAACACGCAGATCCTCGTCGAACGCGACGGGTCCATCGTGGGCAAGTACCGCAAGGTGCACATTCCCGGACACGAGACCAACGAGCCCGACCGTCCGTTCCAACACGCCGAGAGGTACTACTTCGAGCCGAGTCCGGAAGGTTTCCCGGTGTGGCGGGCATTCGGCGGAATCGTCGGGATGATGATCTGCAACGATCGACGCTGGCCCGAGTCGTACCGCGAGATGGGGCTCCAAGGCGTCGAGATGATCCTCTGCGGCTACAACACGCCGATCCACTACGTCCCCGACCCCTCGCAGGACATCCTGCAGGGCTTCCACAACTCCCTCGTGATGCAGTCGGGGGCCTACCAGAACGGAACCTGGGTGATCGGAGTCGCCAAGGGCGGCGTCGAGGAGGGCGTCGATTCCCTCGGTCAGTCCTGCATCGTCGCGCCTTCGGGTCAGATCGCGGCGCAGACCATCACCACCGGGGACGAATTGATCAGCGTCGACTGCGATCTCGAATGGTGCCGGCGCTACAAGGAAACGCTGTTCGATTTCGATCGCTATCGCCGTCCCGAGGTGTACACCCGTCTCACGAGTCAACGCGGCGTCATCGAGCCGCCGAGGAGTTGAACATGACCGACATGATCACGAC
>JBEAXP010000168.1:0-3032 GCA_041159745.1 Actinomycetota bacterium | reverse complement strand
CGCACCAGGGTGACCACGAGGTACTGCTGTTCGAGAGTGTGCAGAACCTGGCGCACCACGTCGACCGCATCGAACGCGGCCGCCATCGACGACACGCCGCCCAAGAACACCGGGTCGTCGGTGGATGTGGTTGACAACGCGGTGAGCGCCTTGTTGCAGATGGCATCGACGGCGTCGTCACCCGACGGGGCCACGACCGAACCGCTCAACGGACGGCCCACCAGCGACTTGGCCAGATGCGCCGACGCCGACATCAATCGCGACTCCGACACCTCGGTGTCGAACTCGAGCGACTGGCTCTCGACCGCGCCGCTCGCGAGCACCACCACGGCCAAAGCCGAGCGCGGACCCAGGCCCACCACCTGCGCCGAACGAACATCGGCCCGCTCGACACTCGGTCCGAGCACCACCGAGGCGTAATTGGTCATGCCGGCCACGAGATGCGACGTACGCGCCAGGAGTTCTTCCATACGACCGTGGGCACCGTCGAAGAACTGTCGAACCTGGGCCACCTTGAGTTCGTCGAGCCGGCCGTGCGGCGTGAGGTGATCGACGAAGAATCGGTATCCCTTGTCGGTGGGCACGCGACCGGCCGAGGTGTGCGGCTGGACGAGATAGCCCTCCTGTTCGAGGACCGCCATCTCGTTGCGAACGGTGGCCGACGACACGCTGATACCCGGGGCGTTGGCGATGTGCGACGAGCCGACCGGTTGACCGGTGCCGATGTACTCCTGCACGACGGCCCGGAGAATCGCTGTCTTGCGTTCGTCCAGCATGACGGGCGAAGTTTAGCCCTCGGTGACCGCCTTGTACCGGGCGAGCGCTTCGTCGCGCTCCACCGAGTGATCGACGATCGGCTCGGTGTAGCCGAGCGGAATTCCCTTGCCCTTCGCCCAGGGCGCGTGGATCTGCGCGGTGGGCAAATCGGCCAATTCGGGCACGAACCGCCGCACGTAGTCACCGGTCGGGTCGTAACGCTCGCCCTGGAGCACGGGATTGAACACTCGGAAGTAGGGCGCGGCATCGGTGCCCGTTCCGGCCGTCCACTGCCAGCCGTGAGAATTGCTCGCGAGATCGCCGTCGACCAAGTGCTTCATGAAGAACTTGGCGCCCCACTGCCACGGCAGGTGCAGATCCTTCACGAGGAAGCTGGCCACGATCATGCGAACGCGGTTGTGCATCCAACCGGTGGTGGTGAGTTCGCGCATACCGGCATCCACGATCGGATAGCCGGTGCGCCCTTCGCACCACGCCGCGAAACGAGCCTTGGCCTTCGCGCCGCTGTCGAGCGCGATGCGATCCATCTTTCGGTTCAGGTTCTTCCAGCCCGTGTCGGGGTGTCGGAACAACACGTCGGCGTAGAACTCCCGCCAGGCCAACTCGCTGCGGTAGTGCGTGTGGTCGCCGCCGTCGTGCAGATCGTGCAACAGCTGACGCGGATGCACGAGACCCCACCGCAGCGCCGCCGACATCCGACTCGATCCCGGCACCGACGGATCGTTGCGGCGCTCCTTGTAGCCGTCGAGGCCTTCGGCGCCGCGATCACGGAACTCGGCCCATTGCTCGTGAGCACCGGCCTCGGTGGATGGCGGCAACGGCTGGTCGACGTCGGGTCGCTGATGGGGTCCTTCGCAGGGAACCTGCGGCGCACCCAGCCAGTTCGGCGAACGCGGAGCGTCCATCGGTCCGTTCCATCCGGTGGCCAACCACCGCTTCGAGAACGGAGTGAACACCGAGTACGCGGTGCCATCATCCTTGTTCACTCGTCCGGGCTCGACGGCGTAGGGCGAGCCCACGTGAACCAGGCGCCGGCCCTTGGCCGCCAACCTCTCGGCCACGGCGCGATCGCGTCGCTGTCCGTACGGCGCGAAATCGCGTGCGGCGTACACCGCATCGGCCCCGACTTCCTCGGCGAGCGCCGGAATCACCTCGGCCGGGTCGCCGTGTCGGTACACCAACGCGCGACCCATCGACTGATCGAGTGCGGCCAAGGCATCCACCATGAACGCCACGCGGACGTCGCCGGAACGTCCGATCAGATGCGGATCGAGCACGAACAGCGGAACGACCTCGCGGTGATCGGCGAGGGCCGCCAGGAGCGCCGGATTGTCGGCCAGCCGGAGGTCGCGACGGAACCACATGACGGCGCGAGACATGCGCCGAGTGTGTCAGCGGCGCGCCGACGAATCCACCCGGGCGTCGCCCCGCCCCGCCGACTCTCAGGAGAGATCGGGAAAACGCAACCGCAACGCGTTGGCGTGAGCCGGAAATCCTTCGATTTCGGCCAGGGTCACGATGCTCGGAGCGAGCCGCCGCAGTGCTCGCTCGTCGGCGCGGGCGACGGCCGTCCGCTTCCGGAACGCCTCGACGGTCACACCACTGGTCACGCGGGCGAAGCCGTTGGTGGGCAACGACGCGGGGCAGCCGATCAAGAAGTTGGCGGCCGAGAACGGCGTGTCCTGGCCGATCAGGATCTCGCCCGCGTGGGTGAGCCGATCGAGGACTTCGTTCTCGCGCGCCGACGCAACAACCAATTGCAGGTGCTCAGGTGCGAACTCGTTGGCCACTCGGGTGGCTTCGGCCAGATCGCTCACGATCGCGCAACCGCCGTTGGCACCCAAGGAGGCCCGCACCGCGGCGGCGCGCTCGGCGGGCAGGGCCTTGATCTGCTCGGCGAGTTGCGCCTGCACCGCGGCCACGAGATTCTCGCTCGTCGTGACGAGCAACGTGCACGAGTCGGTTCCGTGTTCGGCTTCGATCATGAGGTCGGCGGCGAGGCGACGCGGGTCGGCCGAATCGTCGGCGATCACCAGACTTTCGGTGGGACCGAGGGCCATCTGCGTGGCCGTTCCCCAACGCTGGATCTCGAGTTGCGCCACCGTCACCGGCAGCGAGCCCGGACCCATCACCTTCACCACTCGTTCGATCGACTCGGTGCCGAACGCCAACGCGGCGATGCCAGCCGGACCGTTCACGCGGAACACGTCGCGGATGCCGAGTTCGTCGGCCACCGCCAACACCACCGGATCGAC
>JBEAXP010000025.1:0-16761 GCA_041159745.1 Actinomycetota bacterium | reverse complement strand
GTCGCTGCTCGGAATTCCGGTCGGCGGATTGTCGACCATCGTGTGGATGCTCGCCGCGTTCTTGTCGTTCCTCGCCTTGTTCCTGCGCGCCGGCATCCTCGGAGTGCCGCTCGGCAACGCCCTGAGCATCTCCACGCTCGTTCAGGCCCTGGCCGCGCTCGTGATCGGACGACTGCGCAATCTGGGCACCATCGCCGTGGCCGCGGTCGCGCTCGGCATCCTCGAGTACGGCGTCGCCTGGAACGCCGAGAGCCCTCTTCTGGTGGCGCCGTTCGTGGGTGCGGCGGTGATGGCGGCGCTGCTGATGCAACGCCGAGGCAGCACCCGACTCGATCAGGACACGACCGCATCGTGGCGGCTCGCCGACGAAGTGCGCGACCTCGACCCCGCCGTCGCGCGACTGCCCCTCGTGCGTCTGCTCCGCTACGGAACGTTCGCTCTTGCTCTCGTCGGGCTCGTGATCATTCCGCTCGTGTTGCGATCCGACCAGGTCATCAAGATCACGGCGATCGCGATCTTCGCGATCATCGGCTTGTCGCTGGTGGTGCTCACCGGCTGGGCTGGTCAGATTTCGCTCGGCCAAGTGGCCCTGGTCGCCATCGGCGCGGCGGTGAGCGCGAAGCTGACGCTCGAGTGGAACGTCGATCTCTCGCTCGCTCTGCTGGCCGCGGGAGCGGTGGGGGCGGTGGCCGCTTTCCTCGTGGGCCTGCCGGCGCTGCGTCTGCGCGGCCTGTATCTGGCCGTCACCACGTTGGTGTTCGCCATGTCGGTGATCTCGTGGCTGCTCAACGACCGGTTCTTCTCGTGGGTTCCGGGAAACAAGCGCATCGAGCGCCCACCGTTGTTCGGGCGTATCGACGTGGAGACGCCCACCCGCTTCTACGTCTACACACTCGTCGTGCTCGCGATCTCGATGATGGCGGTGCGCGGCATTCGACGCAGTCGAACCGGGCGGGCGATTCTCGCCCTGCGCGACAACGAGAAGGGCGCCCAGGCGTATTCGCTATCGGCCACAAAGGTGAAGCTCACCGCCTTCACGATCTCGGGAACTCTGGCCGGTGTCGCCGGGGGATTGTTCGCCCACCTGAACCACAGCTTCGATCTGCAGAGCTACGGCGTGGGCAAGAGCCTCGACGTGTTCACCGCGTCGGTGGTGGGCGGGCTCGGCTCGATGTTCGGCGCCGTGCTCGGTGCGGTGTACCTGCGCGGCACCGAATGGTTCGTCACCGCCGAGGAATGGCGCTTCTTGTCGTCGGCGGCCGGAGTGTTGCTGGTGCTCCTCATCGTTCCCGGCGGCCTCGGCGCGCTCGTGATCAGGATTCGCGACCAGCTGGCGATGCTCATCGCCCGCCGGGCCGAACGAAACGGGGAGTCGAAGTGAGCGAGAAGAAGTCGCTGTGGAAGCGGTTCTGGTTCGGGTTCCGACACCCGAGTTCGTGGCTGCGCGACGTGTGCGGGGGCCAAGCCGTGTACCCGCTGGTGGTGCTCTTCGGACTCAACGCGGTCGACGAACTCGATCGGGCGGCCTTCGGAATCCTCCTCCCCGAGATCCGCGAGCACTTCGACCTCGATCTCGGCACCACTCTCGGGCTGGTGGGTCTGGCCAGTGTGGCCGCGCTCGCGTTGCAAGTGCCCATCGCCCAGATCGCCGATCGTTCGAAGCGCACTCGGCTCGCGCTCATCGGTGCGTTGGTGTGGGCGATGTTCTCCGGCCTCACCGGCCTCGCCACCGGCCTGATCGTGCTCACCATCGCGCGCAGCGGCTCGGCCCTCGGCAAGGCGGTCATCGACCCCACGCACAACTCGTTGATCTCCGACTACTACCCGATCGAAGCGCGCACGAAAGTGTTCTCGGTGCACCGCGCCGCCAACGCGGTCGGCGCCTTCGTCGGTCCGCTGAGCGCCGGCCTGCTGGCCTACTACTTCGGCTGGCGCGCTCCGTTCTTCGTGTTCATCGTTCCGACGATCATCTTCGCCGTCCTCGCTCTGAGGCTCGTCGAGCCGGTGCGCGGCCAGTGGGAGCGCAAGGCCATGGGCGTTTCCGACGAGGTGGCCGCGACCGAAGAAGTGGCGCCGTCGTTCAGCGAGAGTTGGCGCACCGTGCACAAGGTTCAGTCGCTGCGCCGCATCTGGTACAGCCTGCCGTTCCTCGCCACCGGCCTGATCGGATTCGTGTCACTGGCGTCGTTGTTGTACGACCAGGAGTTCGGACTCGACGAACGCGCCCGCGGTGTCGCGGCCGCCATCGCCGAGCCGTTCCAGTTGGTGGGGCTCGTACTCGGGAGTCGCTACATCGCCAAGCGCTACGCCAACAACGTGGCTGGTCTCACCAAAGTGGGGGCGAACGTCTCGATCGCCGCGGCCGTCTTGGCCGCTGCCTTCGCGTTGTCACCCAACATCGTGGTGGCGGTGGCCATCAACTGTGTGATCTCGGCGGCGCTGGCCATTTTGGCGCCGGCGGTGTTCTCCGGACTTTCCCTGGCCATTCCGCCCCGAGCCCGCGCCACCGGCTTCTCGGTCGCGTCGCTGTGGGTCATTCCGGGTCTGTTCGTGCTTCCGATGATCGGTTGGCTGGCCGACAAGTTCTCGATTCGCGTCGGCATGCTCGTGATGATTCCGCTCTTCATCATCGGCGGGCTCATCCAGCGAACCATCGGCAACGTGATCATGGACGACATCGGCCAGGTGTGGCAGTCGGCCGCGGCCCGCTCGGAAGTTCTCTACGAACGTCGCCAGGGGCGGGCCAAGTTGCTCATTCTCCGCGGTGTGCGATCGGGCTACGACGGACGTCCGGTGCTCCATGGCATCGACATGGATCTGGAGGAGGGGGAGATCATCGCTCTGCTCGGCACCAATGGAGCGGGCAAGAGCACCCTTCTCAAGACCATCAGCGGAGTGGTGGAAGCCGATCGCGGTGCCGTGATCTTCGACGGCCGCGACATCACTCACGCGCCACCGCATGAGATCGCGCACCTCGGCATCGTGCAGATGCCCGGTGGAGCGGGCGTGTTCGGTTCGCTCACGGTGCGGGAAAATCTCGACCTGTCGGGCTGGACCAACCGACGCGATGCGGCCGGGGTCGAGCGGGCCAAGGCCGAAGTGCTCGAGATCTTTCCGATGCTGGCGGTCCGTCTCGACGAGCCAGCCGTCAACCTGTCGGGTGGCCAACAGCAGATGCTGGCCCTGGCGATGAGTTTCGTGATGAGGCCCAAGGTGTTGCTCATCGACGAACTGTCGCTCGGTCTCGCCCCGGTGGTGGTGGGACAGATGCTTCCCATCGTGCAGCGCATGTCGAACGACGGTGTCACGGTCGTGCTCGTGGAGCAAAGCGTCAACGTCGCCCTCACCGTGGCCGAGCGGGCCTACTTCCTCGAACGCGGCGAGATCCGATTCTCCGGACCAACCGCCGAGCTCCTCCGACGCCCCGATGTCCTTCGTTCGGTGTTCCTGTCGGGAATGACCGACGACGTTCCAACGACCGGCCGAGAACCCTCGTCGATCGGAGACGGAGTCGTTCTGCGGACGACCGGAGTGTCGGCAGGATTCGGCGGTATCCGCGCGGTCAACGGCGTGTCGATCGACGTTCACGAGCGCGAGATCGTGGGCGTGATCGGGCCCAATGGTGCCGGCAAGACCACGCTCTTCGATCTCGTCTCCGGCTACACCCCGCTCATCGAGGGCACGATCGAAGTGGGTGGTCGCGACGTCACGAACGCGTCACCCAACGGTCGAGCCAGCGCCGGCCTCGGCCGCTCCTTCCAGGATGCCCGGCTGTTCCCCGAACTGACTGTGCGCGAGACGCTCGCCGTTTCGCTCGAGCGTTGGGTGGGCATGCGCAGCGCTCTGGCCGCCGCGCTGCATCTGCCGCAGGTGTTCGAGTCGGAAGATGCCGTTCGAAAGAGGGTCGACGAACTGATCGAAGTGCTCGGACTCGGCGATTTCCAGCGCAAAGCCGTCCGCGAGTTGTCCACCGGAACGCGACGCATCGTCGACCTGGCCTGTTTGGTCGCGCACCGGCCCACCGTCATTCTCCTCGACGAACCCACCTCGGGGCTCGCGCAACGCGAGGTGGAGGCGTTGGCGCCGGTGGTGCGCCGTCTGCGCGACGACATGGGTGCCGCACTTCTGATCGTCGAACACGACATTCCGTTCATCTCATCGGTCGCCGATCGACTGGTCGCGATGGATCAAGGGCGAGTGGTCACCAGCGGACCGCCGTCCGAGGTTCTCGTGCATCCGTTGGTCGTCGAGTCATACCTCGGCACGTCGAGTGCCGCGATCGCCCGTTCCGGGCAAGGGGGATAACCATGCAACCAGCCAGCAGCGGACCGGCCGAGGGGTCGCGTTCGCTCAAGAAGTGGGGCCCGCTCATCGGCATCGCCGTCGTGGCCGTGATCGTCGTGGCGATCGTGGCTCTGGCCGGCGGTGGTGGAGACGACGGTGAATCCACTGACACCACGGCGGCCCCCGCGGCCACCGATGCACCGGCCGGGTCGGAGGCGCCGGCCGACGGCGGGTGGACCTATCCGCTGTCGTATCCGCAAGCGCAAGAGCTCGGCGTGGAGGGCGACATCGATTGGGGAGCTCGTTGCGACACGTCAGTCGGTCGCATCGCCGTGATCGACTACTTCGCACCGTTCTGCATGGCTCCGTTCACCGGTGACAACGGTGGAGCCACCGACGTGGGTGTCACGGGCGACGAAATCACGATCGTTCACTACATGGGCCCGGATGGCGACCCGGTGATCAACTACATCACCGACGCGATCAAGGTCGACGACACCAACGCTCAGGAAGAAGAGGTCATTCGCGGCTTCGTCGAGTACTTCCAGACGTACTACGAGTTCTACGGGCGCAAGATCAACTACATCAAGTACGAGAGCACCGGCATCGCGACCGACGAAGTGACGGCTCGCGCCGACGCCCAGCGCATCGCCGACGAGTTCAAGCCGTTCGCGGTGATCGGCGGACCGGCTCTCACCAACGCCTTCGGCGACGAGTTGGCGGCCCGTGAGATTCTGTGCATCTCGTGCGGTGGCGGCTCGCCCGAGTGGTACGCCGAGCGCGACCCGTACGTGTGGGGTATCGACGGTGCGGCCGAGCAGAAGCAGGTTCACGTCGTCGAGTTCATCGGCAAGCAGTTGGCCGGCAAGCCGGCCTCGCACGCCGGTGACGAGTTCAAGAACACCACGCGCAAGTTCGGCCTGATGTACGTCGAGGGCAGTTCCGAGTCGAAGGTTCTGGCCGACCTCATGGTGTCGCGCCTGGCCGAAGTCGGTGCCGAGCCGGCCGAAGTGATCCCGTACGTTCTCGATCCGGGAACGCTTCAGCAAACCGCGTCGCAAGCCATCGCCAAGTTGAAGGCGGCCGGCGTGACGTCGGTGATTCTCGCGACCGATCCGGTCGCTCCACGTGACTTCACTCGGGAAGCGACCGCTCAGGAGTACTTCCCCGAGTGGATCGTGGCGGCGGCGACCCTCGCCGACACGACGGCCTTCGGCCGTTCGTACGATCAGGCCCAGTGGGCGCACGCCTTCGGCGTGACCAGCCTGGCCGCTCGCCTGAATCCCGAGACCAGCGGTTACTACGCGCTGTACAAGTGGTTCACCGGCAACACCCCGGCGGCCGAGGATTCGATCGGCGTGTACATGCCGCCGTTCTTCCTGTTGATGTCCGCGTTGCAGAGCGCGGGCCCCAACCTCACGCACGAGTCGTTGGCCGACGCCATCCGAAGTTTCGAGACGGTTCAAGCAGTCAGCCAGCCGTGGCTGACGTGGGGTGACCACGGAATCTGGGACAAGCCCGACTACGCCGGAATCGACGACGCGACGTTGTTCTGGTGGGACGCCACCGCCACCGGCCCGGACGAGATCCGCAAGGACGGAACGGGGATGACTCGTTACGTCGACGGCGGCAAGCGGTACTTGCCCGGCGCGTGGCCGAGCGAGGACAAGTTGTTCGTGGTCGACGGTTCGGTCACGATCTACGACACGCCACCGGCCGGCGAGGAGCCGCGCGACTTTCCGAGTCCGGCTAGCTGATCTGCCAATCGATCGGGTCCCGGCCCGCCTCTCGCAATGCGGTGTTCGCGCGTGAGAAGGGTCGGGACCCGAAGAACCCGTTGTGGGCCGACAGCGGCGACGGGTGAGCCGACTCGATGATCGTGTGACGGCTCGCGTCGATGAGCGTCTTCTTCTTGCGAGATGGCGCGCCCCACAGCAAGAACACCACGCGGTCGGTCTTGTCGTTGACGGCACCGATCACCCGATCGGTGAAACGCTCCCAGCCCTTGCCCTGATGCGAAGCGGCTTGACCGGCGCGAACGGTGAGAGTGGTGTTGAGCAGTAGCACGCCTTGTCGCGCCCACTGCTCGAGATTGCCGTGCTTCGGTATGTCGCAGCCGAGATCGTCCTTCAACTCTTGGTAGACGTTGCGCAACGAGGGCGGAACCGCCACGCCCGGACGCACCGAGAAGCACAAACCGTGCGCCTGGCCGGCCCCGTGATACGGGTCCTGGCCGAGGATGACGACCTTGGTGTCGGCGTACGACGTGAGATGCAGTGCGGCGAAGACATCGGCGGCGGGTGGATACACCGCACCGCGCGTCCGTTCATCGGCCACGAATGACTGGAGTTCGGCCCAATAGGGCTCGTCGAACTCGGCCCGCAGGATCGGGTTCCAGTCGGTGGTCGGCACGGGCTCATCTTGGCAGTCGGCCATGTGCGTTTCGACATCGTCTCGTAGCCTCGAAGCGTGACGTCGGATCCCGCCAGTGAGCGCCTCACCGAGTGGCACGGCGTGCCGCGCGTTCGATTGGCCACTCTTCCCACGCCGCTCGAACGAGGACCGCAACTGGGTCGCGGTGTACGGCTCTGGGTGAAGCGCGACGATCTTACCGGCCTCGGCATGGGGGGCAACAAGGCCCGCAAACTCGAGTTCCTCTGCGGCGATGCCGTGCGGAGTGGCGCGCGAGCTCTCGTCACCGTCGGCGCGGGTCAGTCGAATCACTGTCGTATGACCGCGGCGGCCGGTTCGCTGCTCGGCCTCGAAACGCATCTCGTACTCGCCGGTCATCGTCCCGAGCGTCTCGAGGGCAACCAGTTGCTGTCCGATCGCTTCGGTGCGCACATGCACTTCACCGGAGCCGGTCCGTCCGAGTGGGGTGTTCTCGAAATCGCGCGCGAAGCGCTCACCGACGAGCTGGCCGCGCAGAAGCTCGCTCCGTATTCCATTCCGATCGGCGGGTCCACGAGCGTGGGTGCGCTCGGATACGTGCTCGCGTACGACGAGATCGTCGAGCAGTGCACGAGCACGGGCTTCACGCCGAGTGCGATCGTCTTCACGTCGTCGAGCGGGGGAACTCACGCGGGTCTGGTGGCCGGTCGCGCCTGGCGTCGTGCTCTCGGCCTGGCCAATCCTCCGGTGATCGCGATCGGCGTGGCCAAGGGAGTCGTGGCCGGATTTCCGAGTGTCGAGCAACTCGCCAACGAGGCGTTGCAGTTGGCCGGACTCCCCGGCCGTGTCGAACACGCGGATGTCGAAGTCGACTCGCGCTGGCTGGGTGCCGACTACGCGATTCCCACCCCCGAATCGACGGAAGCGGCCGAGTGGGCCGCGCGCACCGGCGCTTGGGTGCTCGACGCGGTGTACACCGCCAAGGGGATGGCCGGTTTGCTCGGCAATGCCGCCGACGGCCGGTGGGCGAGCGGCGACAATGTGGTGTGGATCCACACCGGAGGTCAACCAGAGGTGTTCGTGCATCATGACTGAGCAACCCAAGCCGCGCACGGTCGCGGTCACGGCGGGTCGCCCCGACCGACCCGGTGATCCGCTCAGCACGCCCATCACTCTGGCGTCGAACTTCCGCAGCGGGCCGGAGTATTCGCGCACGCACGGAACCGACACCTGGGCCTCGCTCGAAGATGCGGTGGGCCGTCTCGAAGGCGGCCGTTGTCTTTCGTACTCGTCGGGAATGGCCGTCGCGTCGGCGATTCTCTTCGCGTTGCGCCCGCAGATCGTGGTGGTGCCGTCGGTGAGCTATCTCGGAGTTCGGGCCTTGCTCGGCGATCTGGCCGAACGGGGAACTCTCACCACCGTTCCAGTCGCCATTCAGAACACGCTCGAAGTCGTGGCGGCGATCGAACGGGCCGAACGCGAGGCGTCGCGTGGCGCCGACGGTGTGCTGCTCTGGATCGAAACGCCCACCAACCCCACCCTCGACGAAGCCGATCTCGCTCGCTTGTGTCGCGAGGCGGGCTCACGCGGAGTTCGCACGGTGGTCGATTCGACTTTCGCCACACCGATCGGCGTTCAGCCGTTGGCGAGTGGTGCCACCGTGGTCATGCACTCGGGCACCAAGTTCATCGGTGGACACAGCGATCTGCTCATCGGTCTCGCCTGCACCAATGACGATGCGGTGCACGAAGCGTTGGCGCGAGCCCGGGTGGTTCAAGGGGCGACTCCCGGCGCCCTCGAAGCCTTCCTCGCGTTGCGCGGACTCCGCACTCTTCCGTTGCGCTACGCGGCGGCGTCCGAGTCGGCGGGTGTCCTGGCCGAGCGGCTGGCGTCCCATCGCGCGGTCGAGTCGGTTCGGCGTGTCGGACCCATGGTCAGTTTCGTGGTGCGAGGCGGGGCGTCGGCGGCCGATCGTACGTGCGCGTCCACACGGGTGATCGTGGAAGCCACGAGCCTGGGCGGAGTCGAAACCACCATGGAACGCCGCCAGAAGTATCCGGGCGACGCACACGTCGAACCCGGCCTCGTGCGCATGTCGGTTGGCATCGAGGACGTCGACGATCTGTGGCGCGATCTCGACCAGGCGCTGAACCGTTAGCGTTCCGAGCATGACCAGCCAGATCCTCGACGTCGATCTGCTCGCTTTCGAAACCGGATCGGAGGCGACCCGCCGTGCGGTGGTCGACGGAGTCCGCCGGAGCCTCGCCACCGGGTTCGTGTACACGAGTTCCGACCTGTCGGACGACCTGCTCGACTCCGCGTACGGAATGCTGCGCGAGTTCTTCTCGATGGCACCCGAGATCAAGCAGAACTTCGTGGCGCCCGGAGCGCACGGTCAGACGGGCTACACCGGCCTGCTGGTTGAAACAGCGGCGTCGAGCGACAAGCCCGACTGGAAGGAGATGCTCAACTGGGCGTCACCGATTCCGTCGGGTCATCCCCTGCGGCGCAAGTTCCCCGGTTCGTACCCCGATCAGCTGTTGCCCGATGCCGTCGTGCCCGGGATCTCCAAGGTTCTCTACGCCTTCCACGACGCCATCGCCGACCTGCAGCGGCGGTTCCTGCGAGTGATCGCACTCGGCATCGGCTGTGGCGAAACCTTCTTCGACGACATGGTCCAGGACGGTCCCACGCTGACCCGCGCGATTCGCTATCCGTCGATGAAGGATGCGCCGGCCGGTGGCCACGTGTGGGCGGGCGCTCACGGCGACATCAATCTCATCACCGCGCTGCCGCGGGCGACCGCCCCCGGACTGCAAGTGGAAGTCGACGGCCAGTGGGTCGACGCGATTCCTCCCGACGACAAGGTGATCATCAACACCGGCATCATGCTCGAGCGTCTCACCAACGGAGTGATTCCGGTTGGCTGGCATCGAGTCGTGGCGTCACCCGGTTTCGAAGGCGAGCGCTACAGCGTGGTGCAGTTCTTGCACCCGCGGCCGTGGACGATCCTGTCGCCCGTGCCGTCGTGTTGCGGGCCCGACACGCCGCAGCGGTTCTCGGCCATCAGCGCCGCCGACGCCCTCGACGAGGTTCTGTATCAGATCAACCTCATCGAGGACGCGCGACGCGTCGACGACTGAACGTCGTCAGCTACCCAGGCCGCAGTCGAGAGCGGCTTCGAAGAACTTGTCCTCGCCCTCGGTCGACGGATCGCCACCGTCGAGCACCGAAGCCATGTCTTCCTCGCTGAACGACTCCATCGCGGCGTCGACCATGCAGTTGACCATGGCCTCGTCCATGTCGCCGTCCTCGTTGATCATGGCGGCGAGCTGTTCGCGAACGTCGCCGTTGCCTGAACCGCCGCCACCGCTCTTGTCGTCGTCTCCACCGCAAGCGCTCGCTCCGAGAGCGAGAGCCACGGTCACGAGACCGGCTGTCACGTACTTCTTCATGTTGTCTCCTTGTTGTAACGCTCCGCGGTGCGGAACACCTGTTGTCGATGTTGCCAGGAACGGTTGGTCCGGTTCTCGGAGCACCGTTCAGGCTTCATCAAGTCCTGTCAGCCGCCGGTCACGCACTCGAAGATCGCGTTGAGTCCGTCGAGACCTTCATCGCTGATGCCGATCGTGTCGACGTCGGCGTCACCCGAGTCGAGGGCGGCGAGATTGTCGACCATGATCTGCAGGTCGTCTTCCGGAATCGCCGCGACCGCATCCCGAATGCAGCCCTCGTCGATCTCGACGCCCTGTTCGCTGGCTGAATCGATCACCGATTGAGCAACGGTTTCGGCATTCGAACCGGCGTCGCTGCCGTTGGCGCCGTCCGCTTTGTCGTCGCCACCGCACGCCGTCGCGGCGAGCACGAGAATCGAACAGGCCAATCCGACGATTCGCGAGCTCCTCATCGTTCGATCCCTCCATCCGTCACCACGAGACTGGTGCCCGGTCGTCGAGAGCACCGTAATCGCTAGCCTGCGCGAGGTGGCGAATACCGATCTGGCGCTCGCGATCGACATCGGTGGCACCAAGATGGCCGTCGGTCTCGTGGACCGCCGGGGCAACCTCGTCGATCGCGACATGGTTCGCACCGATCTCGAGAAGCGGGCCAACGATTTGTACGAGTCGCTGGCCTCGCTCGTTCGCCGCCAGGTCCAGCGCGCGACAGACACGCACAACGGTCGCATCGTCGTGACCGGCATCGGATCGGCCGGCCCCATCGACGTCGACTGCGAAACCGTGTCGCCGCTGAACATCCCAGCGTGGCGTCGGTTTCCGCTGCGCGAAGCGGTGACCGACACCCTGCACGATTCAGGAATCGAAGTTCCCGTGTTCGGCGATCTCGACGCCAAGGCCTTCGCCCTCGCCGAAGGGTGGCTCGGTGCCGCGCAAGGTGAAACGAATTTCATCGGAATGGTCGTGAGCACCGGAGTCGGCGGGGGCATCGTGCTCGACGGCAAATTGCTCGACGGCGCCTCCGGCAACGCCGGACACGTGGGTCACGTGATCGTGAACCCCGAGGGACATCGTTGCGGATGCGGAGCGCGCGGCTGCCTGGAAGCTGAGGCCTCGGGCATCGCGATCGAGTCGATCACCGGCCGTCCACCCACGCAGCCCACCTACGAGATCATGCAGCGCACCGGCCGCATGGTCGGCCTGGCGGTGGCGAGCGTGTGCAACTTCTTCGATCTGAAACTGGCCGTGATCGGCGGCGGTGTCGCCCTCGGGTTCGGTCCCACGTTCTTCGCCAGTGCGCAAGAAGTGCTGGACGAACAATGTCGTCTCGACTTCTCGAAGGGTGCGCGCGTCGTGCCGGCTCGTCTCGGTGATCGTGGTCCGCTCGTCGGCGCCGCTGCGGTCGCCTGGCGCGGACTCAACCGCGATACCAATCAACCGCCGAACGCGCGGTAGACCACTTCGGCCGGACCTCGTCCGATGCGGTGGTGCCACCACGATCCGAGGGCGATGGCCACGACCCAGAAGCCGAGTGCGAAGAGCAGAGCAGCAGCGACGCTCGACAGCGACACCCAGCCCGTCCACTCCACGAATACGTAGTACACGAGGACGTGCAACAGGTACAGCGACAAAGTGAGCTGTCCGGCCCGTTGGAAAGGCGCCACGATCGGTGACGACGCGAAGCGTTCGGCCAGGCTCACGATCGTGACGGTGGCGAGAATCGCGATGGCCAAGGTGGCTGCGGTGAAGGGGAGGCTGCGCTCGAACGTCTGCATCGACGTGAGCGACCACACCACGGAGTTCTCGCGAGCGCGGCCGGCGTCGAGAATCGTCGACGCGACGTAAACGCCCACTGCCACGCCGAAGCACAGCGCCGCGACGCGGCCCCGCCACTCCGCGAGATTGCTCAGGTGTCGCCCGATGATGATTCCGGCGCACAGGTACGCGAGCCACGGGAACACCGGGTGGGTGTAGTCGAGGAAGGTGCGCACCAGAAGATCCTGAAGCGAGTCGATGGGTGTCGAGTTGATCCAGTCGTCGTAGTGACCGTTCTCGTAACGCCAGTTCAGAACCGTGCGCACGGATGTGGCGACCACCGCCGATGCGACGCCGATGACCACCAACCAGCGTTCGGACAGCGCGAAGAGAACAGTGGCCAGCAGGAAGTACGCGCCGTAGAAGAACAGGATCGTTCCGGGCCAGTGGAAGTCGAGGAAGTATCCGACCAGCAAGAGCAGGAGACCGCGACGCGCCAAGCGCAAGCGGGCGGCTCGGCGATCGGCCTCGTCGCCGTGACGGGCCCGTTCGGTGAGCAACGTGATGGAGATTCCGGCCACCACGACGAAGGTGGCGGCGAATCGAGTGGAGAGGACTCCGGTGTACGGATCGAGAACAAGTTCGAGCAACGACGGGTCGAACGTGATCTCGTACATCGCCCCCACGTAGTTCATGACCACCACACCGATGAGCGCGATGGCTCGGGTCACGTCGAGGCCGATGAGGCGTGGCGAGCCCACGCTCGTGGTGCCGGCCGCCGGCCGATCGAACCGCGTCATCGCCAGTCGACGAGATCGGGCTGCGTCGTGATGAGCGGGCGTTGCACATCGACGAACTCGCCCACCTGCGGCGTCGGCTGACCGTGCGGCGCCAACACGAGAGTGGTGTGCATGTGCGGGGCCTCCACCAGAACCAGACGCTGGCGGCCGAAGTGGAACGGACTGCGGCCGTCGGGGAGCGGAGCCACGCCGTGGGCCGATCCGCATCCGACCATGAGCAGCGTGCCCGCCGAGGGCACGGTCGACGCGTGGTAGCCGACCACCGCACCCGCATCGACGGGTCGTGCATCGAGAACATCGGCGCGCAGATGGAACATCGACTTGTCGCCGTGCCACAAGCTCGTACCGAGACGGAGTCGCCACTGGCGATCGGGGCCGGCAGAACGCAGAGCGGCGTAGTCGTCGACCGAGACGTGACTCACCCAGGCGGTGTGCCGCGTCTCGATGTGGCGCAACAGAGCGGCGATCTCGTTCGCGTGGTCGGCGCTCGTGCCCGCGAGCGGAGGATGCATCGACACACCCTCCACGGCATGGCCCGCTCGCTCGCACTCGTCGATCAACGACGCCACGTCGGCCACGGGCATCCCGTAGCGATTCATCGACGAACGAACCTTCACCACCACCCGCCGGGCGGTGCGCCCGAGCGCGGCCACATGGGCCGGCGATCCGACCGTGAGGATGGCGTCGGGGCGGGCCACCGTGGTCAGGTCGAGGGCCGGGGTGAGGACCACCGGGGTGACCCCTTGGGGGACGTCGGCCAACTCGTGCACGGTGCCGACGGCGACGGTGTCGGCCAGGCGGCTCGCGCGGTCGGCCAGCCAGCGGCGCCCCAGGCCGTAGCCATTGCCCTTCACGACGGGCACCAGGCCCGCGACACGGCCGGCCACGCCGTCGACGTGGCGGTTCCAGGCGGTGCGGTCGACCTCGAGCGACAGGGTCACACTGCGACGCTACCGAGCCCCCAAAACGGGGGTAGGAAATCCCGGTCTGAAATCCGACTTGGTAAGTCGGGATTTCCCACTTAGCCTTTCGGGCATGTCGTCCAACGTGTCGTCCTCGCGGGGTTTGTTCTCCTTCCCCAATCCGGTCAACGAGACCTCGGCCCGCCTGGTGGCCGCCGGTGTGGTTCTGCAGTCGATCCTCTTCCTCGTGATCCGCGAGTGGTGGGTGCTCGTCCCGCTGGCGTACGGCTTCGTGGCCCGAGTGCTCACGGGTCCGACGCTCAGCCCGCTCGGAACTCTGGTCACCAAAGTCATCACGCCGCGTCTGTCGATCGAGCACTCGTTCGTGCCCGGCCCACCCAAGCGTTTCGCGCAGGGAATCGGAATGGCGTTCTCGGTGACCGCGCTCATCGCGTCACTCGCCGGTGCCGACGCTCTCGCCGTCGTCGTGATCGCGGGGCTGCTCGGAGCCGCGAGCCTCGAAGCGTTCGCGGGCTACTGCCTCGGCTGCAAGATCTTCAATCTGCTGATCCGCGCCGGCTTGGTTCCCGAGAGCATCTGCGAAGAGTGCGCCGACATCACCGGTCGGCTCAGTCGAACTGCGGCCTGATCGCGCCCCAGCGGCCGTTCGCTCGCGACTTCACGATTCCGCGCCACACGCCGGTGCAGTAACTCGCGTCATCGAGCGACTTCAACAGCACGTAGCGGGGCAGGTCGACGTTCGGTCGGCTGTTGACCCAGTGCACGGTGCTCGGAACGGTGAGCGCCACGAGCAGCAGGCGACGCGCACGGGGGAAGAACAAGGCGAGAATCACGGCGATGGGCAACCAGGCGCGCGTGATCGCCTGGGCGACCAAGCGGCCCGCGTGCAGGTTTCCACGACCGGCCAAGCGCAGCGCGATGCCGCGACGGTCGGGGGTGTCGCCCAACTTGCGCAGCAGCAGCGCCCACGAGGTGGTGGCGACGAGCGCGCCGACGTCGGGACGACCCCAACCGGCGAGTGCCCAAGCACCGGCGCTCCAACGATTGATCTTGAGCGGTGTGACGGCGCCGCGATGTCGTGCGGCCAGTGACGCCGCTGCCGAGCCGTAACCGACGCGCTGGCGCACCCACGCCTCGAACGAACCGCGCGGACGATGGGACACCTCGGCGAGGGGTTCGTAGCGCACCACGTGTCCGGCCTCGACCGCTCGCCACACGAAGTCGACGTCCTCCCCGTACCTGAACGATTCGTCGAATCCGTTCAACTGCTCGAACACCGAACGACGCACGGCCAGTGCGGCGGCGGGAACGTACGACACGCGAGTGTTGGGCCGGACCCGCGCCG
Source organism: Actinomycetota bacterium (assembly GCA_041159745.1). GTDB lineage: Bacteria > Actinomycetota > Acidimicrobiia > Acidimicrobiales > Ilumatobacteraceae > Casp-actino8. The sequence goes on along the minus strand of JBEAXP010000025.1, from coordinate 1,808 downwards.
GTTCGACGCCGAGATCGAGTGGTGATTCGGCCGTTTCGTAACGTTCGAGCAGCGATGGGCCGTCGACGCTGCGGACCCTCGGTGCGACAGCGGCCACTCGACCGTCAGTGAAGTGGCCGAAGAGGCGAACCGCTTCGTCGTTCCACCGGGTGTCGGCGTCGAGAAACAGGATGAATTCGGTGTCGGCGAGGGCGGCCCCGGTGTTGCGAGCGGCGGCCGGACCGCCGGAGTGCTCGCGGCGCACCACCAGAGCGCCTTCGATCGGGGCCAGTTCGAGCGGTGAACCGTCATCGACCACGATCACCTTGGCGGCACCGCGAACCGAGGAAACCAACACCTGCAGGTCGACGTGTCGTTCATTGTGCGCCGGAATCACGACGGTGACCTCGGAGAGATCGAGTGACTGGTCGGGAATCGGATGAATGGCGCCGGCATCGACGAAGCGATCGACGAGTTGTTCGGATCCGGCGGGCGCGTCGCCGGTGGCTTCGAGTGCGTCGGCCAGTTTCGAACCGGCTGGTCCGAGGCGGAACAGCCGCAGGGGAGAGCCGGCGACCACGGTGTCGTTGGCGGTCCCGTCGGCGTTGCGACTGCGGGTGCGCCACCACGACGAGTCGGGCCGATGGCGAGTCATGGCGTCTCCGGCCAGATGCGCCGACAGGTGGCGGCGAGATCGCCGAGCCAGCGCTGGAAGATGCGTTCGCCGTCGGCGGCGTTGGCGTGGCGCGGATCGCCCAGCACTCCGTTGTCGGACACGGCGCGAACGCCCTCGCGTCGCAACTGCTCGGCCAGGCCCGACACCGCGCGCACGTTCCCGCGTTCGGCGGCGTCCATGTTCACGAGTTCGGGTTCGAGGTACAGCATCACCGACGTCTCGGTGAAGCCGGCGTGGGCGTCGTCGGTGGCTTCGGCCGTGGGTGACCAGAAGAACACCGCACGACCCTCGTCGTGCAACGTGCGCGACGCGGCGGCGAGAGCGTCGGCGTTTCCCCCGTGTCCGTTCACGAAGACGACCCCGCGAGCCCAGTCGGCCGAACGGGCGATTTCCACCAGGACGGCCGCGGTGGTGTGCGTTCCGATGGAAAGCGTCCCGGGAAACCCGGCGTGCTCGCCGCTGGCGGACACGCCGATCGATGGTGCGATCACGCTGTCGACGTCGAGCAACGACTGCAGTTCGTCGCACAACGCTTCGGCGATGCGCGTGTCGGTGTCGAGCGGCAGATGCGGGCCGTGTTGTTCGAACGATCCGACCGGCACCAGAACGACGGGCGCCGACAGATCGGCGACCTCGGTCCAGGTCATCCGAGATAACCCCAGTCGCGCAACGTGCTGACGATACGGGCCGCCGCCTCGGGCGGATCGAGCACCACGGTTTCGGATCGTTGGGTGGTGGCGCCGGCGTCGGTGAGCGAACGAACACGGTCGAGAGCCGAAGTGCCCGCTGGTGCGGCGAGGGCTCGCGCACGCGGACGGAACGGCTTCTCGTCGACGGTGTCGACGATCCGCGAGGACGCGGCGATCACCTGAACGGTCGCGCTCTCGGCGGCGAGAACTCCGCGCAAGGACGCCCGGCGCAAACGCGCGGTCGAGCCCTCCACCGACAGGACGGCCGGCCCCGACACTCGCACGATCTCGCGGCGCGCACCGTCGAGGCGGCGCACGACCGACATCGAGTCAGCATCGATCGTCACTTCGATGAGGCCGAGGGCTTGTCCGAGGCCCAGGCGAGAAGCCAGGAAGCCCGGCATCGACCCGGTGCCACGGTCGAGCGAGTAGTCACCGCACCACACGAGACGGACACCGGGGAC
>JBEAXP010000123.1:0-13026 GCA_041159745.1 Actinomycetota bacterium | reverse complement strand
CGGCCCCCTGGCCCAACGGGTGGATGTACTGCGGGTCGTACCACGTGCCACGGGCCTTGCCTTCTTCGATCAACTCGGCGCGAGTGGATGCGTCGGCGAGTGCGGCCAGCCGATCGTCGAGTGTGGGCAGCGACATCACGGCCCGCCACCGCGAACTTCCGACCGGCGGAACCTGATACAGACCCATCAGGCTTCCGCTGGGCCGCGTCATCGAGATGGCGGTGATGTCACCGTCGTTGGCGCGAATGTCGGCGAGCATTCCGTTCCAGAAGCCGGCCGCATCGGCATTGCCGTTGCCGACACCACCCGAGAAGAGAACGCGGCCGCCCCGACGCGCCATGGCGCGCAGCAAGTCGATTTCGTGCTGGAACTTCGTCTCGAAATCGAGCACGGCCTGGAACAGACCGCCACCACCCTCGTTCATGCCGTCGGCGATCGCCAAGTACTCGTCGATGGGTGCGAACGTTCCCGGCACCTTGCGGCCGTCGGGAACCACGTGCGCGAGGATGCGAGACGTCGAGAAACCGACGGCGCCACCGGCCACCGCCTCGGCCGCGATGTCGCGCATCCGAGCCAACTCGTCGGCGGTCGCCACGGCGTCTTCGGCCATCGAGCGATCGCCCATCACGTGGTAGCGAACCGCGCAGTGTCCGAGCAATCCGACAACGTTGAGGGCGGGCCGGAGGCGCTGCACCGAATCGAGATACTGCGGGAAGGTTTCCCAGTCCCACGGCAAGCCGTTGAGAATCGCTTCGCGCGGAATGTCCTCGACGCTCTCCATGAGTTCGGCCAGATACGACTTCGAGCTCGGGGCCACCGGGGCGAACGTGACGCCGCAGTTGCCGGTGAGCACGGTGGTGACTCCGTGCCACGACGATGACGTCATGTATGGATCCCAGGCCACCTGAGCGTCGAGGTGCGTGTGCAGGTCGACGAAGCCGGGGGTGACGACCTTGCCGCTCGCGTCGATCTCCTGCTTCGAGGTCGACGCAGCCAGATCGCCGATGGCCGTGATGCGGTCTCCATCGACGGCGACATCGGCGCGCACTCCCTGCGCTCCCGTGCCGTCGATGACCGTGCCGCCGCGAATGATCAGATCGTGGGCCATGCTCTCCCCGTTTCCCCCTGAGTCCCGAGGAGGATTGTAGGAGGGACCTAGGCTCGTCGAATGACCGTAGCGCTGGTCCGCCGGACGAGTTCACGACTCGCCGAGGGGGTTCTCACCCACCTCGAACGCCGACCCGTCGACATCGAACTGGCCCGCCGCCAATGGGAGTCGTACGTGACCGTCCTGCGCGAGGCGGGTTGGTCTGTTCGCGAGGTTCCGACGCTCGACTCGTGCCCCGACTGCGTCTTCGTGGAGGACGCGGTCGTGATGTTCCGCGACGTCGCGATCATCACCCGTCCCGGCGACGACACCCGCAAGCCGGAGATCGAAGCGGTCGAGCCGATCGTTCGCGAACTCGGCTGCCGTATCGCCCGCATCGAAGCCCCCGGCACGATGGACGGAGGCGACGTTCTGAAGATCGGCGACACCATCTACATCGGTCGCGGTGGTCGTACCAATCAAGCCGGCATCGATCAGTTCGCCGCCATCGTCGAGCCGATGGGCGCCCGGGTCGTCGCGGTGCCGGTCACGAAGGTTCTCCATCTCAAGTCCGCGGTCACCGCGCTCCCCGACGGAACGGTCGTCGGTTGGGATCCCGCGGTCGACGACGCATCGGTGTTCCCGAAGTACTTGTCGATGCCCGAGGAATCTGGTGCTCACGTCGTCCTCATCGACGACAAGCGCCTGCTGATGGCCGCCGACGCGCCGCGCAGCGCGCAGATGTTCCGCGACCTCGGTTACGAGCCGATCTGCGTCGACATCTCCGAATACATCAAGTTGGAGGGTTGCGTCACCTGCTTGTCGGTGCGCCTGCGCGAGTTCAGCTGACCGCGCGCCACTTCATGATGTCGTCGACGCCGATGGTCGAGCCGCACTCGATGCTCGCCTTCATGACGGCGGGCGTCATCACCGTCGCCGTGTCGAAGTAGTCGGCGGCGTACACCGTCCATCCATCTCGGTAACGCCGGACGCTGGTGCCGCGGGTCATCGGAACACGCTCGCCGTTGGGCAGCACGGCCATCTGCACCCACTCCTGCACGTACGTGCTGCCGTCGTTGAGTTCGGGGCCGACCGGCGAGAACTCGATGTTTCCGCACTTCGGCATCACCTCGACGATCCATTCGCGAATCCGGGCCTGACCGCGGAACTCGCCGAAGATCCGATCGATGTACACCGAGTCGGTCGGGGTGGAACTGATCGCAGTCCTTGTCGAAGTCGACATCGCGAGCCGCGGTGACCGGTGCACCCGCCCATCGCTCCCAGCCTTCGAGCGACGGCGCCGGCGGCAACGGCGCGACCTCGCCGTTCGGGCCGGGTTGGCGGAACGGACCGGTGTCGTACACGTCGCACGCCCAGGTGATGAATCCATCGCGGAAGCGGCGCACGCTCACACCCTTCGACAGCGGCATGTCACCCGCGAACATCTGCCACTCGTCGAGTGACGTGCCGCCTTCGCCATCGTCGAGCAGAACCGATGGTTGGGTCGGACGGAACTCGATGAACTCGATCTCGGCCATCGTCGGGATCAACCACGCCGCGATCGCCTCCCGCCCGAAGAACGAGCCGTAGATCGCGTCGAAGTAGCGCGAGCCCTGCGGCGCCATGAAGTCGATCATGCGCTGGATTCCCTGCTCGCGGGTGAGGCTCGTGTCGGTCAGAGCCTCCATCATCTCGTGCGCCTTCATGTCAGAGTCCCCGAACGAGAGTGCCGGGTCGCTCACCGGTGTCGGCGTCGTTGCGACGGGTCACGCGACCGTTGACCATCGTGGCGAGGTATCCGCGCACCGGCTGGATGAGTCGGGTTCCTCCGGCTGGCAAGTCGTCGAAGCCGCGGGGCGGGGCGACGGTGAGATTGTCGAAATCGATCACATTGAGATCGGCCCGCAAACCCGGAACCAAGCGGCCGCGGTCGGACAGCCCGTACAAGTCGGCGTTGCGCGCGGTCTGCTTGTGCACCAAGAACTCGATCGGAATTCGCTCCCCCTGATGGCGATCGCGCGCCCAGAACGTGAGTTGGGTGGTGGGCATGGTCGCGTCGCAGATGAGAGTCACGTGCGCGCCCGCGTCCGACAGTCCCGTGACCGTCTCGGAATGCACGAGCATCTCGCGCAGCACTTCCATGCGCTGGTGGACATCGGCGCCGCCCATGAGCGCACACATCGAATGTCCACCATCGCTGATGAGGTGGTCGTACAGAGCGCTCAGGACGTCCTCGTTCCTCGCCGCGGCCAGAGCACCGAGCATCCGGTCGGGAGTCGGTTCGTAGTCGACCGGATCACCGAGCGGATACAAGAAAGGCGCCGCCATCTGGAAGAGGCGGTACGTCGTGGCCATCGAGCCCGGACGCTCGACCGGAACATCGGATTCCGACAGGATGGCCGCCTTGACTTCCGGCTTGGCCATCTCGCGAACTCGTTGATCGAGGGGCAGCGACGCCAGCTTCATGTACGTGGGACGACGCAGGAACGCGTGGTAGCCCGAGAGCCCCGACACCAAACCGATGGGCCGCGACGACACCTGAGGGTTGAGCCGCGCCCCATTGCGATTGGCCGCCACGGTGGCGTCGAGGAGTTCGCGCCACGTGTCGGGCGGATAGTCGGGCGACTGCACGAGCGTGAAAGTGACCGGACGTCCGCTGCGTCGAGAGAACTCGGCCATCAGCGCATGCTCGTCGTGTGGAGTGGTGCGTTCGCCGCCGAGACCTTCCAACTTGCCCACGGTTCCGGCCGGAATCATCTCGAACACGCCGCGCCCGGCCACCGCCATCGCATCGGCGAGTGCGGCGATCTCTTCCGCCGGCGCGAAGGTTCCCGGTACCGGTGAACCATCGAGCGCGCGGTGTCCGATGGTGCGCGACGTGCTGAACCCCAACGCTCCGGCCCGCAGGGACTCGGTGACGATTCGCGACATCGCCACGAGATCGTCGGCGGTCGCGTCCTCGTTGCGCGCACCCCGCTCTCCCATCACGTAATAACGCAACGCACCGTGGGCGATCTGCGCTCCGATGTCGAGCGAATACCGGCGCGAACCGATGTAGTCCATGTAGTCGGTGAACGTCTCCCACCGACCCCATTCGATGCCTTCGTAGAGAGCGGTGCCCGGGATGTCCTCGACACCTTCCATCAGTTCGATGAGCGCCTTCTCGCTGCCGGGACGCACCGGAGCGAATCCGACGCCGCAGTTGCCCATCACGATCGTGGTCGCGCCGTTGCCCGCCGACGGGTCCATGACGTCGTCCCAACTCACCTGACCGTCGTAGTGCGTGTGAACGTCGACCCAGCCCGGAGTCACCAATGCGCCGTCGGCGTCGATCACCTCGCGAGCCGATCCGGTGATGGATCCACCGACTTCGACGATGCGCCCGTCGCGCACCGCGACGTCACCCGCGCGCGGGGCCGATCCGGTGCCGTCGACGATCGTCCCACCCTTGACCACGTAATCGAACACGATTGACCCCCTTCGGGCGCCCGCAGACGCCTCTCCCCGGCGTCACCTTAGGCGCTGTCCGGATGTCGACGATGGGCTCAGCGGGGCCGAGCGCGCGCTTCCAGGTACCGCCGACTCGCCTCGCGACTCTCGGGGTCGTGCATGGCGAACACGAGCACCTCGGCATCGGTCGAGTTTCGACCGGTTCCGGCGATCTCCTCCATCACCGCGTTCACCTGCTGCTTCGTCACGGTGAGCGCGTACTGCGGTTTGTCGGCCAGCGAACGAGCCAACTCATCGGCGCGATGCATCACCCGACCAGGCTCGACGATCTCGTTCAGGAATCCGATGCTCTTGGCCTCCTCGGCGCCGAACGGCCGGCAGGTGAGGACGAGTTCCTTGGTGAGAGCCGGTCCGATCTCGCGCACCAGGCGCGGAATGCCGCCCCACGCCAGAGGGATACCCAGATCGACTTCGGGGATCGAGAAGCGGACGTCACTGGCCGCCACGCGCAGGTCGCAAGCACCGGCCAACACCAAACCACCGCCGACACAGTTGCCCGAAATGGCCGCGATGGTGAGAGGTCGGACGTCGGTCAGAGCCTCGGTGGCGAGCCGCCCGAGATCGGCACTCTCGCGCGGACTCGCATCCTGGGATGCGAAGTCGCCCAGATCGAAGCCGGCCGAGAACGACGGGCCCTCACCGCTCACCACCATGACACGAACGTCGTCGCGTCGATTCACTTCCTCGCAGGCGGCGATGATCTCGCGAAGCAAATCCTTCGACAGGGCGTTGAGTCGGCGCGGACGGGCGAACGTCAGATGCGCGATACGGCCGTCGACGTCGAGACGCAGATTCGTGAAGCTCATCGCCGAAGCCTAGGAGACCCGGTGGATCACTCTCGCCGTTCAGTCGTTGACGATGCGTCGCACGGCCTGGATGCGCGAGTCGCTCGGCAGACGTGTGACGCGCACGGCCGCACCGGTGAACGGCGCCTCGATCCACTCGGTGGCGCTGATCGCGATACCCACATGACTGATCTGGGTGGGATTCCGCGACGAGAACGTGAACACCAGATCGCCGGCTCGAACGTCGTCATTGATCCAATCGACCGCGACACCGCGCTGCGACTGCAGGAGGCTCTGGTGCGGGAGGTCGATGCCGATCTGCTTGAACGCCGCGCGGACCAGACCCGAGCAGTCGTACGCGTCGGGGCCGGCCGAGCCGAACTGATACGGCTTGCCCACCTGAGCACGAGCGAACTCCACGACCCGATCGATCCGCGACGGCTGGGGAACCGCCGACTGGCTGGCCACCGGAGCCGACATCGTCGACGCGCCGGCCGGCAACGAGATGTTCTGACCGGGAACGATCACCGAACTGCGCTGGAAGCCGTTGACGGCGAGCAGCGCATCGAGCGACACACCGGCCCGCGACGCGATACGGCTGAGAGAATCCCCCGCCTTCACGGTGTACGAACCGGCGCCGACGACGGTCGCAGCGACTCCGGACTGCCCGGCAACCGACTTCGACGCGCCCGGAAGAGCGATCGTCTGACCCGGGAGAATCACGGTGGAACGCTGGAAACCGTTGACGGCCAGCAACGCGTCGAGCGACACACCGGCCCGCGACGCGATACGGCTGAGAGAATCCCCCGCCTTCACGACGTAACCCACCGAGGTCTTGTTCGAATTGGCCGAGGCCGGCGATGCGAACACGCCCAGAGCGAGCACCGCTCCGACGAGGATCGTGGCCATCCGTTTCACGGGATGGGTATCGAACGCCTCGTGTCAGGCCTTGAGAAAAACTCCGAAAAAGCTGCGTGAGCAGGTCAGATTCGGATCTTGCGATCCATGTTGTCGTGGTAATGCGCGATCTTGCACTCGCGCTCCGACAGAACCTGCTGCGTGAATCCGCTCGAGTTCTTGGTACGAGCCAACTGCTCGTAGATGCCGATGTCCTCCCCGACCACATGCTTCAAGCCGGCCCAGTGGAGCATCGTCTTCTTCCAGTACTTCTCGTACTTCGGATCGCTGTGGTCGCCCGGGTAGACGATTTCCCAACACAGGAAGCGGGTGCGGTCGACGCTGACGGGAATGGGCTGGAACACCTGAATGTGCTCGGGGTTGCAGTTGAAGACCGTGTTCGGGAACACCACGTAATGGCAGATCGCGTACTGGTGGTGGTCGTAGTCGGGTGACTCGAGTTCGGACAGATGCTCCGGCTTGGGCACGAAACACATGTAGTTGTCGCCCACGATGTGGAACGACGCACAGCGCGCGGCTTTGGTGAATTCGGGCGGAACATGGTGCAACTCGGTCACGTGATAGATCTCGTTGAATCCGTCGACGACAGCCTTGTAATTGACCGGCACGTCGAATTCGAGAACTTCGTGGAGAACCATGTCCTCCATGCGGAACGCGCCGAGATCGCTCACGATGTCGGCGCCGATGGCCTCGAGAAGAGGAGTCGCCGCGTCGGGTCCGGCCAGGTTGATCCAGACCCAACCTCCCCATTCGTCGACCGCGACGGCCGGAGCGCGCAGACCTTCGAGATGAGCCGGATCGAAATCCTCTCGCTCGGGAACTCCGACCACTCGACCCGTCGTGTCGTAGACCCATCCGTGGTACGGACACGTGAAGCGGCGCGCCGCGCATCCGGTCATCGCCGTCACGAAAGCGGGTCCGCGGTGCTGGCACACGTTGTGAAAACCGGCGAGCGCGCCGTCGGGCTGACGAGTGATGACGATCGACTCGCCGTGGCCTTCGTACGTCAGCCAGTCACCCGACTCGCGCACCTGTTCGGATCGACCGGCCAACAACCAGTGAGACGTGAGCACCTTCGTGCGCTCGAGTTCGAAGCGAACCGGGTCGCGATACACCGATGCGTCCATCACCGAGGCACCGTGATCGGGAACTGACCTGACTCCGACCCCGACTCGGGCCGGCAATGAACCTCGCGTCGGAACGTGAACCGGCGACTCCCCCATGAGTCGGAGGTTAGTCAGATGATCTCGGCGATGTATTCAGCCAAGCGGGCCTCGTCGAGCGATCCCTGTACTCGGGTGAGAGTTCCATCGGCGGCCAGGAACACCCACGCCGGCTGATACGGCACTCCGTACTCGCTAAACACCTGGCCGTCACCGTCCTCGATGTTCGCGAACGACAGGTCGTGTCGGTCGATGAATTCGAGCATCGACTCGGTGGACCCCGCCCAGGCGACGCCGACGAACTGGACCTGCGATCCGTACTGTTGGAATGCGGCCTCGACCGAGGGCGCTTCGGCGTTGCAACTGCCTCAACCGGGCGCCCAGAACCACAACACGGTCGGTGCGGTGATGACAACGTCGTCGCGCGACACCAGGCCCGACAGGGCAACGGGCGTCATCGCGGTGGTCGTCGCCGCATCCGTGGACGGGCTCACTGCCGGTGGTTCGACGGCGGCCGCCGGGGCCGGCGCGTCGGCACTCTCGCTGCCACACGACACCGCCATCGCGGCGACGCACACCAGAGCGGCGAGACGCTTCATGCGTCCGACTGTACCGACCGCGACGCGTTGGTGACGATCGCGACCCCGACCAGGATCACCGGCAGCGCCACCGCCATGTTCGCCGACACGGACTCGTCGGCGAACAGGACCCCGAGAACGACCGCGATCAGCGGGTTCACGTAGGCGTAGCTCATCGCCAAGGGTGGTCGGACGGTGGCGATCAGATACGTGAACGCGGTGAAGGCCACGATCGAGCCGAAGGTCACCAGATAGAGAACGGCCAACGAACTGCGCAGACTCGGGACGTCGATGTTCTCCCCACTCGCGAACGAGATGAGCAAATACCCCGCGGCGGCCGCCGCCATCTCGATACCCGTCGTCATCACACCCGTCGGCATGTCGATGCGACGACTGATGGCCGACCCGAGGCTCCAGTTGAACGATGCGACGAACACGAGCGCGACACCACCCCACGACCCGCTCAGACCGTTGTCGGCGACGAGGATCACCACTCCGCCCAGGCCGATCACCATGCCGACCCATTCCCAGCGGCGCGGCCACTGACGCCACAGGCCGCCCCACAGCGACATGAGCATCGGCTGAATCGCGATGATGGTGGCGACCAGACCCGTGTCGACCCCGCGATCCTCGGCCAGTGTCACGAGTCCCAGACCGCCGATCAGCAGCATGACTCCGATGACCGCCGCGTTGCGCGTCTGGCGCCAGGTCGGCCACGGCGTACCGCGCCACTTCAACCAAGCCAGCACGAGAGCCGAGGCGAGCACGAATCGCGAGCCCTGCATGAAGAAAGGCGGCAGGGTCTCGAGGCCGATCTCGATCGCCAGATAAGTCGACCCCCAGATGATCCACACCGAGGCCACCGCGGGGACGACGAGTGAACTGCGACCCGACGACATCGGTCCCATTCAACCGCCGATACCGTGATCCGGGTGACCGACCTGTGCGTTCTCGGCGACTTCGCGTGGGACGTGTTGATCCGCACCAACAACGAACTGCTTCGTGGCGGCGACACGTTCGGCGAAGTCATGCTCACGCCCGGAGGCAGCGCGGCCAACGTCGCGGTGTGGGCCAGCCGCAATCATCTCCCCACGTCGTTCGTGGGCAAGATCGGACGCGATCGCTTCGGTCAACTCGCGGTCGAAGACTTGCAGCGCGAGAAGGTCGAGGCCCACTTCGTCGAGACCGAGGCTCACTCCACCGGCTCGGTCGCGGTGTTCGTCGATCACACCGGCCAGCGTTCGATGGTGTCGGGCCACGGCGCCGACTTCTACCTCATGCCGTCCGAGTTGCCGCTCGACGTGATCGGCTCGTGCCGCCATCTCCATCTCACCGCATGGTCGTTCTTCACCGACCCTCCGCGTTCAGCCGCGCGCAAGGCGGCGCGGTGGGCTCGTGAGAACGGAGCCACGATTTCGTTCGACCCCGGTTCGTTCCAGATGATCCAAGAGATGGGCGTGGCGAACTTCCTCGACACCTGCAATGACCTCGACGTCGACATCGTGTTGCCCAACAAGGAGGAAGGCCAAGTCCTCACCGGTGCCGACGATCCGATGGAGATCGCCGACGGACTCACGAAGCTCTTCCCCGACGCCTTGGTCGTGCTCAAGCTGGATGCCGACGGCGCCCTCGTCCACGACGGCGACGATTCGGTTCGAGTTCCTCCCGCCACCAATCGACTCGTCGATGCCACCGGTGCCGGTGATTCGTTCGCCGGGGCGTTCCTCGCCCATTTCCTGAAGCACGGTTCGGCCATCGACGCCGCCCACCACGCCACCCGCGTGTCGGCCTGGGTGATCGAGCACATCGGCGCCCGGCCCGGCGCCGACTCGCGTCTTCACGCGATCTTGAATTCGCTCTGACGCGCTCGGAGGGCGAAACCTGTACTGTCGGTCCATGCGTCGATTGATCCCGCTCGTTCTCGCGTCCGTTCTGCTCGTTGCCTGCGGAGGCGGTGGCGACGGCGACAGCAGCTTCTCCAATGACGCGGGCGGGGGCGACGGCGGCTCGGGCGACTTCTGCGCCGCCGCCAACCAGTTCGCCGCCCTCAACTCGGTGATCAACGAAGCGACGCAGCCCGACGACCTCGAAGCGCAATTGGCGCCGATCGAATCGGCGTTGTCGGATCTCGAGAATTCGGCTCCCAAGGAGATCCGGGATGACGTGAAGGACGTCGTCGAGGCCTACGGCCAGATCGTGAAGTTCATCACCGAAAGCGATCCTTCCGATCCTGAGGCGATGATGGGCGAGATGTTCGCCATCGGCTTCTCCATCGCCGAACCAGCCGAGCGCATGAACCAGTACATCCTCACCGAATGCGGGCTCGACCTCGAAGCGGTTGCCGCCACCGCACCCACCAACATCGACGGCGGCGCGGGTGACTTCGAACCCGGCCCGGTGGCGGTCGAAGTGGTGAACCTCGATGCGAACAACGGTCCGGTCGACGTGTACGCGACCACCACGAACGGAATGGTGAACGAGTACGAGATCGTCAAAGGACTCGCTTTCGGCGAGTCGGTGAGCGTCAACCCGCCCATGCCGGGCTACGTCGTCGTCGTTCCGGCCGGAACCACGACCATCGACTCGTACAGCGAGGTCAATCTCGCCTCCGAGTACGTGAGCGAGGACGACACCTACGGTCCTCGCCGCCTCATCCTGCTCCATCCCGACCTCTCGTCGTTCGCCGACGTCGAGGGCGGACCGACCTCCACCACCTACTGGTTCGATGCCGAGGACGACACCTGGAGCAACGCCCTCAAGGACGCCGTTCCCGGGCAGCACGTGGTGACCGTCGCCAACCTCACCGGCGCGTCGCTGAACGCCGCTCTCCCGGGTGCCGGCGCGTGTCTCACCACGTCCGACTCCACTCAGGAAGGCCTGCTCATCGGCGGGACCACCGCCCTGCCGTTCTCGTTCGCTCCCGGCCCGATCGACATCGGACTCCACGACTACGACGCGGGCGACTACGACTGCCTGCTCTCCGCTGTCGCTTCATGGAGCGGACAAGGCACGGACGGAGGCCGCACATTGGTGGTCGTCTACGCTGATGAGGCCGGATCGCCGGTCGTCTGGTCCATCGACTTCTGAGGTTCACATGGTTCGCCACATCGTTCTGTTCCGCTGGAAGGAAGGTGTCGGCGCCGATCACATCGAAGCGACCAAGCGCGGCCTGTCCGAGTTACCCGGCAAGATCCCGCAGATCAAGAACTACCGATTCGGCGCGAATCTCGGAGTGAATCCCGGAACCTTCGATTTCGGAGTCGTGGCCGACTTCGCCAACGTCGACGACTACCTCGTGTACCGCGACCACCCCGACCACAAGGCCTTCATCGCCGCCCACACCGCCGACTACATCTCCGAGCGGGCAGCCATTCAGTACGAGATCGACTGATCACCTCATGGATCTCGGAATCTCGGGCCGTCGCGCCCTCGTCACCGGCGCTTCGAGTGGTCTCGGCCTGTCCACGGCCCGGGCCCTGGCCGCCGATGGCGTGCACGTCGTCATCGCCGCGCGCTCGCGGGAGAAACTCGATCGCGCGTTGACCACCTTTCCGGCGGGCAGTGTCGTCCACGCCGTCGTGGCCGACGTGTCCGACCTCGCCCAAGTCGACGCGGTGATCGCGCGAGCCAACGAACTCGTGGGCGGCATCGACATCCTCGTCGCCAATGCCGGCGGACCTCCCCCGGGCAACTTCGCATCCACTCCCGTCGAGTCGTACGACGCCGCCCTGCGGCTGAACCTCGTGTCGACCGTCGCGATGTGCAAGGCCGTGGTTCCGGCCATGCAGAAGCAGAGGTGGGGTCGGGTTCTCGCCATCACCTCGTCGTCGGTGCGCGAACCCATCGATCGACTGATCCTGTCGAACACCGCCCGCGCGGGGCTCACCGGCTTCCTGAAGACGCTGGCCCGCGAAGTGGCCGGCGACGGCATCACCGTCAATTCACTGCAGCCCGGACTGCACGCAACCGATCGATTGTCCTCGCTCTACGGCGACCTCGACGCCATCGCTCGAACGGTTCCGGCCGGCAAGCTCGGCGATCCGGACGACTTCGGACACGTGGCGGCGTTCGTGTGCTCGGAGCACGCCAAGTTCGTGACCGGCGTGGCTATACCGCTTGACGGCGGTGCTCTCCACGGGCTGCAGTGATCACGGTCTGAACGACTTCTTCGGCCGGTGCACCCGGTCCGAGACAAGCGGCGACTCCGGCTTCGAGAAGTTCGGTCACGTCCTGGTTCGGGATGATGCCGCCCACCACCACCGGGATGTCGGAGTTGCGCGCGCGGACTGCTTGCACGACCAGTGGCGCCAGGGTCATGTGGGCGCCCGACAACATCGAGAGTCCGATCACGTCGACGTCCTCGTCGACCGCGGCTGCCGCGACGGTCTCCGGAGTCTGGAACAAGCCCGTGTAGATCACTTCGAGGCCGGCATCGCGAAGGAGTCGAGCGACCACCTTCACCCCGCGATCGTGACCGTCGAGGCCCACTTTGGCGACGAGAACGCGAATGGCGGCCATCAGATGGTGGGCACCTCGACGTGGCGGCCGAACACACCGGCCATGGTGGTCATCATCTCGCCCACCGTCGCGAAGACGTTGGACGCGTCGATGAGCGCCGGCATCAGATTCACTTCCGGATCGACGGCGTCCTTGGCGAGTCGATCGAGCGCGTCGAGAACGGCCGGCTCGTTGCGCTCTTGCTTCACCTGGCCGAGGCGCTGGCGCTGCTTGGCCTCGTCCTCGTTGGTGATCTTCAGGATGTCGAGGGAGTCCTCTTCGTTGCCCTCGAGGAACCGGTTGACACCGACGATGATGCGCTCGCCCCGGTTGAACGCGCGCTCGAGTTCGTACGCCGAATCGGCGATGCGTCCCTGGAACCAGTTCTCCTCGATGCCGGTGATGCAACCCTCGAGCATCGAACCGCGTCCCATCTCGTCGATGCGAGCGAAGATCTCCTCGGCCCGCGCCTCCATCTCGTCGGTGAG
>JBEAXP010000042.1:0-2520 GCA_041159745.1 Actinomycetota bacterium | reverse complement strand
GCAACTCGTCGGCCACCACCTCGCTCATGCGTTTGAGCGAACTGCGCTCGAGGCCCTTCGACAAGCTCACGACCGGTACCCACGGTCGAACGTGGCGAGCCGCTTCGGACAGAACGTCGCGGAAACCATGTGACGGCACCGCCATCACCACCACATCGGCCCGACCCAACGAGTCGCCCAGCGAGTCGGAGAATTCGAGCTCGGACGGCAACTCGAAATCGGCGAGGTACGACGGATTACGCCGCGTCGTGCGCATCGAGTCCACCAGATCGGCGCGCCGCGCCCACAGAACCGTCGGCGTGTTGGGCGCCACGATGCTGGCGACCGTGGTGCCCCACGAGCCGGCGCCGATCACCGCCACCCGAATGGCTCGACTGCCGTTCGTCGTCATGGCACCTCCCGGAGACCAGCGTAACCCTGGCCCATAGGCTCACCGACGTGCCCGACCGCATCGCCCTCGTGATCCCGGTGCGCTCTTTCGAGCACGGCAAGACACGTTTGGCCGACGCCTTCACGCCCGCCCAGCGCTCGCGCCTGGCCCGGGCCATGGCCGAGATCGTGGTCACTCCGCGCGTGGACGCCGACACGATCGTCGTGTGCAACGACGAGTCGATCGCGCACTGGGCGCGCTCACGGGCCGCCCAGGTCGTGACGACCGACGCCACGGGCCTCAATCCGTCGCTGCTGGCCAGTCGGGAGTCGATCCTTCGATCCACCGACGCCGACTGGATCGTCGTCGCCCACGCCGACCTTCCCCTCGCGACCGACATCGTCGGAGTGGTCGCCGCGGCCATCGCGGTGCGGCCGTCGGGCCCCGACTGCGTGTTCGTCGCCACCGATCGTCGACGCGACGGCACCAACGTGCTCGCACTGTCGCGGGCGAACTTCGCACGGTGGGAGTTCGCGTACGGTCCGAACTCGCTCTCCGCGCACACCGATCAGGCGGGACGCCTCGGCATTCGAGTGATCGAAATCGACCATGCGTCACTGGCCGTCGACATCGACACGCACGATGACGTCCACTTGGTGCGAGACTTCGTCGCCGGCGTCCTCCCCGACTGGACCCCGGCCGCTCCGACATGACGACCACCGCACCCTCCGCCAACGAACCCGGTCAGCCGCCCGCGTCGGCCGCCGCCCCGATCACGAGCGTCGATCTGGCGACACCCGGGGTCGCTCTCGCGATCGGCGCCCATCCCGACGACGTCGAGTTCGGATGCGGTGGCACTCTCGCGAAGTGGGCGGCCGCCGGCTGCACCATTCACCATCTCGTCCTCACCGACGGATCGAAGGGCACCTGGAATCCCGACGCCGACAAAGAAGCCCTCGTCGCCGCCCGGCGCCTCGAGCAAGCCGAGGCGGCCCGTCGTCTCGGTTCACGTGGCGAGGTGGTGTTCCTCGACCAGATCGACGGCGAACTCGAGAGTTCTCTCGCTCTTCGCGGTGAGGTGGCCCGCCAGATCCGCCGACTCAAACCCGATGTCGTCCTCGGCCACGATCCCTGGAAGCGCTACCGACTGCATCCCGACCACCGACACGCCGGTCTCCTCACCTGTGACGCGATCGTCGCAGCTCGCGATCCGCACTTCTTCCGCGAACACGGCCTGGCCCATCACCGCCCCTCCACACTCCTGCTCTGGGAGGCCGACGAGCCCGATCACGGAGAAGACGTCTCGTCGACCATCGACGTGAAACTCCACGCGCTCATGGCCCACGAATCGCAGTTCGAGAGCACCATGAAGGCCGTCGATCAGGCCACGCTCGACCGCTTCTCGGCGCGCATCCGGAGCCGACTGGCCGACCTCGGTCGGCGCATCGATCGGCCGGCCGCCGAAATCTTCAAGAAGATCGCCGACCTCTGAGCGGCTGACGCCCCGGGCCGGCCGGGCCGGCGAAGGCCTGAACCACCGACATCCACCGAGTGGCCGCTTCGCCCTCCACGCGCAGCGTTGTGTCGTGCAGGTGACGACGCTGGATGGCCACCAGACAGAACTCGAGTGCCGCACCGCGAACCGACCCGCCGTCGGCGTCCGGCGATCCCCACGTCCACGTGTCGCCGTCGGGAGCCGACAGCTCCACGAACACCCCGCGTTCGTCCGGCGCCTGCCGGTTGACCATCAAGGCGTAGGCCCGAGCACCCACGGCGATGTGCGCGACGTGACGCAGCCGCGGCGTTCCGGGTCGGTCGATGCCGAGAGCGTCGACGACGTCTTGGCCATGGGCCCACGTCTCCATGAGACGAGCCGTCACACACGAGCGTAGAGACATCGCCGGTCCGTACCACGGCACGCGGGCCGAGGGATCAGCGGCTCGGGCCGCGTCAAGAAGGGTCGAGCGGGCCACGCGCCAGTCGGCCAACAATTCGGTCGGCGCCGATGAGCGGGCGCGATCGACCGATGCGTCGCGACCGGCCGACACCATCTGCTCGAAGTCGCGGGCGAATCCATCGGGGTCGGTCATCGCCAGGGCGGCTCGCTCGTCGAAGAAAGCGAGGTGGCTGATCTGATCGGCGATCGACCA
>JBEAXP010000191.1:0-4113 GCA_041159745.1 Actinomycetota bacterium | reverse complement strand
GTCAACTACGGCACCGGCGTGTGGCCCGGCCTCGTGGAAGAAAAGCGACCCGATCACGTCATCGTCGCCACCGGTGCCGAACCGCAGCGTCCGTGGTGGGTCGCCGACCCCGATGCCGATGAGAGCGCCCGCCGTGTGGTCGACGTTCGCGCGATCCTCGACGGGTCGGCGCCGCTCGGCGGCCCGCAATCGGGCGATTCGGTCGTCGTGGTCGACGAGATCGGCTTCCACCACGCCACGTCGGTGGCCGAGTTGCTCGCCGATCGCGGATGCGCGGTCGAGATCGCCACGCCCGGCATGGTGGTCGGTCAGGACCTCGGCATCACTCTCGACATGGAGAACTGGTGGATCAGGGCCTCGGCCAAGGGCATCGCGCAGAGCACCGACTTGGTTCCGATGGGTTTCGCCAACGGCGAACTCACTCTCCTGCATCACCCCACGGGCGTGAACCAGACGCGTCGGCCCGATTGGGTCGTTCTGGCCGTTCCGCCGAGTCCGGTCGAGTGGTTGTACAACGACTTGAAGAGTTCCGGCGTGAGTGTCGAACGCGTGGGCGACTGCGTGGCACCGCGCCGAGCGCACGCCGCGGTCGTCGACGGCGAGCGCGCCGGATCGTCGATCTAGCACTCCGTTTCGGTTCGTCGCGCCAACTAACCTCTCCTCATGCTCGCGGCCGGCGGAATCATCGGTGATCTCACCGAATGGTTGAAGGACATCTCCGGCAACTGGTGGTTCCTCGCGGTCATCCTCGTGATCGCGCTTCTCGATTCGGTGCTCCCGGTCGTGCCGAGCGAAACCTGCGTGATCATCGGCGGCGTGGCCGCCAGTGCGGCCGGCGACGGCCCGTATCCGGTGATCCTCGTGATCGTCGCCGGTGCGGTGGGTGCGTTCCTCGGCGACAACGTGTCGTACGTGATCGGCCACAGTTTCAGCGACAACGTGAAACGACGGGCCGCGCGCAAACCCAAGACGGCTCAGCGTCTGCAGTGGGCTCACGAGCAGATCGAAGAACGCGGAGGACTGCTCCTCATCACGGCCCGCTTCATTCCGGGAGGGCGCACGGTCCTCACGCTGTCGTGCGGACTCACGAATCAGTCGCGTCGCTGGTTCTCCACCTGGATCGGCATCGCCGTCGCGATCTGGGCCACCTACGCCGCAGTTCTGGGCTACGCGTTCGGCGAGCGTTTCGAAGACGACCACACCCTCGCGTTCATCCTGGCTTTCTCGGCGGCGTTGTCGATCACGGTCCTGATCGAACTCGTGCGCTGGGTGCGCAAGCGTCACACCCAGGAGGCCGTCGACCGCACCGCGGTCTGACGAAATCCTCACGACCGCACCGCGGTCTGACGGCGGTCTGACCGGCTTCACATCGCCTCGTCGCCCCCACCACGCCTAGCCTGTCGACGTGTCCGCACTCGTCGCCGTCGTCCCCGTGCGGGCCGGAGTCGTCCCGGCCGGCGGACTCGAAGCCGTCGCCGAAGCGGCTGGTCGCGTCATCGTGATCGGTTCGGGCGCATCGAGTGCGGCTCGCGACCTCGGTGCGGCGCTCGACGTCACCGTGGTCGGCGTGAACGTGACCGATCCGCAGGCGTGGGGTCGAGTGGCCGCCGATGTTCTCACGCGTCTCGGCATCACCGATTCGCTCGTGGTTCCGGCCTCCCCCGACGGACGCGACCTCGCGCCGCACCTCGCCCTCGCGTTGGGAGTCGAGTTGTTGAGCGGCGCCACCGAAGTGACGCCGACCCGCGTGCGCGTTGCCCGCCGAGGCGGCTTGGCCATCGCCGAACACCGGCCAACCGGTCGATTCGTGGCCACACTGCAACCCGGCGTGCGCGGAGTCGATTCGTCGTCGACCGCCCCCTCGATCACCGCCGTCGACTTGAGCGCACCGCCGTCGTCAACAGCCGTGGTGTCGCACGAGGTTCTTCCTCCCGACGTGTCCACCATGGATCTCGCCGAGGCTCCGCGAATCGTCGGTGGCGGGGCCGGGCTCACCGACGCCGAACGCTTCACGCAACTGGCCGAATTCGCCCGCACCATCGACGCGTCGATGGGCGTCACGCGCGTGATCACCGATCGCGGCTGGGCTCCGCATCAGCGCCAGATCGGAACGACCGGAATCGTCGTCGACCCGCGGCTCTATCTCGCCTTCGGAGTCAGCGGCGCGGTGCAGCACACCAGTGGTCTCGGCCAACCCGACCACATCATCAGCGTCAACACCGACGCGCACTGCCCCATGATGCAGATGGCCGATCTGGCGATCGTCTCCGATGCCAACGCTGTGCTCGACGAACTGGCCGCGCTCCTGAGCAAGGACTCCGCATCGTGAATGACGCCGAGGTGATCGTGGTCGGCGCCGGTCCGGCCGGATCGTGCGCCGCCATCACCGCCGCGCGCGCCGGGCGTCGCGTGATCCTCATCGAACGCGGCCCCTTCCCCGGTTCGAAGAACATGTACGGCGGCGTCGTGTACCCGCGCATTCTCGACGAATTGATTCCGCGTTGGTGGGAAACCGCACCGATCCAACGATGGGTCGTTCGTCGCTCCACCATGGTGCTCTCCGAGACCGGAGCGCTCACCGTCGATTACCGCAGCAACTCCTGGGGTGAACCGCCGTACAACGGCGCCACCGCCTACCGGCCCGACTTCGACGAGTGGCTGTCGCGCCAGGCCGTGGCTGCCGGCGCACGGTTGGTCACGTCCACCACCGTCACCGGATTGCTGCGCGACGCGTCGGGTCGCGTCGTCGGCGTACGAACCGATCGCCCCGACGGCGATCTCACCGCCTCGGTCGTCATCGCGTGCGACGGCGTCAATTCCTTCCTCGCCAAGGAAGCCGGCCTCTACTCGGCCACTGATCCGTCCAACTTCACACTCGGCGTGAAGGAGACGCTCGCTCTTCCCAAGCACGTGATCGACGAGCGCTTCGGCGTTCGCGACGATCAGGGTGTCGACATCGAAATCCTCGGTGGTACATCGGGCGTGAACGGCGGCGGATTCGTGTACACCAACCTCGACACGATCGCTCTCGGCGCGGTGCTCAAGCTTCCCAAGCTGGCCGGGCAGAAGAAACGCCCCGAGGAGATCATCGCCACGCTCAAGGCGCATCCGGCCATCGCTCCGCTCATCGAGGGCGCCGAAGTGAAGGAATACTCGGCCCACGTGATCCCGGAAGCCGGATATTCGATGATGCCCACGATGGTCACCGACGGCATGGTGGTTGCCGGCGACGCCGCGGCGCTGTGTCTGGCCGCCGGCATCTGGCTCGAGGGCGTCAACTTCGCGATGGCCAGCGGCATGTACGCCGGTGACGTTGCCGCCGAGGCGGTGGCGCGCAACGACGTGTCGGCCAAGAGCCTCACCGCCTACACCGACAAGTTGAACGCCACGTTCGTGCTGCGCGATCACAAGAAGTTGCGCAAGGTTCCCGGTCTGGTCCTTTCCGATCGCGTTCAGCAGAAGTACCCGGCGTTCGTGACATCCGTCGTCGAGCGCGTGTTTCGGGTCGACAACCCGCAGCCCAAGCCCGGGCTGCGACGCATCGTTCGCGAGGAACGCAAGCGGGCCGGTATCAAACTCTCCGAACTGATCCGCGACGGCTGGACCGGTCTGCGAGGATTCGGCTGATGACTTCGATCGCGCGCGACACCAGTTGGCCCGAGATCTCGTTCGAGGACCGCATCGGAACCGCCGAGTTCCGCATTCACGAACGTGCCCACATCGTGGTCGACGGCGACACCTGTCGCGGTTGCTCCACGCGCGAATGCGTCGTGGCGTGTCCGGCCAACTTGTTCGTCCCCACCAGCGACGGGGGAATTCTCTTCAACTACGAGAACTGCTTCGAGTGCGGCACCTGCTACATGGTGTGCAACAAGGAAGGCGCCATCTCGTGGTCGTACCCCGAAGGCGGTTTCGGAATCGTCTTCCACCGCACGTGATGCCATGACCGTCGTCGCCTGTCTCAAGTGGGTCACGCCGCGCGCCGACGATGACGATCGCTTCGCCGGGATCTCCGCGGCCGATCAGTCGGCCCTCGAGTTCGCGTTGCTGAGTGCTCGTCCGGGCGAGGACGTCGTCGCCATCTGCGCCGGTCCGGTCGGAGCCGAACGGGCC
>JBEAXP010000182.1:0-3262 GCA_041159745.1 Actinomycetota bacterium | reverse complement strand
CCGTACCGGTTCCTGCAGATCGGTGTCGTTGGAAATGACGACGGCTCGATCGAAGTCACCCGTGAATCCGTCGGACACCAGGTGCACACCGAGGTTGACATCGGTTGCTTTTTCTTCGGTTCGCACTACCGGCACGCTGGTGTTGCCGTCGTCGTGTCGTTGAGCACCGATCCGGGACAGCTGAAGCAGTCGACGGGCCGTCCATCGAGGCTGCCGTGCGAGCGGCATCCGCTTGGTCTGGCGCATGAAGTTTCCGAGGACCACCGTGACTCCGGCCGACTCGAGGGCGCGAAGGTAGATCTGTTGGCGTGATGCCAATGACGGGTCGCTCTTGGTGGGCGAGACGAGGGCCGTGAAGTACTTGATGTCGACGACTTCGTCCCGTGGACAGATGCGCTGAACCAGTTGCGAGAGGTCGATCCATTTCCAGGACTCGGTCGTGCCCAGTCGGGCCACCAACTCCTTGGCGCCGTGGTAGAGGTTGAAGCCGTCCACGTACGCGTTCACCCGTGCCATGAACCGACCGTACGAGAGGGGTGCTGCAACGGCACGGCCCGCGTGGTGGTGCGCCGCGAGACAATGGACGACCTCGTCCGCCTCGATCTCCCGTAGCCTGAGGCACCGTGACAACCGTGGAGAACAAGGGTCGAGTCGTTCGCGTGGGCGTGCTCGGGTGCGGCAACGTCGGCGCCGCCCTCGTGAAGCTCATCGAGCAGCAGTCCGCCAGCATCGAGGCGCGCACCGGTGTGCGCCTGCAGGTGGTGGCGGTGGCCGTGCGCAACCTGTCGCGTGAACGCGACGTGGTGCTGCCCGAAGGCCTCCTCACCCGCGACGCGCATGCGGTGGTGGCCGATCCCAATGTCGATCTCGTGGTCGAAGTGATCGGCGGCATCGAGCCGGCACGCGAGCTCATCTCCACCGCCTTGGCCAACGGCAAGCCCGTTGTCACCGCCAACAAGGAACTCCTCGCCAACGTGGGCACCGAGTTGTTCGCCGCCGCCGATTCGGCCGGCGTCGACTTGTTGTTCGAAGCCGCCGTGGCCGGTGGCATTCCGGTCATTCGCGCGTTGCGCGAGAGCCTGCGCGGCGAACCTGTGAGCCGTGTGATGGGCATCATCAACGGCACCACCAACTTCATCCTCACCAAGATGACCGAAGAAGGCGCCGACTACGGAGCCGCTCTCGCCGAAGCGCAGCGTCTCGGTTACGCCGAGCGCGACCCAACGGCCGATGTCGAAGGATTCGACGCCGGCGCCAAGGCCGCGATCCTCGCGTCGATCGCCTTCGGAGCCAAAGTCGTCGCTGGCGACGTGTATCACGAAGGCATCAGCCGCGTGTCGGCCGCCGACATCGCGGTGGCCAAGCGCCTCGGTTACGTCGTGAAGTTGCTGGGCATCGCCGAACGCGACGCCAACGGCGAGATCGCCGTGCGTGTGCACCCGGCCATGGTCCCCAACAACCATCCGCTCGCCAGCGTTCGCGAGAGTTTCAACGCGGTGTTCGTCGAAGGCGGCGCGGTCGGTTCGCTCATGTTCTACGGCCGCGGCGCGGGTGGATTCCCCACGGCCAGTGCCGTGTTGGGCGACGTGATCGACGCCGCGGTCAACCTCAGCAAGGGAACGCACGGCACCATCGGGTCGTTCGCCAAGGCGCACATCCAGCCGATCGACGAGACCAGTGCCGAGTACTTGTTGTCGCTCGACGTGGCCGACAAGCCCGGCGTGTTGCACGCCGTCACCGGTGCGTTCGCTCGTCACGGTGTGAGCATTCGCGCCGCCGAGCAAGAGGGCAGTGGTGTCGGTGCTCGTCTGGTGTTCATCACGCACGTGGCCAAGGAGTCCGACGTTCAGGCCACCGTGCGCGAACTACGCGACCTCGACGCCGTGCAACAAGTCGGAACCATCCTGCGCGTCATCGGATCCTGAGCACGCCGATGCGTTACGTCTCCACGCGTGGTCGGGCCCCCGAACTCGGGTTCAACGACGTTCTGCTGGCCGGTCTCGCCACCGACGGCGGCTTGTACGTCCCCACCGAATACCCGCCGCTGCCCGAACTGCCGCTCGGCGGCTACGCCGAACTCGCGCACGCCGTGATGCAGCCGTACATCGGCAACGAGATCGATTCGGCCGCGCTCCTTGCAATGTGTCGCGAGGCCTACGGAACGTTCCGCCATCCGGCCACGGTGCCGCTCGTGCAGATCGACACCGACGAATGGATCATGGAGTTGTTCCACGGACCCACGCTCGCGTTCAAGGACGTGGCTCTGCAGTTGGTCGGTCGTTTGTTCGATCACGTTCTCGCGCAGCGCGGTGAGCGCCTGATGATCGTGGGGGCCACCAGCGGCGACACCGGCTCGGCCGCGATCGACGGTGTGAAGCGTTGCGACAACGTCGACATCGTCATCCTGTATCCGCAGGGCCGTGTGAGCGACGTGCAGCGCAAGCAGATGACCACGGTCGATGCGCCCAATGTGCACACCGTGGCGGTCGACGGCACGTTCGACGATTGCCAGGATCTCGTGAAGGCCATGTTCAACGACACGGCCTTCCGCACCGATCTCAACTTGTCGGCGGTCAACAGCATCAACTGGGCGCGCGTCATGGCCCAGGTGGTGTATTACGTGGCCGCCATCGATGCCCTCGGCGGTCAGCCGGTGTGCTTCAGCGTGCCCACCGGAAACTTCGGCAACGTTCTCGCCGGCTGGATCGCCGGGGAGATGGGCGCCGAAGTCGATTCGCTGATCGTCGGGTCCAACACCAACGACATCCTCACGCGCTTCTTCGATTCGCAGTCGATGGTCGCCTCGGGTGTGGTGCCCACGCTCAGTCCGTCGATGGACATTCAGGTGTCGTCCAATTTCGAGCGGCTGCTCTTCGAGATGAATGATCGCGACGGCGGGGCCACGGCCGAGCAGATGTCGCAGTTCCGCTCCACCGGTCGCATGGGCGTCGAGCCCGATCAGTACGCGCGCTGGATCGCGCCGTCGTTCCGCGCCGCGCGCTGCGACGACGAAGGGACCCTGGCCACCATGCGCGACGTGTTCAGGGAAACGGGCATGCTCATCGATCCGCACACGGCGGTCGGTGTGTCGGCCACGCGTCAGCGCAAGGCCCCGGGAGTTCCGGTGGTCACTCTCGCCACGGCCCATCCGGCCAAGTTCCCCGATGCGGTCGAGCGCGCCACCGGCGTGCGCCCCGCGCTGCCCGACCACCTGGCCGATCTGTTCAGCCGGCCCGAGCGCACGCACCCGATGCCCAACGAC
>JBEAXP010000152.1:0-7015 GCA_041159745.1 Actinomycetota bacterium | reverse complement strand
GACAATTCCTCCGACTCGACGACCTCGGCGAAGCCCTCGCCCACCGCCCAGGCGTAGGCGACCGCGATGTATGTCGGATCGGGAGCACGATGCACCGACAGGTCGGCTTCTTCTTCGATGCGACGAAGTTCGCCGCTCAACTGATCGATGCGCCGGAACCGCTTGCGAACCTCGGCCGACGGGAACCACGCCGCCGGCGGCGGCTCGCTCGAGCGGTGCTCGTACACGAACACCGACACCAGTCCGGCCAGGTCGTTCGGCGAGAGTCCGTCCAGAAGACCGGCGTGCAGACTCTCGGCCACCAGCAGATCGCATTCGTGGAAGGTTCCGGCCAGAACGCCGCCCTTGTCGGTGAGCGACCACCCCGACACGTAGCCCCAGTCGGACAACACGCGGAGCACTCGATCGAATCGCCGAGCGACCGAGTTGCCGCGACCGCGAACCTGCTCGCGCAGCTGGTCGATTTCGCGTTCGAGCCGCTCGGCCTGAGCGGCCGCCTTCAGACGATCCTTCAGATCGGGGTCGTCCTCCACCGGATGCACCGCTTGCCGTTCGGGAGACGGAGCCACCCACTGGGTGTCGACGATCTGGGCGCGATCGAGACGCTCGGCGACTTCTTTCTGGAACTCGGGGCGGGCCGGAACGAACGGCGTCGGGATCTCCACGTTGCCGATGACGCGCGGGGGCTCGTCGAAGTCGCGTGCGGTCAGATTCACGAGCGCCCGATCGGACGTGAGCACCGACAACTTCACTCCACCCGATCGGTGGGCGGTCGACAGCACCACGGCCCGCGTGGTGATTCGCTTCCTGGTCACCGTGACGATCGCGCCGGGGCGGAGCCGGTCGAGGGCGAACTCGATCGCGCTTTCGCTGCGCACACGGGCCACGCCGTCGATCCGGGCGCGGTAGTCGTGAATGTCGCCGAAGGGGCTCTCGACTTGCTCGCGCAGTTCGAAGAGACGCTCCAGGCGATTCTCCAGTCGCGCTTCGAGCTTCACCACGTCTCGGTCGGCCTGGTACTGGGCCAGCGACAGGTTGAGCAAGTGGCGGGCCTCCTCGCTCGAATACGACCGCACCAAGTTGACCGCCATGTTGTACGTGGGGCGGAACGACGACGTCAGACGGAATGATCGGCTGGCCGCGAGACCCGCCACCTGGTCGAACGAAACGAACGGACTCCAGAGAACCACGGCGTGTCCGCGTGCGTCGAGACCGCGACGACCGGCTCGACCGGTGAGCTGCGTGAACTCGCCGGGGGTGAGGAACTGATGATGCTCGCCGGTGAACTTGGTGAGCTTCTCGATCACGACCGAGCGGGCCGGCATGTTGATGCCGACCGCGAGCGTCTCGGTCGCGAACACCACCTTGACGAGACCTTCCACGAAGCAGGCCTCGACCGTCTCCTTGAAGGGTGGCACCATGCCGGCGTGGTGGCTGGCGATGCCCGCCTCGAGTTGCGCCACGAACTGCGGATACCCCAGGACGTCGAGGTCGTCCTCGTCGAGCGCATCCAGGCGTTCCGCCACGATCGCCGCGATGCGCCGTCTTTCGTCGACCGAGGTGAGGCGAATTCCGTGGCGAAGGCACGCGGCCGCCGCCTCGTCGCACTGGTTGCGGCTGAAGATGAAGTGGATCGCCGGCAGCAGATCTTCGTGGCGCAGCCGCTCGACCACGTCGATGCGCGACGGGGTGAAGAGGATTCGCCGCCGTTGATTTCGAGCGCGCCGGGCCAGACGATGGCCCTGGTCGGCGATGCGGCCGGCTTCCTGGTTCGGCCGGCCGTTCACGAGGACCGGCAGCAGGTGCTCCCGCTCGGTCGACTTGTCGCCCATCATGAACAGGCACTCCAGTTCGACCGGCCGCTTCTCCTCCACGATGGCCTGGGTGGGTCCGCGCACCGTGCTCATCCAGTCGGCGACCTCGGCGGCGTTCGACACCGTGGCCGACAGGCACACGAGTTGCACGTGCTTGGGAAGATGAATGATCACTTCTTCCCAGACCGGCCCGCGATAGGCGTCCTGGATGAAGTGGACTTCGTCCAGAACGACCACCTTCAGGTCGGCTAGTGCGGCCGACTGCGCGTAGATCATGTTGCGCAGCACCTCGGTGGTCATCACCACGACCGAAGCGTCGCCGTTGATCGCGTTGTCGCCCGTCAGGAGGCCCACTCGATCGCGTCCGTACATCTGCACCAAGTCGCTGTACTTCTGATTGGACAGCGCCTTGATGGGAGCGGTGTAGAACGCCCGACCGCCGTCGGCCAGGGCCGCCGCGATCCCGTATTCGGCCACCACGGTCTTGCCGCTACCGGTCGGCGCCGCCACGATCACCGAATCGCCACGGTCGACCACATCCATCGACGCCAGTTGGAACTGATCGAGGGGAAACGCGTAGCGAGCGATCAGCTCGGTGCGATCGGGGCGACTCATCGTCAGGTTCGACGGCGCACGATGAGGTGGCCCACGCCGATCGCCACGAAGTACAGCAACACGAGCGGAACCGTGAGGGCGATGAGCGTGATCGGATCTCCCGACGGAGTGATCACCGCGGCCAGCACGACGATCGAGACGATGGCGATCCGCCACCCCTCGACCAACTGCCGCGGACGGACCACACCGGCCAATTGGAGGAACACCAGCAGCACCGGAAACTCGAATCCGACGCCGAAGGCGGCGATCATCAGCGCCACCAGGCTGACGTACTTGGTGATCTGGAAGGCCTGCTGCACGTCGCTGCCCGACCAACTCACCAGGAACTCGAGACCCTTGTCGAGGGTGATGTACGCGAGCCATCCGCCGGCCGCGAACAAGATGATCGAGGACGCGATGAACGGAATCGCGTACTTCTTCTCCCGCGAGTGAAGGGCCGGCACGATGAAGCGCCACACCTGCCAGAGAATCACCGGCAGAGCGAGAATCAGCCCGCCGTACAACGCGATGCGCAAACGCGCGTTGAATCCGTCGAGCGGACCGAGCGAGAACAGATCGCAGTTGGTCACGAGGTCGGGACGCCGCTGGCACAAGTTGTCGTACGGCTGACGCAGGAACTCGAGCACCGGGTCGTAGAAGGCCAGGATGACGATGACACCCAGGGCCACCGCCAGAACCGACCGGATGACCCGCGAACGCAGTTCGGCCAGGTGTTCGGTGAGGGTCATCTGGTCGTCGGGCCCCGACACCGTGGCCCGCACCGTTCGGCGCCACGGCAGCTTCATGATGCGGGCTCGTCGCCCGTCGTCCCCGAGGCGGGATCGGTCGCCGGCGGCGCCGTCTCCGGCATCGACGTCCCGGGCGACGACTGCTCATCGGCCGACTTCGCGGACTGCGTCCGGAAATCGGGAACGGCCGGATCGATCACCTGACGTACCGCTTGACGCGTCATCTCGGCCGTTTCCCGCAGTTCACGAGCCGGTTCGTCGAACGCGTTCTTGAACTCGGATTGGAAACCCCGGCTCATCCGGCGCAGTTCGCCGTACACGCGGCCGAACCGCCGAATGGCTTCGGGCAGCTTCTCCGGTCCGAGCACGATGAGAGCCAGGAGCAAGATGACGACGATCTCGCTCCCGGAGAGGTTGAACACACCGCGAGTCTACGAGCGGGCCGACAGGGCGGGTCTGCCAACATGGCCTCGTGCAGCAACGCCTCCCGTCACGGCTGGATCCCCCGATCGGGTTCGCCCACCGGGGAGCCCGGGCCCACGCCGACGAGAACACGATCGAGGCGTTCCAACTGGCCCTCCGCCTCGGTGCCACCGGACTCGAGTCCGATGTCTGGGTCACCGCCGACGGGGTGGCCGTTCTCGATCACGACGGTCTCGTCCGGCGCCGGGGACGCAAGGTGCCGATCAGCACGGTGCGCCGAGTCGATCTTCCGGCTCACATCCCGACGGTGGCCGAGATGATCGACGCCTGTCCCGGCGACCACCACTTCAGCGTCGACATCAAGGACCCGCAGTCGATCCGACCGTTCATCGCGGCGATTCGCGACACATCTCCCCAACTCGAGGAGCGCACCTGGATCTGCCACCCCGATTGGACTCTCGTCGCGACATGGCGATCACTGACCCACGCCAAACTCGTCGACTCGACACGCTTGGCGCGCATCAAGGAGGGTCCCGAGCGTCGCGCCACGCAGTTGCGCGACGCCGGCATCGAGGCCATCAACATGCACCACACCGACTGGAGCGGCGGACTGGTCACGCTGTTCCATCGTTTCGACCGCTTCGCGTTGGCCTGGGACCTGCAACACGATCACTTCCTCGACCAGAGCCTTCGCATGGGCGTGGACGGAGTGTTCAGCGACTGGGTCGACCGAATGGTCGAAGCCCTCCGGCGACAGTACGGCTGAGCGCTAGAGGAAGGCCCAGGCCGAGGCCGGCCAGATCACGATGAAGGCGCGGCCCCGGATCTTGTCGATCTCCACCGGGCCGAAGTCGCGACTGTCGAAACTCTGAACTCGGTTGTCGCCCATCACGAACACCATGTCGGCGGGAATCTCCTGTGCGGCCACATCGGTGTGCGAACCACAGCGGGCCAACGGGTCGGCTTGCCCCACCATCTCCTCGTCGAGGTACGGCTCCTCCAGACGGACTCCGTCGATGAAGATCGTGCACGACCGAACCTCGATCGTCTCGCCCGGCAAGGCGATGACACGCTTGATGAGATCGTCGTGCTGCTCGGCCGCGGTCACCCGGTCGAACACCACCACGTCGCCGCGATTGACGTCGTGAAGGCGATACGACAGTTTGTTCACCAGGACGCGGTCCCGCGGCTGCAGCGTGCTCTCCATGCTCGGGCCGTCGATGTAGTACTGCTGGAACAGGAAAAGCCGGATGATGAGAGCCGCGCCGACCGCGACCAGGACGACGATCGCCCATTCCCAGACCACCCGGCCGGCTCGTGACGAGCGGGATGAGCGCGACTCGGCGTCTAATTCGGGGCCGCCGACCGGGGTCGGATCGTCGACCGGCGGCTGGCTGATCTCCACGCCATCACCGTATCGGGCCGACCAGGTCGGCCCACGTCACAGTGACGCGATGAGTTTCTCCACGCGTTCGTCGCGACTGCGGAACGGGTCCTTGCACAGCACCGTCCGCTGCGCCTGATCGTTGAGCTTGAGGTGGACCCAATCGACGGTGTAGTCGCGTCGCTTCTCCTTCGCGGCGCGAATGAATTCGCCGCGCAAGCGGGCCCGCGTGTTCTGCGGCGGTTCGGTGAGCGCCGTGTCGATGTCGACCTCCGAGCACAGACGTTCGACGAGACCCTTCGCCTGCAGCTTGTAGAACAAACCGCGATCCCGGTTGATGTCGTGATACTGAAGATCCACGAGCTGGTTACGGGCGTCGCCCAATTCGAGACCGTGACGAGCCGAGTACTGCTCGATCAGTGAATGCTTGATGACCCAATCGACTTCGCGATCGAGCTTCATGGGGTCGTTCTCGATCGTGGTCACACAGTGCTCCCACATCTCCAGCGCCTTCTGCTCGAGCGGAGGAAAGCCCTTCGTCTCGGCGTAGCGCAGAGCCCGGTCGAGGTATTCGCGCTGGATGTCG
Source organism: Actinomycetota bacterium (assembly GCA_041159745.1). Classification (GTDB taxonomy): domain Bacteria; phylum Actinomycetota; class Acidimicrobiia; order Acidimicrobiales; family Ilumatobacteraceae; genus Casp-actino8. The sequence continues at coordinate 1,465 of JBEAXP010000152.1, read as the reverse complement.
AGGGCGCTCACTTCGCGCCCGTTCGCCAGGACCACCGTGCGACGACAGGTCATGTCGTGGCTGATGTCGCGTATCGCTCGAATGGGGTTCTCGAGCGTCATGTCGCGCAGCACGACCCGCGAGTCCTCCAGCATTCGCAACATGCACGCCGTCGAACCGATCTTCAGGAAGGTGGTGTACTCGCTCATGTTCGAGTCGCCCACGATCACGTGGAGACGGCGATAACGCTCGGCGTCGGCGTGCGGCTCGTCCCGGGTGTTGATGATCGGCCGGCTTCGGGTCGTCGCCGACGACATGGTCTCCCAGATGTGGTCGGCGCGCTGAGTGATGGAATAGATCGGGCCGCGAGCAGTCTGCACGATCTTGCCCGCGCCGGTGAAGATCTGTCGCGACACCAGAAAAGGAATCAGGACTTCGGCGTGGCGCGCCGAGTCGTCCCCGCGGCGAGTCAGGTAGTTCTCGTGGCAGCCGTAGCTGTTCCCGGCCGAGTCGGTGTTGTTCTTGAAGAGATACACCGTCCCGCGGATCCCTTCCTCGCGCAATCGCTCCTCGGCCGAGGCCGCCAAACGCTCGAGGATTCTCTCCCCCGCCTTGTCGTGAACCACGGCGTCGTAGATCGAGTCGCATTCGGGCGTGGCGTACTCGGGGTGAGAACCCACGTCGAGGTACAGGCGCGCGCCGTTCTCGAGGAACACGTTCGATGAACGCCCCCACGAGACGACTTTGCGAAACAGGTAGCGCGCGACCTCATCCGGACTCAGACGACGTTGACCACGCAGCGTGCACGTGACTCCGTACTCGTTCTCGAGTCCGAAGATCCGTCGGTCCACACCGGAACCATACTTCTCGCGGCGTCGAACGGTGATGGGGGAAGCGGGCTATTGCCCCGGTGACGACTGCGGGGGGACGTCGGTCACTCGCACGATCGACGCGACCAATGCGTCGTCCAGACGCTGGAAGCAACGCCGCCCGTTCGAGCGCGAGAGAACCGCCACCTCGAGGTCGTCGGCGCTCAGCGACCGTTCGGGACCCGCCAAGGCGGCCACCGCTTTGGGAAGAGCCGTGGCCAGATCGTCGCCCGCCGACCAGGTGGAGGTGAGACGACCGGCGATCGTGTCGGCGTCGCCGCCAAGAACGCTCGTGCCCTTCTCGTCGACCAGGGTTCCGTCGTAGAGGATGTGGAACAGCTGGTCGTCGGCCTGAGTGGCTCCGACTTCGGCGATCAGGATCTCGACTTCGAGCGGCTTCAGTTCGTGCGTGAAATTCTGGCCGAGGATCTGCGCGTAGTCGTTGGCCAACCCGCGAGCTTCGACGTCGTCACGCGAGTACGCGTAACCCTTCACGTCGGCGTTGCGAACACCGAAGCGGCGGAGTTGATCGAACTCGTTGTACTTGCCCACACCGGCGAACGCGATGCGGTCGTAGATCTCGCTGATCTTGCGCAATGTGTTGGAGGTGTTCTCGG
>JBEAXP010000150.1:0-4525 GCA_041159745.1 Actinomycetota bacterium | reverse complement strand
CTGCTGATCGCCGCGGCGTTCATCGGCGCGTTGCTCTGGAAGCCCATCGCCGTCCTGGCGATCGTCGTGTTGGTGTGCGGTCTGGCCGCGGTCGAGTTCTTCGACAAGGTGACCGAACGCGGTTATCACCCGGCCACGATCGTCGGAATCGCGGCGGCCGTGTGCACACCGCTTGCCGCGTACTGGGTGGGCGAGGGTGCGTTGCCGCTCGTGCTCGTCCTCGCGCTCATGGCCTCGGGAGTCACGTTCGTGGGAGCCGACGGAGTGTCGGCCAGTCCGATGCCGAACATGGCGATCACTTCACTTGGCATCGTCTGGATCGGACTCATGGGTTCGTACGCCGCGTTGTTGGCCGGTGTTTCCAATGTTCGAGGCCTCGACAACGTCGGCACCGACACGTTGTTCATCCTCGCCTGCGGTGTGGTCGCCAACGACGTGGGCGCACTGTTCGTCGGATCGGCCGCCGGTCGCACGCCGCTGCGTCAGTGGATCAGCCCCAACAAGACGCTCGAAGGATTCCTGGGCGGCGGACTCGCCACCATCGTCGTGGTCTGGATCGTCAGCCTGCAGAGCGACACCTGGAACGATGTCGGAGAGGCGCTCCTTCTCGCGATCGTCATCGCGCTGCTGGCGCCGCTCGGCGATCTGGTCGAGAGCATGTTCAAGCGGAACCTCGACATCAAGGACTTCGGTACGGTCGTTCGCGGCCACGGGGGAGTCCTCGATCGCTTCGACGGCTTCCTGTTCGTGCTGCCGGCCGCGTACTACCTGCTCCAGGTGCTCGAGCCCTTCGCCTCCTGAACGTGCCGTTGTCACGGCGGGCGACGGGGTATCCGTCGGCTCGCGGTGCGAGAATGACGGGGTCGTGAGCACCACCAAGGTCGCCATCGCCGGCTCGTCCGGCTCGATCGGAACGCAGACCCTCGATGTCGTGCGCGCCGAGCGCGAACGCTTCGAAGTCGTGGGTCTGGGCGTTGCGTCCTCGGTCGACGTGCTCATCGAACAGGCGCGGGAGTTCCGTCCGAAGGTCGTGGCGGTCGCCGATGCGGCCAAGCGGGCCGAGGTCGCGGCCGCTCTTCCGTTCGCCACCGTGGTCGACGATCTGTCCCACCTCGTCGACGACGCCGACGTGGTGGTCAACGCGGTGGTCGGCTTCGCCGGTCTGCCGGTCACCTTGCGCACGTTGTCATCGGGGCGCCGGCTGGCGCTGGCCAACAAGGAATCGCTCATCGCCGCCGGTCCGGTCGTTCAGCCGTTGAGGTCCACCCCGGGGGCCGAACTCGTCCCGGTCGACAGCGAGCACTGCGCGGTGCACCAATGCCTGCGTTCGACGGTCAGGCCCGGCGTCGAAGTGTCGCGCATCGTGCTCACCGCGAGCGGCGGTCCGTTCCGCGGACGCTCGGCGGCCGAGCTCGCCGACGTCACGGTCGAGCAGGCTCTCGCGCACCCGACGTGGAGCATGGGGCCGAAGATCACGATCGATTCGTCGACGCTCATGAACAAGGGACTCGAAGTGATCGAGGCTCACGAGTTGTTCGGGGTGTCGTACGACCGGATCGAGGTCGTCGTGCATCCGCAATCGGTGGTGCACTCGATGGTCGAATTCACCGACGGCTGCACGATGGCGCAGTTGAGCCTTCCCGACATGCGTCTGCCCATCGGTTACGCGCTGGCGTACCCCGAACGGATCGGAACCCCTTACGGGCGAATCGACTGGGCGCAGTTGTCGCGACTCGATTTCTCGCCACCCGACGTCTCCACGTTCCGATGCCTCGCGTTGGCCTACGCGGCCGGCCGATCGGGTGGAACCGCCCCGGCGTTCTTGTCGGCCGCCAACGAAGTGGCGGTCGAGGCGTTCCTGGCCGGTCGACTGCGGTGGCCCGACATCGCCGCCGTCATCGAGCGTTCGCTCGACTCGCACGAACAGAGCCGCGGGGCGATCACGAGCGACGACGTGATCGCGGCCGATGCGGCCGGGCGGCGGGCGGCTCGGCGAATCGTGGAGGCGCGATGACTCTGTATCGCCAATTCCGCGACGAGATGATGGCGGGCGGCGCCACCGAAGAGAAGCCCGATCATCTCGGTGGTGGCACGCGCACGGCGTTTGTCTCCGGTGTGGTGATCTTCGGATTGCTCGTGTGGCTCGGGTTCAGCAATCCCTGGAGTCTGCTGCTGGTGGCCGGGCTTCTCGTGTCCATCTTCCTGCACGAGGTCGGACACTTCGTGACGGCGGGCTGGGCCGGCATGAAGCGCACTCAGTTCTTCATGGGTTTCGGGCCGCGACTCTGGAGTTTCCGACGCAACGGTGTCGAGTACGGCGTTCGCGCGTTGCCGCTCGGGGCCTTCGTGCGCATCGTCGGGATGAACAATCTCGATCCGGTCGAGCCGGGCGACGAGGCGCTCGCGTACACGTCGAAGCCGTACCGGTGGCGCATGCTCGTCATCACGGCTGGCTCGATCATGCACTTCATCATCGCCATCGTGCTGCTGGTGTTCGTGTACACGGTGGGCGGTCGATTCCAGGCCACCGGCGAAACCGTCGTGACCGGTGTGGCGGAGTCGTCACCGGCGGCGGCGGCCGGACTTCGCGACGGCGACGTGATCGAGAGCGTCGACGGCGTGGCGGTGATCGAGCCGGCCGATCTGCGCAACTACGTGCGTTCGCGCACGGCGGGTGACACCGTGACCGTGGTCTGGACGTCCGAAGGCGTGGAAAAGTCGGCCGACATCACGTTGGCCGCGGTCGAATCGGGCAGTGCTTCGGGATCCGACGATTCGGCCCGCCCGGGCTTTTTGGGTGTGGGCACCGACAACTTCGCGCGAGAGCGTCTCTCGATTCCGTCGGCGCTCGGCAACGTGGGTGGCGACCTGGCCGACAGTGTGTGGGCCACGTTCGAAGGCATCGGCACGGTGGCCAATCCCTGGAATCAGTGGGATCAGCTCACCAACGAGGACGCCGACCCCACCAAGCGGCCCACCACGGTGGTGGGCATCACGATGGTCGCCGGCGACATCGGCGAGAGTTTCGGCTTCTACGCCGTGATGGAGATTCTCGCGTCGGTGAACGTGTTCGTCGGCATCTTCAACCTGTTGCCGCTGTTGCCGTTCGACGGCGGCCACGCGGCCATCGCCACGTACGAGCGCGTTCGTTCGCGCCGGGGTCGTCAATATCGCGCCGACGTCGAGAAGATGTGGCCGCTCACGGTGGCGGTGGTGACCCTGCTCCTGTTCCTCACCTTCACGGGCCTCTATCTCGACATCACGCGACCCTTCTGAAACACTGACTCGGTACCCATGAACGCTCCCCGCTACCCCCGCCGACCCACCCGCCAGATCATGGTGGGGAAGGTTCCCGTTGGCGGCGACGCCCCCATCACGGTGCAGTCGATGACGATCACCAAGACGGCCGACGTCGAGGGCACGTTGCAGCAGATCTACGCGTTGGCGGCGGCCGGCTGCGACATCGTCCGCTGCACGTGCAACGAGATCGAGGCCGCCGAGGGTCTCGCGCAGATCGTCCCGCGTTCGCCGATTCCGATCGTCGCCGACATCCACCACCAGTACAAGATGGCGTTGGCCGCGATGGAAGCCGGCGTGCACGGACTTCGCCTGAACCCGGGCAACATCCGTCGACCGGAGCACATCAAGGCGGTGGCATCAGAGGCGCGTGATCGCCAGATCCCGATTCGAATCGGCGTGAACGGCGGTTCGCTCGATCCCGAGCTGTACGACAAATACGGCGGCAAGGTGACGCCCGAGGCGATGGTCGAGTCGGCCCAGCGCGAGATCGCGTACTTCCAGGAGGTCGACTTCGATCTCATCAAGATCTCGGTGAAGGCCTCCAACGTGCCCTTGATGGTCGAGGCCTATCGGCAGTTGAGCGAGGTCACCGACCACCCGCTGCACGTCGGAGTCACCGAGGCCGGACCGCCGCCGGCCGGTCTCGTGAAGGCCACCGCCGGAATCGCCACACTGCTGCTCGAAGGCATCGGCGACACGATTCGGTACAGCCTCACGGCCGATCCGGTGGAAGAGGCGCGCGCGGGACGTCAGTTGCTCGAAGCCCTCGGATTGCGCGAACGGAAGAACGTCGACCTGATCGCCTGTCCGAGTTGCGGACGGGCCGAGATCGACGTGATCGACGTGGCCAAGCGGGCGATGGACGCGTTCGGCGATCGCAAGATTCCGTTGCAGGTCGCGGTGATGGGTTGCGTGGTGAACGGCCCGGGTGAGGCGCGTGAAGCCGACCTCGGGATCGCGGCCGGCAACAAGCGCGGGCACCTGTTCGTGAAGGGTCGCAACGTGGCGGTGGTTCCCGAATCCGAGATGGTGGAGGCTTTGGTCGAGTGGGCCGAGTTCATCCACGAACACGGAACCGAGGCGGCCATGGCGCGGGCCGATGTGGAGAAGGCCGAGCGCGAGGCGGCCAAGGATCGGTCGGCGTTGCTGGATGCCAAGGGCGACGACGCGAACAACGCAACCGAAAAGATCGTCTCCATCCGCACCAAAACCACCTGACTTGGTG
>JBEAXP010000143.1:0-20327 GCA_041159745.1 Actinomycetota bacterium | reverse complement strand
CCACCCGCACGTGCACGGCCCCGATTGCGGACACGCGATGGTGCGGCACGGTGATCACGTCGACTTCGTTCACGACGGGCATCGCCATCGCCAGCACGGCGATCACTGGGACATGTGCGACTCCGAGGAGTGCGTCGCCCACTCACATCACGAACACGTGCATGGTCCGGGCTGCGGACATCAGGCCGTCGCGCATGGAGACCACGTCGACTATCTGCACGACGGGCACCTGCACGCCCAACACGACGACCACTGGGACGAACACTGACCCCCCTTGGCGCTTCTGGTGGCACTTTCGTCACGGGAAACACACTGAATTGCCACCAGTTCCCGGGACCCCCCATTCGTTCTGGTGGCAACAATCGATGAAATAGGCGACAGATCTGCCACCAGAAGCACCAAACGTCAATGGTCGTGATCGTGGTGCTGGTGCTGGTGCTCGGTCACCACGAGTTGGTCGTGCACCCTCGTCAGCCCGACCCCGAACGTGGCCAACAGGTTCTCCGGAGTCAGCACCACATCGGGCGGACCGTCGGCGATCAACCGTCCGGCCAACAGCAGAACTCGATCGCAGGTCGACGCCTCGCCGATGTCGTGGGTGGCGCTGATCACCGCGGCTCCCCGTTGGCGTTCGTGATCGACCGCTCGCAAGTAGGCCGCCCGTCCCGCCGCATCGAGCCCACTCGTCGGTTCGTCCAGTAGCAGAAGCGCGCCGCGTCGCGCCAAGGCCTGCGCCAGGTAGACACGCTGCTGCTGCCCTCCCGACAGGTCTCGGAGGGCCGCATCGGCCAGATCTCCGATCTCCATCGTCTCGATCGCCTCGTTCACGGCGTTCTCGTCCTCGGCGGACGCGCGGGCAAAGCGCCCGCGATGATCGAAGCGGGCCATGCGCACCACATCGATCGCCCGAAGGGGCAACGCCAGCGCATTGCGATGGAACTGACTCACGTACGCGATCGATCGACTGGCCTCGCGTGGAGCACCACCGAGCACTTCCACCACCCCACCGAGAGGTTCCAGCAATCCGGCGAAAGTCTTCAGAAGGGTCGATTTTCCCGAACCGTTGGAGCCCACCAATGCGATCGATCCGCCGCTGGCGAGAAACGTGTCGACACCTTCGAGAACGCGGTGCTCGTGGTAACCCACCGTCAGGCGCCGGGCGACGACGACCGCGCTCACGACGATCTCCGGGGAACGAACGACGTCGCGATCAACGTGACGAAGAAGATCATCACCGACACCAGAACGACCGTGGCTCCGGCCGCCCAGCCGTAGTGATACGAGAGCAGCAGGCCGATGTACGTGGACGCGACTCCCACCAGCGAAGCCCAGAGCATCATGACCCCGACACGGCGGGCCAACAGCGAACCGACGCCGGCCGGCGCGAGCAACATCCCGAACACGAGCAGCGAACCGACCGTCTGGAACGCCACCACGATCGTCCCGGCGACCAGAGCCAGCATCAACTGGTGGTAACGGCCCGACCGATAACCCATGACGCTGGCGAGATCGGGATCGAAGCAGAGCAGGAGGAACGGTCGCGCCGACCAGGCCGCCACCGCGGCCACCACCAACACTGCGATACCGAGCGTCAACAAATCGCCGTCGCTCACGCCCAGGAACTCGCCGAACAGGATCGCCTCGACGCTCGTGGTGATCGAGTCGGAACTGGAGATCACCACGATTCCGAGGGCCAACAACCCGACGAACAACAGCCCGATCGCCGCGTCACTGGACAATCGCGATCGACGCGTCACGACGCCGACGCCGCCGATCATGACGCCCGCGCCAACGGCCGCTCCGAGCATCGTCGGCCAACCGATCAGCAGCGCACCGGCCACACCCGGAAGAACGCCGTGGGCCAAGGCATCGCCGATGAAGGACATCCCGCGCAACACGACGTAGGTGCCGACCACCGCGCAGGCGATGGAGACCAGCGCCCCGGCCAAGAGGGCCCGGAGCATGAAATCGTTGTCGACGAACGGATCGATCAACGGTCCCACTCGGGACACACTATGAAGTCGCCGACAGGGCCGTCACGATGTCGGAGGCGAGGTTCAACAAGAACGACCGGTACAAGTTGTCCTCGGGCACCAGATGCGTGGACAACTCGACGACACGCGTACCGGTTTCGGACGCCAGAGCGTCGGCGACGTCGGTGGGAGTGCCCAGTTCGGTGAAGATCACCGAAACACCGGTCGCCTCGATGGCCTCCTTCAACTCGGCCAGATCGGCGGCGTTCACATCAGCCGCCGAGGTCAACCCGGGGACGATCGATCCGAGCAGCTCGAATTCGTAGTGCTCGGCGAAATAGCCGAGCGACTCGTGACCGGTCACGAGCACGCGCCGATCGTCGGGTAGCGACGCCAGCAACTGAGTGATCACTCCGTCGACGTCGCGCAGGTCGGTCATGACTCGCTCGACGCGATCGCCCACGTCGATCCCGAGCGCCGAGAGCTCGACACCCAGGGCATCGACGACCGCGGCCATCGCCAGAGGATCGGTCCAGAAGTGCGGATCACCTTCAGCGTGCTCGTGGTCGTGTTCCGCGCCACCGGACTCCTTAGCCTCGTCGTGGTCGTGACCGCCCTCTGGATTCAGAGGTTCGATGTGGTCGGTCGCGTGGAAGACACGGACACCGTCGGCCTCGGCCGACTCCAGCGTCTCGACCAACTTCTCTTCGAGATCGAGCCCGTTGCTGACCACCAGGTCGGCCCGCCCGATCGCCTCCACGTCCTTGGCCGAGGGCTCCCAGTCGTGAGGATCGGTTCCGTTCGGCACGAGCACGGTGACCTCAGCCGCTTCGCCCACCACATCGGAGACGACCGCGCCGAGTATGGACGTGGTGACCACCACCGACGGGCGTGGGGATGACGAATCTTCAGAACCGCAACCCACAGCGAGCACAAGGGCCCCGAGCGAGGCGAGGAGGGAGGGAATTCGGCGCATGACCGTAATGATAATCATTCTCATTTCCTTTGGCAACGCAGGCCCCCACAGCGATGGCCACCACTAGCGTTCGACCCATGCCCTCGGCCTTCCTCCACCCCTTCGCCAAGCCCACGCGCGAGTCGTTCATCACCCTCGTTCGCGGCCAAGGGGCCGTGGTGACCGACTCGCAGGGTCGCGACTACATCGATGGCATGGCCGCCCTCTGGTACTGCGCGGTGGGCCACGGACGCACCGAAATCGCCCGCGTGATCGCCGAACAAGCCGAGACCCTCGCCGGCTACTCCACCTTCGACCCGTTCACCAACGAACCCGTGGAGCAACTCGCCGAACGGCTCATCGGCATCGCCCCGATGCCCGACAGCCGTGTGTTCTTCACGTCGTCGGGGTCGGAAGCGGTCGACACCGCCATGAAGTTGGCCCGCCTCGCCCATGTTCAGGCCGGTCACCCGGAGAAGACCGTGATCATCTCGCGCCAGCGCGGGTACCACGGCACCACCTACGGCGGAACCAGTGCCCAGGGCATTCCGCCCAACCGAGAGGGATACGGACCTCTCGTGGGCGATGTGCTGCAAGTGCCGGCCGACGATCTCGAAGCCCTCTCCATCGCGATGTCGCAGAACCAGGATCGTCTGGCCGCCGTGCTGATCGAACCGGTGCAGGGTGCCGGCGGAGTCTTCCCTCCCACCGAGGGCTACGTCGAGGGAGTTCGCCGACTGTGCGATCAGCACGGTGCGTTTCTCATCTTCGACGAAGTGATCAGTGGATTCGGCCGACTGGGTCACTGGTTCGCCGCCCATCGCTTCGGTGTTCGTCCCGACCTTGTCACCTTCGCCAAGGCCGTGACGTCGGGATATCAGCCGCTCGGCGGCGTCTTCGTCGGACCGGCCGTGCGCGGACCGCTCGAAGCCGACCCGAACTTCTTCTTGCGCACCGGCTTCACCTACTCCGGACACCCGACCGCGTGTCGCGCCGCTTTGGCCAACATCGACATCATCGAGCGCGAGGGTCTCATCGAGCGCGCGCACCATGTGGGCCGTCGGCTCTCCGCCGGATTGCATTCGCTTCTCGGCGACGGAGTCGTCGCGGCCGTCCGCGGCGACGGCGCCGTCTGGGCGGTGGCACAGCACCCGCACATCGACCCGGTCAAGGTCCGCGATCGCATGCTCGAACACGGTGTGATCACTCGCGCGGTGGGCACCGACACCAACACCTTCTGCCCTCCACTCGTGATCGACGAATCGCAGATCGATGCGATCATCGACGCCCTCGCTGCCTGCTCCCAACCATGACCAAACCCGTTTTCAACCCGTTCGATCCGGCGTTTCGCGCCAACCCGTATCCGTTCTACGACGCGCTACGCGAGCAGGATCCGGTGCACGTCACTCCATTCGGCACGATCATCCTCACCCGGTACGACGACATCGCCCACACGTTGCGGAGCAACGACTTCAGCCGCGACATCGAGGCCAACGCCAACGAGCCGACCGATCCGCTGAACAAGGCCAAGCGTGAACGCCGCCGTGGACGCGAGGGCGCCAAATCGATCCTCAACCTCGATCCGCCCGACCACACCCGGTTGCGGCGTCTCGTCAGCAAGGCTTTCACGCCATCGGCCATCGAACGGTTGCGCGGACGCGTTCAACAACTGGTCGACGACGTGCTCGACACGGCGGCCGCCCGCGGCGGAATGGAACTGATCGACGAACTCGCGTTCCCGATCCCCTTCCAGGTGATTTCCGACCTGCTGGCGATGCCCACCGACCGCGCCGACGAGATGCGGGAGTGGAGCCAGATCATCACCCAGAACCTCGAGCCCACCTCCACTCTCGACGACCTCGACAAGTCGGACGAGGTGTTCGGCCTCCTGATCCCGTATCTGCTGAACGTGATCGAGGATCGCCGCAAACATCCGGGGGACGACTTGTTGTCGGCACTGATCGCGGTGGAAGAGGACGGCGACGTCCTCTCGCTTCCCGAGCTCATCTCATTCGTGGTCCTGCTCTACATCGCGGGACACGAGACCACCGTCAACCTGATCGGCAATTCGATCAACGCGCTGTTGGCCCACCCCGACCAGTTGGCTCGCTGGCACGCCGATCCGAGCATCGGACCGCGGGCCGTCGACGAGTGCCTCCGTATGGACGGCCCCGTGCAGCAGACGGTCCGGGTGCCGATCGTTCCCGTCACCTACCAGGGCATCAACGGACCGGTCGTGGCCCAGCCCGGCACCATCGTCACCACTGTGCTCGGCGCCGCCAATCACGATCCGGCAGTCTTCGCCGACCCCAACCGGCTCGACCTTGTACGCGAGAACTCGAACCGTCATCTCGCTCTGGCCGCCGGCATCCACTACTGCCTCGGCGCGAACCTCGCGCGACTCGAGGCCGAGGTGGCGGTCGGGTCACTCGTGTCCCGGTTCCCCTCGATGAGGGCGACCGGATCGATCACCTGGCGCGATCGACTCACCATCCGAGGTGTCGATCACCTCGAACTCACGTTCTAGAGAGCGGCGGCGAAGTCAGCGTTGGCGCGAGTGGTAACGCACCGCGAGATTCCCGTTCTCGTCGCGCACGTCGAACTGCTCGGAGATGTCCTCGACCCACTGGATGGTCCCGCTGCGGTCCATGAGATCGGGAGCGACCGCGAGGGCGGCGATCGCGCGACCCACGCCGAGAGTGGTCTGCGCCTGAGTCAGATCGCTCCCCCGCTTACCGGCCCACTCCTGGATGAATTCGGTCGCGACCGAACCCGGGTAGATCGAACAGCAGGCGATCCCCTTCGGGCGCAGTTCGATCGCCATGTCGGCGCTCAGTCGATCGAGGCCCGCCTTCCCGGCTCCGTACGACGAACTGAAGTGATACGACGATCCGCCCGGCGACGAGACGTTCATGATCGAGCCGCCCGCGCCGCCCTCGAAGAGCAGCGGAGCCGCGTGCCATGACGCGACGTAGTGCGCGCGCAGACCGATGCCCACCTGGTCGTCCCAGATGCCCACGGGATGCTCCCAGAAACCGCCGCCCCACGCCGGCGGATCGGGAATCTTGTACACGTTGTTGACGAGGATGTTGAGTTTGCCGAAGTCGGACTTCACCCGCGCGAACAACGCCGCGATCTGCGCGTCGTCACCGTGATCGACCTGAACGGCGATACCGGTTCCGCCGGCCTCGTTCACCATCTTCACCGTGGTGTCGATCGTGAGCGGACCCGAACCCGTCGAGCGGCCGGTGATGTACACCGTCGCACCCATCTCGGCCAGCGCGATGGCGGTTCCGCGACCGATGCCGCGACTCGAGCCGGTGACGACCGCGACCTTCCCGGCCAGTTGGCCGCTCATGCCTTGACCCCGGCCGGCGTGAACTCGACATCGAGGCTGGTGAGGCCGCGCAACATGAACGACGGGAAGTACTCGTACTTGTTCGAGTCGGGCAGCGTGATCGTGTCGATCCGCTTCGACAGCTCTTCGAGCGCCACCTTGCCCTCGAGGCGCGACAGGTTCGCGCCCAGGCAGAAGTGGATGCCCTTGCCGAACGCCAGATGGTCGCGCAGATTCTCGCGATCGGGATCGAACGCATCGGGGTTGGAGTACAGGCACTCGTCACGATTGGCCGACGAGAACACGATGATGAGACGGTCGCCCTTCTTCAAGGGGAATCCGCCCAACTCGGTGTCCTTGGTGACCATGCGCCACATGCCCTGAGTGGGCGTCGACATGCGAAGAGTCTCTTCGACGATGCGCTCGACCCGCGACGGATCTTCTTTCACCTTGCGCCACTGATCGGGATTCTCGGCCAACAGGCGAATCATCTCGGTGAGCATCTTGGTGGTGGTCTCGTTGCCGGCCACGAGGAGCTGCTGAATGATGCTCAGCATCTCGGGCATGTCCAGCTGACGCTTGTCGGAGATCTCGGGATCGTCGTCCTCGATGGTGGCGTTGAGCAGATTCGTGAGGATGTCGTCCTGCGGTTCGGTGCGCCGCTTGTTGATCTGCTCGGCGAAATAGTGCTGGAACTCGTTGACCCCGTACTCGGCCTGGATCCGCTCCTCGATCGAGATGTTGGTGCCGATACCGGCGATCGAGTCGTCCGACCAGCGCTTGAAGTCGTCGAGACGGTCGTCGGGAACGTTGAGAGCCTTGGCGATGACGCGTACCGGGAGCGGAACTCCGAACTCGCTCACGAACTCGATGCGGCCCTTGTCGATCCACGATTCGATGAGCCGAACGGTGATGGCGCGGACGGTCGGTTCGAGCTCGGCGATCACCTTGGGATGGAAGGCCCGCGACACCAGTCGGCGATAGCGCGTGTGGTCGGGCTGGTCGGCGGTGAGCATCGTGCTCACTCGCGGGTAACCCTCGGCGTACACCTCCTCGAAGCGCTTCCGGATCTCGGCGGGCAACGGCATCCCCGACGAGCCGAACTGCGACGAGTACGTCTGCGGGTCGCGCAGGGTCTGCATCACGAGGTCATGGCGCGTGACCAACTTGATCCCCATGCCCGGAATCTCCATGACCGGCGCGTCCTCGCGCATCTTGGCGTAGTGCGGGAACGGACACTGCATGGTGGCCGGATCGAACGGGTTGAACTTGCTGATGTCGACGCTCATGACTCTTCTCCTAGTTCATTCCCTGGACGGCTCACTTGCCGGCCAGCCGTTCGATCACGGGGGCCACGGCCTCCATGACCGACGAGCCGAAGCTCACGTACGAAATACCGAAGCGCTCGCGACGCTCCACGATGCGGTCGCAGATCTCGTCGACCGATCCGATGAGAACGTTCGGGTGCTGGCCGAACTGATCGGGCGTGAGCCCGAACATGGGTGCCATCTTCTCGCGAGTCGCGGCGCCGTCGGGTGTCACGACCGTGAAGTAGGCGGCGATCTCGAGTTCGATGTCACCGAATCGCGAACCGGCCCCGTCCTTGATCCACTGGATCTTCTGGTCGGTCAATTCAGCCGTCGACGATCCGATCCCCTCGGGACCGAGCCGCCCAGTCGAGTTGTTGAAGTTGAGGCTCACGATGTCGGCCTCGCGTCCGGCGATGGTGAGAACGCGCTTGGCGCCGCCTCCGATCATGATCGGGGGGCACGGCTTGTTGATCGGCTTCGGAACCGCTTCGAACCCGACGGCGTGAACGTGCTTGCCGTCGATGTTCAGTTCACCGTCGGCGAACGACGCGCGGATGAGCGCGATCACTTCCTCCATGCGATCGAGGCGAACACCCGCCGAATCGAACGGGATGCCCATGGCCTCGTACTCGTTCTTGAGCCATCCGGCCCCGATGCCGAGTTCGAGGCGTCCCTCGGAGAAGAAGTCGAGCGTGGCCAGTTCCTTGGTGAGCATCACCGGATTGCGGTAATCGACGCACAGGACGCGACAACCAACCTTGATCGTGCTGGTCGCTTCGGCCGCCACCGCCATGGCCGGAATGGCCGCCACGGTCTGCACCGGGTGCCCGGTCGCGCTGAGGGCCGGGCCGGGTCCGATCACGTGATCGGCCAGGTGGAACGAGGAGAATCCGAGCGACTCGGCCCGCTTGGCCAGATCGCGCCATTCCTTCGCCGATGCCGGCGCGTACGCCTGCACTCCGAAACGGAACTTGTGGCTCATGACGGGACCTCCAGGATCGTGACGGCGCCGGTGTCGCCGTTGACTTCGATGAGCGCGCCGTTCGGAATGCGCTTGGTCGCATCGGTGGCCGACACCACGCACGGCAGTCCGAGTTCGCGGCTCACGATGATCGCGTGGCTGATGGCGGCACCCACGTTCACGACCACCGCTCCACAGGGCATGAAGAGCGGCGTCCAGGCCGGGTCGGTGTTCGGAGCGATGAGCACGTCACCCGGTTCGAGATCGCCCGGCTCGGTCGGATCGAGAATGACTCGAGCCCGCCCCACGTACTTGCCCGGGCAGCCGGGCACACCCTGCACGGTGTCGCCGGCGCCGGCCTTGGCCACGCTGGTTTCGCCCTTCTTCGCGTAGGAACTGAGCGGCGGCACGACGCCGTTCTTGATGAAGAACGGCGGTTCGAGAGTCTGCAACTGCTGCCACTGGCGATAGCGCTCGGCCAGCGGCGCCGAGAACGACTTCGGATCGGCCACGAACTTCTCGAGTTCGGCATCGAGGAGCATGAACACGTGATGGGCATTGGCGAGGTTGCCGAGCGCGGCGTGACGACGACCGAGTTCGCGCACCGCGACTCGTACTTCGTTGACCGCGCGAATGATGTTGGTCTTCGTCCGCTCGCGAATGGCCATCTGCGACGACGCCACGATCGCCCCTTCGAACTGTCCGGCCAGTTCGGCCCCGAGCGGTGCGACCTTGGCACGGATGTCGGCGGTGAGGCGCTGACGCTCCTCGGCCTTCTTCTTCTGCCGCGCGCGCGGCGATTCGTCATCGGACTGCAGGCGGACTCGGTCGATGGCGGCCAGGGCGATCTCGGGCCGGGTCTCCCACGTGTCGGCGCTGATCTCCCATTCGTTCGGGCCACGCGAACCGAAGTCGAAGAGGAACTGATCGAAGTCGGCCAGGAAGGCCTGGGCATCGGCCGAGCCGGACGCCGAGAGTCGACCGAGCAGTCCGGTCACTCCGGCATCGAACGCCTTGGTGAGTTCGGCCGAGGATCGCACCCGGCGCGAGATGTCCCACATCCGGTAACTCGGCTCGGCGGAGTCGACGTCACCGATTCCGGCGAGCAACTTCATGGCCGTCTCGGGTTCGCCGAGAGCGGCGCACACCGCGCCGAGGATGCCCGGAGCGATGGCCGAGTCGGAACTCGGCGGCGTGTGGCTGTCGAACAACTTCCGCAACAGTGGCTGCAACATGCGAATGCGCGCAACGAGTTCGGCATCGGATGCCGCGCCGAGATCGGGGCGATTGCGTCGCAGCCCGATGGTCATCTCCTTCTCGGCATCCACTTCGGGGACCGAGGTCGTGGTCATGACCCAGCCGAGGTGCCCCATGATGCCCTCCACCAGATCTGGCCGTTCGTCGAGAGGATGCGGCTCGTACGGCGGGACCTCGGGGTGGTCGCCGAAGAAGGCCAGGTCGAGTTGCTCGACGGTGAGGAGCGGGCTGCGCACACCCTGCATGCGCACGTTCGACAGATTGATGTAGAAGTATCCGGCGAAGAAGCCGGCCACTTCCGGGTGGCCGTCGGTGAACTCGTCGATCGTGTAGTTGCCGCCGCGCACGTAGCCGTCGCGCCAACCGAGAAGGATGCCGTTCTCCCAGCAGAGCTGCTGGCTCAACGGGCTGGCGGCCGAGGGCAGCACCTCGCCGGCATTGGCGCGCGTGTAGTGCGGCCAACGAGGGCTCGGGTCCCGGTCAGTGATCCAGCGATCGGCCATTGCACACCCCCATCTCGACGTCCGATCCCCCGGACGGCCGAATCAAACTAACCGACCGGTCACTTCGGCCGCCATGCCGACCTGCTCGGGTCAGGAACGCGGACGGGCCGAGATGACGAGCCGCTTGAGACCCCGAAGAACGAACGAATCCTCGAACTCGAAGTCGTTGCCCGGGGCCAGGGTGATGTCGTCGAGGCGATCGAGAAGGAGGTCGACCGCGATCCGGGCCTCGGTCCGGGCCAGGCCGGCTCCCGGGCAGAAATGCTCGCCGTTACCGAAGGCCAAATGCTCCTTCACGTTCGAGCGGTCGAGGTCGACACGGTCGGGCTCGGCGAATTTGCACTCGTCGCGATTCGCCGACGCGAAGAGCAGCCACATGTGGTCACCGGCCGGAATCCTGGTGCCGTTGACCTCCACGTCGACCTTGGCCTGGCGGAAGAGCCCGCCCACCGGCGCCTCGATGCGCAACATCTCTTCCACGAGGGTTTCCACCAGGCTGCGATCGGCGCGAACCCGGGCCTGCAATTCCGGATCTTCGGCGAGGTAGCGGATCGTGTTGGTGATGAGCTTGGTGGTGGTCTCGTTGCCGGCCACCAGGAACTGGGTGAGCATTCCCAACTGCTCGTCGTCCGACAACTCCTCACCGTCGATCTCGGCGTTGGCGATGTCGGACAGGATGTCGTCGGTCGGCGTCACTCGCCGTTCGGCCACGCGGGCCAAGAAGTACTCGTTGAACGCCTTGGTGGACAACACGAATCCGCGCACCTGTTCGGTGGACGGATTGTGATTGCCCACCGGCATCACGAGGTCGTCCGACCAACGCTTGAACGTGGCCAGATCGTCGTCGGGAACTCCGAGGGCGAGCGCGATGATCGTCATGGGCAGGCCCACCGCGAAACGCGACACGATCTCGACCGATCCCGCCTCGCGAAGGTCGCGGCACACGTCGTCGAGCAGACGCTCGGTGGTCGCCCGGATGGCCGGCTCCATGCCGCGGATCCGGTCGGGACGGAAGGCCGGATTCACCAGTCGGCGCTGACGACGATGCTCGGGCGGATCGGCGTTGAGCAGAACCGCCGCACGGCCGCGCTGCATCGAGGTCGACCCGAGCACCGATTGCATCTCGGGTTCCTGCATCAACTGCATGATCCCCTTCATGAGGGCTTCGCCACCGGCCGCCGGTCCGGTGGGAAACAGGCTCGAGAAACGCTCGGTGTCGCGCAGGATCGCGCGCACATCGTCGTAGCGCGTGATCATCCACGCACCCAGGCTCTCGACCCAGGCCACCCCACCGCCCGAGCGGAGGTCGGCGAAGATCGGATACGGGCAGGCGATGGCCGACTGCTCGCGATGGATCAGATCGTCGACCCGCGAACGGGCCTCGTCGGCGGGCGCATGGTCGTGGGTCGTCGTCATGGCATCTCCAGTCCGGTCTCGGGTCCGGTCACGCCCAAAAGTTACCGTTCGATTAGTTTGTGGGTCGGAGCGGACGGGGGTCCCTCCGAGGGGGTACCCGATGTCCGACGCCGTCTCGACCCAGCACACGTTCTGCCGTGTGTGCCATGCCAGTTGTCCGCTCGAGGTCGACGTTCAGTTCGGGCGTGTCACCGCGGTCCGGGGCGTTCCCGACGACCCGATCTTCGCGGGCTACACCTGCATCAAGGGTCGGCAACTCCCCGACCAGATGGTGCACGACTCGCGGCTGCGTTCGCCGTTGCGGCGCCGCCCCGACGGAACCTTCGAGCCGGTGCCGTCCGGCGACGCACTCGACGCCATCGCCTCGGAGTTGCGGCGGATCATCGACACCTACGGCCCGCGCGCGGTGGCCAGCTACACCGGCACCGGCGGCTTCCAGAACTCGCTCGCCGTACCGGCCGCGCGCGCTTTTCATCAGGGCATCGGTTCGTCCTCGTTCTACACATCGGTGACCATCGATCAGCCGGCGAAGGGAACCGCTCCCTTCCGCACCGGAATCTGGGAAGCCGGCTACCACAACTTCACCGGCGCCGATGTGCTTCTCGCCGTCGGTTACAACCCGATGGTCTCGAGTTTCGGCCCCACCGGCGGTCTGCAGGGCACCAATCCGTTCGTCGTCATCCGCGACGCGAAGAAGCGCGGCCTCAAGTTGATCGTTATCGATCCGCGCCGCACCGAACTCGCCACCCAGGCCGACATCCACTTGGCCGTGAAGCCGGGCGAAGACCCCACTCTGCTGGCCGGTATCACCAAGATCATCCTCGATGAGGATCTGATCGACCACGAGTTCTGCGACCGCTGGGTTGGCGACCTCGAACAACTCGCCGAGTCCGTGCGCGACTTCGACCTCGAGTACGTGGCCCGCCGCTGCGACGTACCGGCCCACGACATCGTGGCCGCCGCCCACATGTTCGCCAACGGCACCCGTGGCACCGCGGGCTGCGGAACCGGCCCCAACATGGCGCCGCATTCCAGCCTCGCCGAGCACTTCGTGATCGTGCTGAACACCATCTGCGGTCGCGTCAATCGCGAAGGCGACGAGGTCGAGAGCGGATACTTCCTCTACCCCGACATGCCGCGTCGCGCGCAGGTCATCGCTCCGCGCAATCCGACTCCCGGACCGGCGGCGCGTTTCCGCAATCTGCACGGCATGCGCGGCGAGATGCCCACCACCACTTTGGCCGAGGAGATCCTCACTCCCGGTGAAGGCCGAGTGCGCGCACTCATCGTGAGCGGTGGAAATCCGGTGGTGGCCTGGCCCGACCAGGAACTCACCATCCGCGCCATGAAGGATCTCGAACTGCTCGTGGTCGTCGACCATCGCATGTCGGCCACCGCCGAATTCGCGCACTACGTGATCGCACCCACGTTGTCCCTCGAGCGGGCCGACGTCCCGCACTTGATGGACCGCTGGTTCCGCGCGCCCTACACCAACTACACCGAGGCCATCGTTCCGCGACTGGGCGACGTTCTCAACGAGTGGGAAGTGTTCTACGAACTCACCAAGCGCCTCGGTGTTCCGTTGCCGTTCCCGGGCGGTGCGGCTCCCACCGATCATCAACCGAGCGACGACGAGATCCTGGAGCTGGCCTACGCGGGCTCGCGCATGTCGCTGGCCGACATCAAGAACAACCGCCGCAAGGTGCACCCCGAGAAGTCGCTGCGCGTACAGGGCCCCGATCCCGAGTGCACCGCCAAGTTCACTCTCGCTCCGTCCGACATCGCCGACGAATTGAAAGTTGTGCGGTCCGAATCTGATGCGGCCGAAGCCCTCGGGGCATCGTCGTCCGAGTATCCGTTCCGACTCGTGAGCCGTCGCCTGAAGCACGTCCTCAACTCGCTCGGTAGCGAGCTTCCCGGCCTGGCCGCCAAGGGCACCACCAACCCGGCGTACATGAACCCCGACGACATGGCCGAACACGGCCTCAGCGACGGCGACATCATCGAGATCACCTCGCCGCGGGCTTCGCTGCACGCGGTCGTCGAGACCGCGCCCGACATTCGCCGCGGTGTGATCTCCATGGCGCACTCGTGGGGCGGCTCGTCGCTCACCGACGAAAAGGTGCGCGACATCGGCAGCCCCACCAACCGCCTGGTGTCGGTCGACCAGGGCTACGACCGGGTCACGGGTATGGTCGTGCAGAGCGCCATCCCGGTGCGCATCCGCATCTTCGAATCAGCCAAGTAAGCGAACACAGGAGGAGCCATGGCTCGTATCGACGTTCCCGACGGAGAGGGCCTCGAGGCCGCTCGCATGTGGCGGCTGGCGCCGCACATGGGCAAGGGCGTGCACGCCATGAGCGAGGCCGTGTACGTGCAGTCGACGCTCGGCATCCGCGAGCGGGAGGTCGCGCGCATGCGCGTCGCCCAGCTCAATCAGTGCGTCGTTTGACTGAACACTCGGGCCGCATCGGCGATGCGGCAAGGACTCGACGACGAGCTGTACAACTCGGTTCAGAATTACTACGACAATCCCCACTTCACCCCGCGTGAGCGTCTCGCCGCCGAATACGCCGAGCGCTTCGCCATCGATCACACCGCCGTCGACGACGATCTCTGGAATCGGCTCCGCGAGCACTACTCCGACCCCGAACTCCTGGAATTGACCGTCACCATCGGGTTCTGCGTAGGTTTGGGGCGCGCGTTCCAGGTCCTCGATGTCGCCCGCGACTTCGACGTGCTCTGGAGCAAGGAACCACCCCACGACCACGGAGACACTTCGGCATGACCCCCCTCGAGACCGTCAACGCCTTCATCACCGCCATCGAGCGCAACGACCTCGACACGGCTCTCGGTTACGTGGCCGACAACTGCGAGTACGACAACGTGCCGATGATGAAGGTCCACGGCCCCGAGGCCATGCGCGGCATTCTCGGCCCCATGTTCGCCCGCTGCCACGAGATCTCGTGGCCCATTCATCGTCAGGCGTCGGTGGGCAACGTGGTTTTCAACGAGCGGACCGACAAGTTCCGCATGGACCACGGTTGGGTCGAGCTGCCGGTGAACGGCGTGTGGGAAGTGGTCGACGGCAAGATCACGCTGTGGCGTGACTACTTCGACCTGCAGAGTTACCTCAAGCAATTCCCGGCCGACAACCCGCGCTGATCACTCGGAATCCGGTGCGACTTCGTCACCCACGCGGTGACGTTCAGTCACCAGATTCAGAGGTCAGTGCGATTCGCCGAGGTACGAGGCTTCGATGAGGCTGCGATCCTTGGCGAGATCGGCGGCACTGCCCTCCATGGCCAGTTCACCGTGGCTCAACACGTACGCCCGGTCGGCCACTTCGAGTGCCATGTGGACGTGCTGCTCGACGAGGAGCACACCCGCCCCAGTCTCGTTGGCGATCTGACGCAAGATCGGAAGCAGCCGCTCCACGATGATGGGCGCCAAACCGAGGCTCATCTCGTCGACCATGAGCAACTTCGGGCTCACGGTGAGTGCGCGGGCCATGGCCAGCATCTGCTGTTCACCACCCGAGAGCAAGCCGGCCCGGCGATCGAGGATCGCTTCGAGTGCCGGGAAGTAGCCGAGCGCCTTCTTGATATCGGCCGATCCCTTGGCGGCGCCGAGGCGCAGGTTCTCGGCCACCGTGAGTTGGTAGAAGAGCGAGCGTCCCTCGGGCACGTGGGCCAGGCCCTCGCGAGCGATGAGGTGCGGACGACGACCCTTCACACTCTTGCCGAAGACCTTCACGTCACCCGAGATCACCGGGACCAGTCCCGACACCGTCAGGAGCGTGGTGGTCTTGCCGGCGCCGTTGGGGCCGAGCAGAGCCACGACTTCACCCTCGTTCACCTGAAGGTTGAGCCCACGCACCACCGACACGCCGTTGTAGCCGGTGTTGAGGTTCTCGATTTCCAGAAGTGCCGACATGTCAGGCCTCCTTCGCGCTGCTGCCGAGATACGCCTCGATCACCTTGGGATTCCGCTTCACTTCCGCGGGCGTTCCCTCGGCGATCTTGACGCCGAACTCGATGACGTAGATGTAGTCGCACACGTCGAGCACCAGGCCCATGTCGTGGTCGACGAGAAAGATGGTGATACCGGCGTCGATGATCTGACGCAGACGCTTGCCGAGTTCCTGCGACTCGGTGGTGTCGAGACCGGCCGCCGGCTCGTCCATGCACACGAGTTCGGGGCGCGCGGCGAGCGCACGAGCGGCCGACACCAGCTTGCGCTGACCCTGGCTGATCTCATTGGGATACTTGCTCGCGAGATCGCCGATGCCGAGCACGTCGAACGCGAAGTCGACGCCGTCGGCACCGCGCTTGCGGTTGGGCTTCACGAGATCGAGCAGGAAGTTCTTGGTGGACTGCCGCTCGGCGGCCACCTGCACGTTCTCCTGAATGGTGAGGTCGTCGAACAACTCGAGCGACTGCCAGGTGCGGCCCAACCCGAGACGCGCGCGTGCGTGCACGGGCATCGAGTTGATCTCCTGGCCCTTGAACTCGATACGACCCGTCGTGGGCACGAATCCGGTGATGCCGTCGATGAAGGTGGTCTTGCCGGCTCCGTTGGGGCCGATCAGACCGACCAACTTGCCCTTCTCCACCGTGAGGTCGACGTTGTTGACGGCTCGGAGACCCCCGAACGTCACCGACATTCCCGTCGTCTGAAGCAAACTCATTGCGAACCCTCCCCCGCTTCGACCTTACTTCGTTCGGCCAGGGCTTGCTTCCGAACGGCTTTGTCGATCTGTCTTTGCTTGATGAGTCTCGGCGCCCCGGCCAGACCTTCGGGGTTCTGGACCGCGGTGAGAATGAGCCCGATGCCGCCGATGAGAGTGGCGTAACTCTGATCGATGTGCAGGATGTTCTCCAGGAAGTTGAAGTTGAGCCCGTTGGGGGCGACGACTCCGGCCAGCACCGCACCACTCACCGAGGCGATACCGCCCAAATAGGCGAACGACAGGAAGGTGAGCGACGCGAAGGCGCCGAAGTAGGTGGGCGTCACCGACCCGAAGCGGTAACCCGAGAGGGTTCCACCGAGACCGGCGATGAACGCGGCCAGGCCGAACGCGAGGATCTTCGTGCGGGCCACGTCGATGCCAGCTGCCGCCGCGGCACGCTCGTTCGACCGCACGGCCAGGAACTGGCGGCCGGTGTTCGAGCGACGAACGTTCACGACCATCAGGCACAGGATGATCACGAAAATCAAGCACACGACGCCGAACCACACGTTGGGCGGGATGTCGTCGCGTCCCTTCAATCCGGCCACCTTCAGCGCGGTGTTGTTGGGGCCGAAATCCTTGCCCCCGATCTCCGGCGGCTTGACCGGCAGCGCTCCCAGTTCGCCGGCGAACGTCTTGTTCTTGAACACGAGCTGTTCGATCGCCACCGCGGCCGACAACGTGATGACGGCCAGGTTGACGCCGCGTAGTCGCAAGGCCGGTATGGAGATGATCGCTCCGAAAATTGCCGCGACGAAAGCGCCGATGATCGGTGCGATCGGGAAAGGCAGACCTTCGAAGTACTTCGACATGAAGAATCCGGCCGTCCCGGCGATGGCCATCTGGGCGAGCGAGATCTGCCCCACGAAACCCACCAGGACCACGAGCGACAGCGCGATCACGATGGCGACCAGAGTGTTGATGGTCGACTGGCGCCAGTCGTAGTTCCAGCCGAAGAGCAAGGCGAGGACGACCGCCGACGCTCCGATGGTGAGCGGCAGAACGTGCTTGGGTGCCGCCGCGAACGGCATCTTGCCCACCGACACCGCGCCACGCACGGGCAACGACTTACCGCGCAGGAACATCGCCACGACGATCACGAAGAACGGCAGAGCCTGGGTGAGGCCGGCGGTGGGGAGCACACCTTTCGGGAACCAGGTCTGTGCGCCCTGATACTGCACCCAACCCTGCAGCATCGCG
This sequence comes from Actinomycetota bacterium, assembly GCA_041159745.1. GTDB lineage: Bacteria > Actinomycetota > Acidimicrobiia > Acidimicrobiales > Ilumatobacteraceae > Casp-actino8. Next base: position 2,683 of record JBEAXP010000143.1, on the reverse strand, counting down.
ATGCCGACACCGGCCGCCACGGTCATGCCGAACGACGTGAAGTTGGCCAGCAGTGCCGCTCCGAGGGCCGGCACGATGAGGAGCGGGAGCGTGATGGTGTCGAGATTGGTGATGGGTGCGGCGAGGATGCCGAGGAGGCCCGCGATGAGCGTGGACAACACCCAGTTGGCGCCGGCCAGGAAGTCGGGCGAGAAGCCGAGGACGATCGCGCCCTTCTCGTTCTCGGCCGCTGCGCGGGTGGCCAGACCGAAGCGCGTGTACTTGAAAAGCGCCCACAGCCCGATCGCGATGAGCGTCACGACGATCACGAGGAAGAGTTGGTTCTTCGGCACGATGCCGAGTTCACCCGGCAGGTCGAACTTGCCCTTGGGCAGCGGGAATGGAACACCCGTCTTGGCCAGTTCGCCGAAGCGAATGCGCATGAACTCCTGCAGCACGACGAACAGACCCACCGTGGTGACGACCTTGGCCAGCACGGGAGCGTTGCGCAGAGGTTTGAAGATGACGAAGTGAAGGAAGAGGCCGAGCAACACGGCCACGACGAGGGCGATGAGCATCGACGACGCGGTGGTCATGCGATCGCCGGGAAGATCGATGGTGGTCGGCCAGTTCGGAAGGTCGAGGTACTTGCCCTCGTCTCGGAACCAGTTGACCGGAATTTCGATGAGCACGAGCGGGTTGGGCAACGGCGGAATGTAGAACTTGCCCTCGACGCGCAGGCCGTAATACCAGTAGGCCACGAAGACGGTGATCACGCCATTGGCGAAGTTCACGACTCCGGAACCGCGGAACGTGAGCACCACACCGAGACCGATGGCCGCCATCAGCGCGCCGGTTCCGATGTTCGAGAACATCGGCGCCAACTGACGCGCATCCCACGCGTACAGGATCGCGAACACCGCGATCACGGCCACGACGCCGACGAGGACCTTCTGCTTCTTGACGAAGGCTTTGAGCGATTGCTCCATGTCACTCCCCCTGAACGCTCCTGCGAGCGAAACCCCAACAAGCGGACCGATCGGTCCATGCGGGAGGGTGCGGGGATCTCTCCCCGCACCCTCGACGCGATGTACTGACTACGTAATGACTACTGGTGACTGATCGGAGATCAGCCGGCCAGTTCGGCGATCGGGTTGATCGCCTTGCCGTTGTAACCGTCGGCAATGGAGACGTACTCGGTGCCCTGCTGCTGCTGGATACCGATCGAGAAACCGCAGAGCGACGGGAAGGTGGGGTTGCCACCGCACTTGAAGTCGCCCACGCCGGCCCACATGGGTCCGGTGAAGGCCTTCGACGCCTCGCGGAGCGCGGCCGAGTCGGTCGCACCCTCGTTCATGAACTTCACGAGCGTGATGAGCGTTCCGAAGGTCGGTCCACCGAAGCCGGTGTACTCGGGGTTCTCCACGCCGGTCTCCTTGGCCCAAGCGAGGGCCGCGTCGATGTAGGCGTCGTTCTCCGGGTTGCCGGGGATCTCGTACGAGTAGCCGTAGCCACCGAAGTACCACCCGTCGGGCAGGTTGCCCTCTTCGCCGACCGACTTCAGGTGGTCCTGCATCGGGATACCGAAGCAGAGACCGGTGGTGACGACGGTGGTCTCGATCTCGAGGGTCTTGAGCGCGTCGTAGATACCGATGCAACCCTGGATGGTCACGAGCGGGTAGAACACGTCCGCCGTGTCGGCACCCGACGACTGGATGGCGGTGGCCATTTCGGTGGCGCCAGCGGTGTCGGACACCGGAACGCCGGTGACTGCCACGCCGAGAGCCTCGAGGATCGGCTTGGTGAGGGCGGTGAACGCCACGGTGCCGGCCGGGTTGTCGTTGTACACGACGGCGACCGACTTCACTTCCTTGCCTTCGATCTCGGGCACGTACTTGGCCGCGAACACCGAGAGGCCCTGGATCACACCGGGTGAACCCGGGGTGAACGCGTAGGCGTCAGTGGCGAGGAACTCGGGCGTGGTGACCGGGTTGGGCAGGTAAGCAGGCTTCTTGTCCTTCAAGGTGTCGAGCAGCGGCGCGTTGCCATTGAACATCGCACCAACGAGCACGGCCTGGATTTCGTCGTTCGCCAGGAATTCCTGGGCGCACTTCTGGCCGTCCTCTTCCTTGGTGACGAAGCACTTGACGAGTTCGATCGGACGACCGCCGACTCCGCCGAGGAAGTTGTTGATGAACCACACGCCGGCATCAGCGCCAACGGAGGCCTCGGGGAACGCGGGCGTGCCGCCTTCCTGGTTGACGTAACCGATCTTGATCGGATCGCCACTGGCGACGCCGCCGGGGCCACCGGTGTAGGCGAGGCCGGTGTCGATGGACGACTGGAGAACCGGAAGTTCGCCAGCCGGAGCCTCGGTGGCCGGAGCCTCCGAACCCGCGGGCGCTTCGGTTGCCGCCGGAGCCTCGGTGGCCGGTGCATCCGAGCCGCTGTCTTCGCTGCAGGCCGAGGCGAGCAGTCCGAGGACGGCGACGCCGGCGAACAACGCCTTGCTTCTCTTCTTCACGTGAATATCCCCCTGGATGGTCGGCCGGAGTCCGGGTCGGATCCGGTTGCGAGATGAATTCCTAGCACGAAATGACTGTCCGATTAGTAACCGAGGTCACGGCCGTGCGCCCGGCGTCACCAGGTCAGGAATTCGTTGCCGGGCCCGACTCCCGATAATCGCCGAAGGCGGCGTCGCGCT
>JBEAXP010000122.1:0-2771 GCA_041159745.1 Actinomycetota bacterium | reverse complement strand
ATGGGGATCAGCGAAGCACAACGGTTCGAATTGCACCTCGGGCTGCAAAAGGTGCTCGGAGACACCATGGCCAGCACCCTCATGGAACACCTGCCCCCGAGCGGATGGAGCGACGTCGTCCGCGTCGATCAACTGACCGAGGTCGAACGGCGTCTCAACATCCGAATCGACATGCTCGAGCACCGAATCGACGGACTCGAGCGCCGCATGGACGCGTTCGACGGTCGATTGTAACTCGCGATCACCGGCGGTCTGGCCTTCGCATTGGCGATGATCGCCATGCAAGTCCAGATCGTCATCAGCATCGCCAATCTCTGAGAGACCGGCGGCTCTCGATCAGAGAGCCAGACGCATCACCGGCACCCTCGTCCCCACCCCTCGCGGGCACCATCGCGACCTCTCGTACTGGATGCTCCCTCCTGTGGGGTCCGAGCAATGCAGTAGGCTGCACGAGTGAAATCGTTTCTGGCCATCACTCGAGCACCCAGCCGCTTGATGAGACTCGCGTCATTGGTTGCGGTTGTCGTCAGTCTCATCGGATGGAGCACGGGCTCCGCCCATGGCTCGGGCCGCGACATCGTCCCTCTCTCCGCTCCGAATGGTGCGTTGGGGTCGTTCTCGCCACTTGGCACAGGGGCCGACGACACCTTCGGGTGGACCAGCGTCTGGTCGATCGCCAAGTGGGGCACCAACCGGATCGTCGCCGGCGGACAGTTCCGAGGGATGGGTGGCGTCCCCAGCACGAGTGCCATCGCCGTTTGGAACGGAAGTGCGTGGAGTGCGCTCGGGTCCGGATTCGACCCCGGAGATGTCTACTCAGTGGGCGCTCTCGATGACGACACTCTCGTCGCCGCCGTGTTTTACTTCGGAGGCGCCCTCGACCACGTTTATGAATGGAACGGTTCGACGTGGGTTCTACGTGCTTCGGTCAACAGTGGCCTTCAGGAGGGGGACGTCGTCCCGTGGAACAACTCGATCGCCATAGGCGGTGCTTTCACTTCCGTCACTGCGAGCGCGGCCGTCCCGGCCAACCACATCGCTCTCCTGTCGGAAGTCACCGCGAGTGCACTTGGGACTGGTCTGACTGCGCGGGCGTATTCACTAGCGCGTTGGTCGAACGACAAGTTGGTGGTGGGAGGTAACTTCACGAGCGCCGGAGGCGTCCCCAGCACGAGCGCCATTGCCGTCTGGGACGGAAATCAGTGGAGTGCACTCGGCGGAGGAACGAATGATTCCGTTCGCGCGATCGCGCCCAAAGACGACCACACCCTCGTCGTGGGTGGCCTGTTCGACCACGCCATGAATGCGGACGGAACGACGGTGTCCGGTACCGCCCGTATTGCCATATGGAACTCGTCCACCAGTGCTTGGAGTGCACTCGGGTCGGGTTTGGGTGAGACTTGGCCCGATCTCGTGCGATCGATCGCGGTCGACAGTGATCGTGACCTGATCTATGCCAGTGGTCCCTTCCGACGAGCCGTCGGTGGAGTCGACAACTCGCTGAAGCGCATCGGTGTGTGGGACGAAGGCGTGAGCGAATGGATACCACTTCGATTCAGCGCCACCGACAACGGAGTTGAGGACGATGTGATGGCAATCGTCGTCGACGGTGCGCGGGTGTATCTGGGAGGTGATTTCGCCAACGCAGGAGGAATTGCAGCGGCCGACCGAATCGCCATGTGGACTTGGGATCCTCCCCAAGGTTCGAACGTCGTCAGTTCCCTGCCAGCCACGCTCTCCGCTACCGGTTTCATCGGGGTCCCAGCCACCGGGGGTGTGAAGTTCGGGAACGCTCTCGCGACCTATACCCGCGTGAATTCCACCACCATCACCGTCACATCCATCGCGGGATCCGACTGGAACGGCAGTCCCATCTCCGTCGACGGCGTCGGTGGCTGGGGCACCGTCGGAACATGCGGACCGCCGTTGTGTCCCCACCGTCCGGTCTTCTTCGTTCCCACGACGACCACGCCGCCATCGTCGACAACACCGCCGACGAGTACGACACCATCGACACCAACGACACCACCTGCCCCTGAACCCGACGCAATCCGGGCCTTGCCGACGGTGCCCGAATCGACACCCTTGGCTGGCTCAACGGGCACGACCATGAGCCCGGGTGAGCCGATCACGGTCACCTACGGCGGATTCACGCCGGGTGAGATCGTTCATCTGTGGGTGAATTCGACACCACAACTGATCGGAACCGGAACAGCCGATTCGACAGGCTCGGTCACCATCACCGGTTCGATCCCCACGGGGCTTCCTGCCGGGTCCCACTCGCTGGTCTTGTACGCACCACTCAGTGGCACAGGGGTAAGACAATCGATCTCGGTGGTCCCGGCCACACTCCCCGTGACGGGAACCGATGGGTCGCTGGTCCCGCTCGCCGTGTCACTGCTCCTTGCCGGTGTCATCAGCCGACGTCTGCGCCGAACCACCTGATCGTCCCATCGCGAGTGTGGTGATGATCGCGGGCTAGCCATGTCGAAGATCACCGTCCTCGATGTGCTGCCGGCAACCAAGCAAGGCTCGGCCGCTCGACGACATTGCTGATTGCTCGGCGGAAATTCGCCCGAAAACGTCCTCCGACGGAACCCCGCACGGCAACGCCTAGTGTTCGGCTATGTCCGCACCGGCCAAGCCTTCTTTCGAGGCAGACGATGCCAGAACTCGTGTCGACGCGCTCGGTCGCATCGGTCACGAGAATCACCTTGCCAACTCCGAGCGATTCACGTCGAACATCCGGACGGTCGCGCCCGGAGTGTGGT
>JBEAXP010000063.1:0-39031 GCA_041159745.1 Actinomycetota bacterium | reverse complement strand
CGTGCGTCGACCCGGGAAACTCGTCGACCGTTTGGTGCTCGTCACTGGTTCGGTGGGCCAGGCCATTCCGAGTTTCTGGTTGGGCATCGTTCTGTTGATCGCCGTCGCCCGACCCACGGGGTGGTTTCCCATCGGTGGCTGGGGAGACTCGTTCGGCGACCGCCTGAGGGCCGTGGTGCTCCCGTGCATCACGTTGACGGCGTCGTTGATCCCATTCACCACGCGCAGTCTGCGGACATCGATGCTCGAGGTCCGACAATCCGAATTCGTTGCCGCGGGCCGCTCGGTTGGCCTCGATGGCCTTTCGCTCTTCCGCCGCTTCATCCTTCGCAACTCGCTGGTGCCGACCGTCGCCCTCTTCGCGTCGTTGGCCGGCGTCGTGCTGTCGGGAACCGTCCTCGTGGAAGCGACGTTCGCTCTTCCGGGCCTCGGTCAGATGATGGTCGTCGGAGCCATCAACCGCGACGTCAACGTGGTGCAAGGCCTGACCGTCGTCTTCGCGGCCGGGGTCATCGTCTTCAACCTGTTGGGTGACGTGGTCGTCGCCCTCCTCGATCCCAGGGTTGAGCGACGATGAACTCACGGTTACGACGGCGCGTCGATCCGCTTCTTGCGATCGGGCTGGGGATCGTCGCATTCGTTCTTCTGCTCGGAATCATCGCTCCCCTGATCACCAGTCACGATCCGCTCGTCCAGAATGTGCGCGCGCGATTGGCTTCACCGTCGGGAGATCATTGGCTGGGCACCGACCTGCTCGGTCGCGACGTGTTCAGTCGAATACTGCACGGAGCGCGTATCGACATACCCATCGTCTTGGTGGCCACCTTGGTGCCGGCGGTCATCGGGACGTTGCTCGGAACCGTGTCGGGCTACTACAGCCGACGTGTCGACGCGCTCATCATGAGGTTCGCCGACGTCGTTCAGGCCTTCCCGGTGTACATCTTCCTCGTCGCGTTGGTGTTCCTCCTCGGTCCCGGCGCACGGAGTTTCATAGTCGCCTCGGCCTGCATCTCGTGGGTCGGCTACGCCCGGCTCGTGCGAGCAGAAGTCTCCCGACTGAAGAGCCGCGATTTCATCGTCGCCGCGCGCGCGGCCGGAATCGGCGATCGGCGTGTGCTCGGACGGCATCTTCTTCCGAATGTGATGCCACAGGTGTACGCATACATGGCGAGTGATGCGGTACTCGCGCTGGTGGCTCTGGCTTCACTTTCGTTCCTGTCACTCGGAGTTCAACCCCCAGAACCCGAATGGGGAAGGATGATCGCCGATGGAGTCGACCGAATCCGGTCGGAGTGGTGGCTATCCGCTGTCCCCGGGCTGGCCATCGTCATCGTGGGCATCGGGTTCTCGCTGATCGCCTTCGGCCTCGAACGACAGGCTTCTCGGCGATGAGTATCCGCCCGGTTCTGTCGGTACGGGATCTTCGAGTCGCTTTGTCCGAGGCGCATCGTGAACTGGTTCATGGGATCGACTTCGACGTCTTCGCAGGCGAGACGGTCGGGCTGGTCGGAGAATCGGGGTCGGGCAAGAGCCTGACCCTCCGTTCGATCTGCGGGTTGCTGCCGGATGGCATCGTTCGATCCGGCGGTGTCGTGGCGGTCGACATCGATGGATCCGGGGAGGTTCGCGATGGAGCCGACCTGCGCGGTCGCGGGCTCGCGATGGTCTTCCAGGAGCCGATGTCTTCGTTGAATCCGACGATGCGAATCGGCGACCTGGTGACGATCGGACCTCGGACCCTTCGCGGACTCTCGCGGAAAGAGGCCCGAAGCCGATCGCTTGAACTGATGAGAGAGGTTGGAATTCCGGATGCCGAGCGGCGCATGCGCGCGTGGCCGCACGAACTCTCGGGCGGTCTTCGTCAGCGCGTGATGATCGCAATGGCGCTGGCCACCGATCCGAAGATTCTCCTGTGTGATGAGCCCACGACCGCTCTCGACGTGTCGGTGCAGGACCAAATCCTGCGACTGTTGATGCAGCTGAAGGAGAACCGGGGACTGTCGATGGTCCTCGTGACTCACGATCTGGGGGTGGTCAGCCAGGTGTGTGATCGCGTCATGGTGATGGAGAACGGACTGATCGTGGAATCGGGTTCGACCAGCGAGATCTTGAACAGCCCTCGGCACGACTACACGAGAAGCTTGATCGAGGCCGCCCAGTGACGCCGGTGCTCTCGGTCGAGAATCTCACGGTTCGTTATCCGATCTCCGGAGGCGTCGATCTCACGGCGGTTGACGATGTCGACTTGTCGATCGAACCCGGCAAGATTCTCGGGTTGGTCGGCGAGTCGGGATGCGGCAAGTCGTCTCTCGGACGCGTGATCGCGGGAATCCAACGTCCGCAACACGGCCTGATTTCGATTGATGGCAGGGAGATGTCGGATCGCCGACGTGGCGACGATGCCCGTCTCGTCCAGATGGTGTTCCAGGATCCAGCGTCGGCCCTCAATCCAGCTCTGACAATCGGGGCGATGCTCCGAGAACTGTTGTTGGTCCACTCACTCGTTACCGATCGCAAGGCAGCCGACCGCCGAGCGGCGGAACTTCTCGACAGCGTCGGGCTGTCGGAAGAGCTGCTCGAGCGCCGACCGGACGCGCTGTCCGGCGGCCAGCGCCAGCGCATCGGGATCGCCCGCGCCTTGGCTCTCGAACCTCGGGTATTGATCGCCGATGAGGCGGTGGCTGCACTTGATTCGGTCGTGAAGAAGTCGGTGATCGCCCTGTTGTCGGACATCCGCGAGCGGATGGGGCTCACGATCGTCTTCATCTCTCACGACCTGGCAGTGGTCCGACGACTCTGCGATGAAGTCGCCGTGATGTATCTGGGAAGGATCGTCGAACGGCAGCAGACAGATGGGTTGTTCGACGAACCGAAACACCCGTACACGGCCGCACTGCTCAGAGCCCAACCGCGAATCGGCGAACGACTCGACCTCGCCAGCACTCCCGCACTGATCGGCGATCCTCCGAGCCCCATTGAATTGCGCGCGGGCTGTTCGTTTGCGTCACGCTGCCCGTCGGCGGTCGAGATTTGTCGCACCACCGCGCCCGAGGCGGCTTCGTCAACCGACGGTTCGCTGGTTCGCTGTCACTTTCCGCTCAGCCGCTGAAGGTCACGATCGGGGCACCGAAGGACGCTGCCAACGAAGTGAGGTCGCCGTCGAGCAGGTGTGCGGCCTCCGACGAGCCGTTCAGGACGGCGTCGAGGTGTGCGACGCACACTCCACGCCACAGTTCGTACGTGGGAGCGGCCGGAGTGAGTTCTTCCAGAGGTCGGATGGCCCGGGCGATCGCCGGCCAATCGGCTTCCTCGGTGCCCATGTAGTCGACGTTGGCCAAGGTGAGGTCCTTGAACCACGCGTGCGCCACTTCGAGGTCTTCGCAGAAGTGGTTGTGGTCGGCGTTCCGGAGAATCACCATTCGTTTCTTGGTCTTGATCCTGCTGAACATGTCCAATTGGCCGTAGAGCGGTAGCCATGAATCCCGATCAGCGACGCCTTGGAGGCACGAGGTGTCATCGGGCCATTCGAAGTTCAGGAGGCGTTGCAGTTCGCTGTTTCGCGGGTAGATCGGGCTCGGCCCACCGGCCGGGCAGAGCGGAATCGTCGCCTTCACGCGAGGTTCGACGGCAGGCGCGATCATGGCGGTGAAACCGCCCAGGCTGATGCCAATCACCCCCACCGGTCCATCGAGGGAGTACTTGCGCCGAGTCGCTTCGGCGACCAGGAACGGCACGTCACCGAGTCGATCGGTACCCATCTGATGACGTTGCTCCGCCATGTCGACCGGCTCACCACTGCTCATGCGTGCATCGATTTCCCATGACGTGGAGCCCGGGTGATCGGCCGATGCCACGACGTATCCGTGACTGGCCAGATGGGTGCACAAATACGAACCTTCGCGACGGTGACCGGCGTAGCCGTGAGACAAGAGGACGAACTTTCCAGGGAGGGCGAGCGGCTCAGCATCCCGAACCGCCGCCTGTCTCACGAGAGCCGGCTCCGCGGCGTCCCCGGTCGTCCAGACGGCCGTGTACGTGTCCTGTCGTGCGGGGTCCAGGTCCGCCCCGGCGTTGTCTCCGGTTGCGGGGTACCAGATCTCGACGGTCAGTTCTCGGTTCCTCGCCGAGTCGAGCCAGGTCTCGGACCGGACTCCGACGGGGTGGGGTCCGCGCGTGAATGGATCGTATTTCGCCATGAGCCATGTCTAGGTCATTGACCTAACACTGTCAAGACTAGGTTTGGCGCATGGCTGGTCGCGCCGCGCGAACGAACTCGACGCTCGAGACCATTCTCGACGCCGCCGAAGACATTCTGAAGCGTCGTGGTTCCGAAGGTCTGAGCGTGAGGGCGGTTGCTCAGAAGGTGGGTATCAGTGTCGGCAATCTTCAGTACCACTTGCCAACTCGGGCCAAACTTCTCGATGCCGTAATCAGTCGTCGGGCCGACGAATTCCGCACCGAAATCCTGGCGGAACTCGAACCAATCGTCGACCCGCGTCGTCGCTTCGAGGCCTTGGTCGACTCCTGGCTCGCCGCGCAGTATCGGTCCGATCAGGTGCTGTTCTGGCATTTGTGGGCGATCAGTGCTCATGACAACGACGCCCGCAAGACGATGGACGGGGTGTATTCCGAAATGACCGACTTCGTGGCGAGCCTGTTGCGCGAGATCGATCCGAATCTCACCCGGCAGCGCTCCAAACGACGGGCCGCGGTCATCATGTCGACAGTCGAGGGTTCGGGTCTGTTCGTCGGGCATGGACGTCGACCGAATCGTGAGTTGTCGAATCTTCAGATCGACGTCAAGAATGCCGTGATGGCCATCGCTGGTTGTCCCAAGAGCACTGCTCGAGAATCGAGCACCCATGGAAGGGCTGGAAAATGACACCTGAGCAAGTCGTCGACCGCGCTTATGAGTTGATCTCTTTCGCAGCGGGTGGAGAGCCAGCGTGGCCGGAGTTCCGTTCGTTGTTCACCGATCCGTGTGTTCTCGCGTTGCGAGTCTTCCCCGACGACCCTTCGATCACGGTGATGAACCTCGATTCATACGTCGTACACCAGATGCGCGAGGGGCTCTCCGACGAGGGTTACGAGGAGATTCCGGGCGAGCGCACGACGACCATCGTCGGCGACGCCGCGTACGTCGATCAGAAGTTCTTCATCAAGTACCGCGATCAAGAGCCTGTCGCGGCCTTCGACGGGTACAGCATGGTGAGGATCGATGGCCAGTGGCGGATCGCTTCGATCGTGAGCGACATGCTTCGCTCCGACTGACACTGGCCGACGGCCCCGGCCGACTACATCTGGCGCGCTCGAAGGGACTCGAACCCCTAACCTTTTGATCCGTAGTCAAATGCTCTATCCATTGAGCTACGAGCGCTTGCGCCTCCGAGTGTACGGGGCCGCGAGCGAGGCCGAAACCTGGCCCTGAGCAGGATCTCGAGGACGCGGGCCCTCAGGCGCTCGGGCACCATGAGCGGGTGCACCACGGCTTCCACGATCCCGACCTCTCCCAGGTGATGAGAGCCATCCGGGCGTTGGTGACGGGATCGAACAACTGCGCCGGATCGGTGATGCCCTGGTTGGCGAGCCACTTCTTGTGGGCCGACCAGTTGATCTGGAAGACACCGATGCAGCACGCGCTTCGCGAGCCCGGATTGAACTTGCTCTCGCGCTGCGCCACGAATAGCGCGTCGTTCTCGAGATGATCGGGCCAGACGTCGCGAATGATTTGCGCGACTTCATCGCGTGAGTACAGCCGCTCCGGGTTGTACGGAACGTTGCGCATGTCGTTGGAAGATGTCGCCCCGCTCGACGAGCCGCTTGTCGCCGGTGCGGTGGTGGGTGCCGCCGTGGTGGCCGGACGCTTCGCACCTTCGGGCAAGCAGATCGTCTGTCCGATCTTCAACGGTGACTGGAGCGTCTTGCCGTTCACCGATGCGAGCGGACCCGCTTTCACGCCGGCACGCTTCGCGATGCCGAACCACGAATCACCGCGCTGAACAACGTAAGACAAACCGCACGACGGTGCCGTGCGAGTGGAGATCTCGGCCGGCTCACGTGTCGGCTCGGTGGCCGGTGGAACGCTCGCACCCGGCGGCAAACAGATCTCCTGCCCGGGTGTGAGCCGCGATTTCAGAGTGGCACCGTTCGACCCGGCGATCAGACTCGGTGACACGCCGGCACGTTCGGCGATACCGAACCACGAGTCGCCCGGCTGCACCGTGTACTTCTGCGGGCAGAGTCGACTCGACGCCAGGGTGGTGACGGAGGCGACCGTGGTGGCCGGAGCGTTGGTGACGACGGGAGCCGAAGCCTCGGACTGCGGGGTCGCATCGGAGGAAGACGGGCCCGGATCGATCGTGTCCTTGGTGGTGTCCATCTGCACGATGGCCGCCGCACCGCCGGTCTCCTGCACCGACACCGCATCGCCGTCGCCCCGCAACGCCCACGCAACCGGGGCCACCAGTGCGCCCACCAACACGATGAGTCCGAGGCGGCGCCAGAACGGGTCGCGGGGCGAGGGAGGGATGCCGTCGCCACCTTGCGGTCGACGTCGGCCCAGCGCCGGTGCCCGCTCGGGGCCCGGCAATGAGGACTGCTGGTAGGTGCTCATGGCGCTCACCGGCACGAATGCCGAAGGTCAGTGTGGTCGGATCGTCATCCGATCGCAACAAAGTTCCGGGTCGGCGGCCACGAGGAACACAGGTATCCACAGGCTGTGGATACTGGCGGAGAGGGTGGGATTTGAACCCACGGACCCCTTTTAGGAGGTCAACGTCTTAGCAGGACGTCCCGTTCAACCTGGCTCCGGCACCTCTCCCAGGCAGGAGAGCGAGTGTACAGGTGAGTTGTTGGTCCGATGACTGGCGGAACGGGAGGGATTTGAACCCCCGGGCCCTTGCGAGCCGGCCGCTTTCAAGGCGGCTGCATTTGTCCGCTCTGCCACCGTTCCGGGGTCGAGGCTAGCGACCGCCGTCAGGCGTCCTCACGGCGCGATTCGGATTCCGAACATCCGCTCGAACTCGGCGTAGTACGCGTCGTCACTCTCGAGAGCGCCGAGCGCGATCCATTCGGCGTCGTTCATGGTCTCGCGTCGTCCGAGGATCTCGGGCCCACCCCACGACACCGGATACCGCAGTCGTGGTTGGTCGGTTTCGATCGCATGCTGAATGATCGCTCCGACTTCGAACGGGTCGGTCGCGTTGGCCATTCCGGCTGCGTAGAACTGGAACAGTCGGCGGTAGTGCGCGTCGTACGCACCGGATGAGTTGGGTGCATCCACGTTCTTGGCGAAGATGGCCGACTTGGTGATGCCGGGCTCGACGATCGCCACGCGGATGTTCCAGGGAGCGAGCTCTTGCGCCAGGCCTTCCGACATCGCCTCCAACGCCCACTTCGACGCCACGTACGGTGCTTGCGCGAGGGCGGCGAAGCGGCCCACCACCGACGACACGTTGACGATGGTTCCGGCCCGGCGGGCGCGCATCGACGGCAGGACCGCTTGTGCGCACCGCACCGGTCCGCACAGATTGATGTTCATCACTTCCTGATACAGCGACGGCGGGCACTCCTCGATCACGGCGTTGCCGCCGACCCCGGCATTGTTCACGAGAACATCCACGTGATCGACCATCGAGTGGATGCGATCGAATCCGGCCTTCACACTCTCGTCGTCGGCCACGTCGAGCTCCACCCATTCGAGCGACACACCGGCATCGGTCGCCATCGAGTCGGCCTTGGTGGTCTTGCTCAGACTGCGCACCGTGCCGATGACGCGGTAGCCATGGGAGGCGAGATGGATGGCGGTGGCGCGTCCGATTCCGGAGTTGGCACCTGTGACGACAGCGGTCCGTGACATGTCGTCACAGTAGTGCTGCGGGCTGGTCAGCGAATCTGCGAACGGAGTCGCTCGACCCAGCCGTCGGCCTCCTGCCAGCGCGAGTCGGCCGACTGCCGAACCGTGTGAGCCTGTTCGCCGGCGGCAGGGTACGAGCCGAGGAACTTCACACCGGCGTGCTTGGAGTGGAGCGAACGGAGCGCGTCGGCCACCAACTCATCGGCGATGTGGCCGTCGAGGTACATCACGAAGCAGTAATCGCCCAGGCCGCCATCCTTGGTGGGACGCGACAGCAAGTTGGTGATGTTGATGCGTCGAGCGGCGAACTCCTGGAGGATCGAGATGAGGCTGCCCGGTTCGTCGGCTCGCTGATACACGACGATGCCGGTTCGATCGTGGCCGGTGGGTGCGGGCACGTGGTCGCGGCCCACCATCACGAAGCGTGTTTGGTTGCCGCTGTGGTCTTCGATGTTGGTGGCCAGAACGTCGAGACCGTAGAGAGCGGCTGCGTTGTTCGGTGCGATGGCCGCGCACGAACGATCGCCGTTGGCAGCGACAGTCTTGGCCGCGTCGGCGGTGCTGTTGGCGGCGCGAACCTCGGCCTGGGGCAGGTTCTCGCGCAGATAGCGGTGGCACTGGGCCGTCGCCACCGGAATGGAGAGAACCGCAGCGATGTCGGAGGTCTTGGTGCCGGGCAGGCCGAGCAGGCAATGCTCGATGTTCATGACGATCTCGCGCTGAATGAGCAGCGAGTAGTCGAACGACAACGCGTCCTGTGTGAAGTTGACGGTGCCCTCGATGGAGTTCTCGATCGGGACCACGCCCACGTCCACCGAGCCGTCGGCAACGGCGTCGAGAACATCGGGCACCGTACGGAAGGCCACGAGTTCGCCCGCTCCGAGGTCGGCCTGCGACCGCACCGCCTGTTCGGTGAACGTGCCGAACGGGCCGAAGAAGCCCACACGCGGGGCCTGGCCGTTGGGGGTCACCGGAGTCATGGCACCAGGCTACGGACTGGGCCTCGCTGTGCGAGCCGGGTTATCTCATGCGAGCATGGAGCCCATGGACGCCGACTCGCTGCGCGAACTGATGCTGGCCGTTTCGGAGGGCCGCGTGTCGCCCGATGATGCGATGTCCCGACTCGCTCGCTTGCCGTTCGGCGACGTGGGCGATGCGCTCGTCGATCATCACCGTCACCTGCGACAGGGAGCGCCCGAGGCGGTGTACGGGCCGGGCAAGTCGCCCGAGCAATGCGTGCAGATCGTGGCCGAGTTGCTGACTCATGGCACCGGGCCCGTTCTCGTGACGCGGACGAACGACGATCAGCGCAAAGCGCTCGAAGCCGCGCACGGTCCGGCCCTCATGGCGCACACCTCGATGCTCTGGCGTGCTCCGTCTCCTTGGTACTCGGGTCGAATGCTGGTGGTGTCGGCCGGAACCGCCGATGTTCCGGTGGTTGACGAATGTCTGCTGGCTCTTCGCGCCCACGGCATCGAGGCGCAGCGCATCACCGATGTCGGTGTCGCCGGACTGCACCGCTTGCTCTCGCGAGTGGACGACGTGATGGCGGCCGACCTGGTGATCGTGATCGCGGGAATGGAAGGCGCGTTGGCGAGCGTGATCGGTGGGCTGTCGGGCAAGCCGGTGATCGCGGTTCCCACGAGTGTCGGGTACGGCTCGGGGCTCGATGGCGTGACGGCGTTGTTGGCGATGCACGCTACGTGCGCGAACGGCGTGACGGTGGTGGGAATCGACAACGGTTACGGCGCCGCGTGCGCGGCGGCGCGCATCGTGCGGGCGGCTCGAGGCGCATCGTGACGCGTCACGCCTGGTTCAACTGCTCGGCAGGAGTGGCGGGTGACATGTTGCTCGCGTCGCTCGTCGACGCCGGCGCCGATCCGTTGTCGATCGGGTCCATGTTGGCCGGGCTCGGCCTCGACGATTACGCCCTCACGTTCGAGCCGACGCAGCGGGCCGGCGTGAAGTCCACACGAGCGATCGTGGCGGTTCATGAGCACGATGGTCATCATCACCGTGCCTGGAGCGACATCAGGTCGATGATCGAGTCAGCCGACCTACCCGAACGTGTTCGCGCTCGCTCGCTTGCCGTCTTCGCGGTGCTCGCCGACGTGGAAGCGAAGATCCACGGAGTCGACGTGGACGATGTCGAGTTCCACGAGGTGGGTGCGGTCGACTCGATCGTCGACATCGTGGGTGCGTGCGCGGCTCTCGAAGTGCTTGGTGTCGATTCCATCTCGTGCGGACCGATCGGCACCGGCCACGGAATCGTCCGCACCCAACACGGTGAATTGCCCAACCCGGCGCCGGCCACCGTGTCGTTGGCGGCCATGCGACAGATTCCGCTCGTCGGGCTGGACGACCGGCGCGAATTGGCCACGCCCACCGGCGTCGCGGTGATGGCCGCATTGGCCGAGACGTTCGGCGCGATGCCCACGCTGAGCGTGAGCGCCCGTGGTTACGGTGCCGGAGCGCTCGATGTGAACGGCCGTGCCAATGTGGTTCAAGTGGTGGTGGGGGATGTCGCGGTGAATGCTGGTGGCGGGGGCCAGGCGGTGCGTCTTCTCGAGGTCAACGTCGACGACGTGACCGGCGAGGTGATCGCGCACACCATCGGCGCGCTTCTCGACGCCGGAGCGCACGATGCGTGGGCCACGCCGATCGTCATGAAGAAGGGCCGACCCGCCCATACCGTTCATGCGTTGTGTGATCCCGCCCTCACCGACATCATCAGTCGGGTGATGGTCGACGAGACCGGCTCGTTGGGCATTCGCGGATCGATCATCGAACGGTGGCCCCAGGCGCGTCGCGAAGCAGTGGTTTGCGTGGAAGGCCACGAGATTCGAGTGAAGATCGCCGGTGATCGTGTGAAGGTCGAACACGACGACGCGGCCCGCGCCGCCCTTGCACTGGGCCTTCCGCTTCGCGAGGTTCTTCGTCTGGCCGAGTCCGCGGCCACGATCTGACGCGTCGTCGTTCGTTCTGCTACCGAACGTTCGCGATCGCGGGCTTGCTCGAGCCAACGGCGTTGGAGAACAGGAGGCGATACGCACCGGCGCGTCCACGCCGGTCATGGCACAGACTCCATTCTCCGATCGACGCGACGCTTCCAGCACAGATTGGTGTTCCAGAAGGGTTGACGATCGCAACACTCGAACCTGCGGGCGGACGGTTCCAGATCAAGAGCACGCCGCAATTGCGGCACAACCAGTTACGTATGCCCACGAACACGGTGGGTGGATTGGGGGGCGTGGACACCTCGGCCCGAGGAACCGATCTCCAGACCGCAACCAGTTCCATCGACTGAGTGACGAACAGCCGCAGTGATCCATCGGCCGGGTCGACGATGAGAGTCAAGTTCTTCACCGAAGTCGGATCGCCGACATCGGCCCAGCCGACGAACTCGTGTTCCTCGCGGAAGCAATCACTTGCTCCTGGCAGGTAGGCGTATCCAACGGCCGCGATGGTCTGCGGCTCGGAGCGTACGGCACCGACTCCACAAGCTCCGCCATTCGGATCGAGGGTGATGCGAATCAAGCTCGGCCCACCTGGTCCGGAAGTGTCCGGGATCACGATGGGATCGCACGCGACGATGTTGAAAGGTCCTCCGGTGATCGTGCGCAACAGCGGGAACCCGTCGTTGAGCGATGCCACGACGCACCACACGTTGTCGACGTCCCAACCCGCGCCCGAGACGAAGGATTCCGTCTTGAGATCGGTGGCGGTCGTCCGGTACGAAGTCTGGCAATCCGATCCGGTGCAGAACGAGGCACTGGCGGAGATGGTCGGGTTGGCAATGCCGTTGAGCAGGCCGACGAATGCGTCGTCATTCGTGTTGGAGGTGGCTGACGAAGAGCCTTCGAAGTACGACCTCGCGAGCGTGAGGTCCTGTGCGACCTCTCCGATCAATCCCCCTACCTCACTGGTTCCGGTGACAGGGCCGCGTGCGAAGCTGTCGGTGACGGTGACCAGATAGTTGGCCCATCCGATCAAGCCGCCAACCTTCGTGGAGGTGCCCGTGATCGAACTTCGGACGAAAGCCTGGTCGATGATGACGTTGCTGGGCATGGCAAAGGTGCCGGCGAGGCCGATGACACCGCCGACTTGCGAGCGTCCTCCCACGTTTCCGGTCACCCCGGAAGCGGACACTGTCGCGCCCGCGGTGAGAAGACCTCCGATGACACCACCGACTTGATCACGACCGTTCACGTTCCCGGTCATCATCGAAGATGTGATTGACGGCTGGCCGGTGAAACTGGAGTACGAACCGACGAAACCTCCCACTTCGTCACCGGATCCGGTCACGCCGGCTTCCATTCGTGTCGAAGAAATAGTGACCCCGGGGCTACTGAGCCTTCCGACGAGCCCTCCGATCTCTGCACCGCCCTCGACGGTTCCGGCAACCCTCGCCGTGGAAATCGTCAAGACTCCGTCGAACCGGGAGTACGAGCCGATCAAGCCTCCGACCTTGTCGCCACCACTCGACACCGTCGCACTGACTGTCGACGAAGAAATCGTGAGCGTCTGGACCGCATCCGCCTTTCCGATCAAGCCTCCCACTCGTGCGCTCCCGGTGACGGTGCCGCTCACCAGCGCTGCGGAAATGGTCAATGTGGTCGCCCCTCCATTGGAGGTCGAGCCGAGAACTCCTCCGACCGAGCCGCTGACGCCAGCGATGGTGCCAGTGACGGAGTTCGCACCGATCGACATGGTCGTGCCGCCGCTGATTCCCACCACGCCACCGACGAATTCGCCGGCTCCGGTGGCCCCACCGATGAGGACGTTGCTCGTGACAGTGAGGACTTTGGCCCCGGCGTTTCCGATGACGCCTCCGACCGAGTCCAATGCCCCCGACCCTCCGGTACCGAGGACTTGGCCTTCGACCCGATTGCCATTCGCAGTCACCGAAGTTCCGTCACCTCCCGTGGTCGTGAAGCCGATGACACCCGCGACGTAGTCTCCAGCGCCGTTCGTGTCGCCTTCGACGGTGTTGTTGCTTGCGGTGACGCTCTTGGCGCCCGATGACCCGATGATCCCCCCGGTGGTCGAGAAGGTGGAAATCGCGGAACCAGTGACGGCTCCGGTCCTGAGATTGCCAACGACGACGACGGTAGTTCCATCGGCTCCATTTGTGGTCAAGCCGACGATCCCACCGACGTATTCGCATGACCCGGTGATGTTTCCGTCGACGGTGTTGTTGCTGACGGTGAGTGTGAGCACGCCGCTGCTCCCCACGACCCCACCCAACGAGGTCAGGACTCCGGTCGCGAGATTCGAAACATTTCCATCAACGCTGTTTCCATTCGTGGTCAGTGCCGTTCCATTGGCACCGTTCGTTGTCGCGCCGATCACCCCGCCAACTTGGTCACCATTGCCACGGACGTCTCCGGAGACCACGTTCGAGTTCGCCGTTGTGAGTTCTGCCGAACTGACTCCGATCACTCCACCGACGTAGTCATCACCCCCGTCGACGTCACCGGTCACGGTATTTCCGTTCACCGTCACGGTGGTTCCCGACCCACCAGTTGTCGTGGAACCGATGATTCCGCCGGCGTCGTCTCCGGAGCTCGTCACATCGCCCACATAGGTGTTCGACGTCAGACTCAGTGTCTTGGCCCCACTCGAGCCGACGATACCGGCCACGCGCGCGCTGCCCGAGACGTTGCCGATGACGTCGTTGCCGACACCGAGGACCATGGTTCCAGCCGCGGCGTTGGACATCGATCCGAGGATTCCTCCGATCCTCAGGCCCACTCCCACCACATTTCCGGTGACGGTGTTGTCGCTGAGAGACACGACTGTTCCACTCGAGTTGCTGATGATCCCGCCTACTTGGTCGTCTCCCACCAGCGAACCAGTGAACGAAGTCGCACTGATCGTGACGTCGCCGCCGGCACTACCGACGACTCCACCGAGGTAGTCACCAGTGGCCGTGATCGCTCCCGTTACCGCGACCGTGCTGATCGAGACCGGACCCGTAGACAGACCGATCAAGGCGCCCACACGGGTACCTGCGGATGAGGCAACCAAGTTGATGGTGAGGTTGGAGAAGGTCGCGCCGGTGTTCCCGACGTTGAACAGCCCCGCCGAGTCACCATCGAGCTCGAGCCCACCGATGGACTTGTTCTGACCGTTGTACGTGCCGACGAAGTTGTTGATCGGGGTCCACGGACGATTGCCAACCGAGATCGTGAAACTGTTCGTCTGGACGATGCTTTCGTCCAGACAGTCGGTGTCGGTTCGAAGTGTGAGAAGGTCGGCTTCGCTTGTCACCAGGTAGGTGCCGCCCGCACCAGAGGTCAGGGAGCAGGATGCGGGGGCGGCGAGAGTCGGGGAGGCGACTCCCAACGACATGGCGGCAACCGTCATCGACGTGATCAAAGCTGAGAGTCGGCGTGTACGGCTCATACATGAATGACTGTATCAATCATTCAATTGGGGTCGAATGGGGGTCGGGGCGAGCGGTCGAGACGTCGCCTGTGTGTCCACACAAGAGATAATGTGTCCACATGGACGTCGGCGTTCGAGAGCTGAAGCAGCACCTGTCCGAGCACTTGCGTCGGGTTGCCGCGGGTGAGGTGATCCGCATCACCGATCGGGGCCTTCCAATCGCGGAGATTGTGCCTCTCGTGGCCGGAGATCCTCTACGGCGAGGAATCGACGAAGGCTGGATCCGCCCTCCCCAGCGTGGCGGTTCGATCGGCGATCACGAACCCGCTCGTTCGTCCCGGCGCACGCTCGATCTCCTCCGTGAGGATCGGGGCGAGTGACCACCTACGTCGACACGAGTGCCCTGGCCAAGCTGTACGTGGCAGAAGCCGACTCGGCCGATGCGCGCCGCCACATGCAGGCCGACCCGGTTCTCGCCACCTCGTGGCTGACCGTCGTCGAGTTGAGACGGGTTCTCTCGAAGGCACTCGACGGGGCCGATCTCCGCCAGGCGATTCGAGTCAGTGAAGAGGACCTCGATCGGATCGCATTGATCAACCCCGATGAGCGGGTCTGGCGGGCCGCCGCCGACATCGCCGCCGAACTGGGCGTCCGCTCACTCGACGCCGTTCATCTCGCCTGTGCTCGCATTCTCGACATCGACAACCTCACTGTGTGCACGTTCGATCTGCGGATGGCTCAGGCCGCGCGGCACCTCGGATTCCGCGTCGTCGGCTCGTAGCTCGTGCTGACGACCTCACTGACCTCTGGGGTTCAGGGAGCCTGTCTCCAGAGAGCGACGAGATCTCGACTGTCGGCGATGAAGTACCGCCAGACCCCGTCTTCGAGTTCGTACAGGAGGGGGAGGTTGAGTTGCCTCGATGGTTCGGCCCGACTGGCCCAACCCGAGAACACGAAACCGATCCGGGCGCACTCGGCAGCCCCGGGGACGTAGCGGTAGCCCAGGAATGGCGTCCTTGCGGAGGTGGTGACGACCTCGGAGTCGAGGATGCAAGTCCCCTCGCCCGGCTCGATGGTGAGCCAGTGGAGCTGTGGTACCGACCGTGCCGGATCGCTCGCACAACCAGTCGTGCCGAGCAGAGTTGCGAAAGGTCCGAAGAGAGTGGCCCGAAGGAAGGGTCGACCGCTGTTGACAAGGGGGTTGACACACCACACACTCGCGACATCCCAGGAGCGAGATCCGAGAAAGGTCCGCGATCCGAGCTGCTCGGCGGTGACCAGGTTGGGGTCGGCACACACATCGAGCAAGCAGAACGAGTTCGAGACGGTGGATGTACCCGTGACTTGAGCGGTGAACTTGCCGCGCGGGGCTGCACCGGTGACGGATCCGGTCACGTAGCTGTTGCTGATGGCGCTGTTACCGAGCACGCTCCAGCCCAAGCCACCCAAGAATGATGTGGCATTTACATCACCGGAGACATAGCTGTTCGTCACCGAGGCATTGCCGCTGGCTTGACTGAAGAGGCCACCCGCTTGGCTTCCGGCCACCGTCACATCGCAATCACTGAAACTCTGATCGATCGACAGATCGGACGCCCATCCGACGAATCCACCCGAAATGCCGTTCCCTGAGCTGATCTGGCCGAGGCAGTAACTCTCCGAAATGGTGGTGACATTCGCGTCGGTGACGAACCCAGCGCTGAATGACCCGGCCGACGACACAATTCCACTCCAATAGCTTCTGACGATGGTCACGTCGGCCTGTTGGCCGGAGGAGAAGCCCCCGGCCGCACCCCAGAGAGGCGATAAGGCACTCACATTTCCTCGCGCCCCAGAGTCGATGACGGTGAGGTTTCTCGATCCTCCGTTGAATCCCCCTGCGTAGTCGACTCCGGCCGAGATGTTTCCATCAGCATCGGAGTTCGTAATCGTCACATCGGTGTTGAGACCCACGCCGACGAAGCCCCCGGCGAAACTCCCTGTCACACTGATGTTCGCAGTCGATGAAGAATTCGAGATAACGACCGTGTTGCTCGTGCCGCTGTCCGTTCTGCCGATCATGCCTCCGGCAATAAAGCTTCCACTAATGGTTCCAGCGATGCTGCTGGCGGAGATCGTGACAATGCTCTCCGTCCTCCCGATGAACCCGCCCACGTTGTTCCCGCCCGTGAAGTTCGCCTGGACGCCGACCCCCGTGATGGTGACTGGTCCGCTGGCCTCTCCCACCAGGGCCCCGACCTGATCGCCTGCATTGGAGGTCGGGTCGACGACGACGTTGAGATCGGTGATCGACACAGCGGACGTCGTCGTATTGAACAGGCCTGAGTTGTTGCCGCTGAGTTTCAATCCAGTAATTGACTTGCCGTTGCCGTTGTAGTTGCCGGCGAAGTTGGAAATTGGAGTCCAGGCCGTGTTGAGGTCGGCGGCGAGATCGATGTCGGCGGTTTGGAACAGCGTCTGGGTCAGACACAAGGCATTTGAACGCAACGTGTCCAAATCTCCCTCGTCGTCGATCTCGTAGCGCAGAGTCGCTCCGTTCCAGAGCCCACATTGCGCGGGCGCTGCTGAAACTTGCGAAGGGGCCATGACGACGATCGCAACACCAGCAAGTTGTGCGAGAACGGAAACAAACCGTGAGATACGCATGAACCTTCGATCGTAGTGATCGATTCCGGCCTCAATACTGTTTGGGGTTCGTAGCCCGGTCCGAAACGAAAAGCCCCCCGCCGAAGCAGGGGGCCTTCTTTCGTGGTCGGGGTGAGAGGATTTGAACCTCCGGCCTCCACGTCCCGAACGTGGCGCGCTAGCCAAACTGCGCTACACCCCGATGGTGCGAAGCGAAATGCTACCCGGCGTTGGCGGGTTCCCCGTCGGGGGAGTCGGCCGTCTCGGGCGGGGTTGGAATGCCCTCGGCGTAGCACCCACCACCAGCAATGGCGCGGGCCGCGCGACGCAGACGGAGTGAGTCGAGGGGCTTGATGAGCCAGCCGTCCGAGCCGCTGCGCCGAGCGAGATGAATGTCGACGTCTCGGTCGAGAAGCATCAGGATCGGAACGTGCGGCAACGTTCCACCGCTTTCGTCGAGGCGCAGATCCATGGTCACGGCCACACCACCCATGGTGCCGATCTGCATGTCGAGGATCACCAGGTCGGGTGTGCGCGCCTTCACGGTCGGTGCCACCGCGCGTCCATCACGACACACGGTGAACGACGTGTCGGGCCCACCGAGCGCGGCGGTCACTTCATCGATGAGCCAATCGGCGTCGGTGGCGAGAATCACGTGCACGGTAAGGACGCTATCCCCACCGGCTGGGGCGGGACGAACCTCGGTCAGCGATCACCGAAGATCTCGCGGCCGATCGACCCGATGCTGGTCAGGTCGTGCACGTCGTCGGCCCGCAGGGCCACCCGGGCCACGATCGCCGACTCGGCGAACGTGAGCAGCGGCTCGATGCTTTTGTCCTCGGCATCGGCCACGGCTACCAGATCGGCCATGTTGCGGTGGAGGACCAACTCGTCGGAGTCGGGCGACTCGGCCTCGAGCCTTTTGATCTCACCGCGCAGCTTCGTGGCCGAGTGCTTGCCGAAGCGCGGTTGCAGGCGATTGACGATCACCGCGCTGGTGTCCATACCCGTTCGGCCCAATTGCGACACGAAGTACATGGCCTCGTTCACCGTGTCGTGGCGTGGCGATGCCACCACCACGTAACGAGTCTCCGGCGACCGCAACAACGTCTGCACTTCCTCGGCTCGCGCGCGGAACCCTTCCTCGATTCCCTCGAATGCCTGGAAGAAGTCGATGGCGTCGGCCAGTACATCGGCCCCGATCACCCGCCCGATCGTGCGCAGGATGGGTTGGGCCGCGATGTTGAGAACCTTCAACCCACCGCGGGCCGGGGCGATCAGCCACCGATACACACGGTGATCGAGGAAGTTCATGAGCTTCTGCGGCGCTTCGAGGAAATCGAGAGCCTCGCGACTGGGCGGCGTGTCCACCACGATCAGGTCGAAGCGATCATCGTTGTGCAGTTCGAAGAGGCGTTCGGCCGCCATGTACTCCTGACTGCCCGACAAGCGACTCGCTACGTTCACGTAGAACTGGTTCCCGAGAATCCGATCGACCTGCTTCTCGTCACGAGCGTGGCGTCGGATCACTCCGTCGAACGTCGTTCGCGCATCGAGCATGGTCGCCCACATCTCGCCCTCGGGCAGCACCACCCGAGTCGTGTCGTTGCCGAGTTCGCCGGCGATCCCGAGTGCATCGGCCAAGCGGCGAGCCGGATCGATCGTGATCACGCACACGCGACGACCTCGTCGCGCGGCCTCGATGGCCACCGCGGCCGCCGTGGTGGTCTTGCCCACACCTCCGGAACCACAACACACCACGACCTTGGCCGAATCCACCAGATCCGCGAACGAACCATGCGAACGCCTTTTGCTCATCACGAGACCTGCTCGGTGAGGATGCGGGCCAGACGCTCCACGTCTCGGGCCGTCAAGCCCGCTGTCGGAACGTGCGGTAGTTCGATGGGTGAGTTGCCGAGCAATGAGTTGAGGCGCTCGACCTCGCGCGAGTGCACCGCGCACCGTGTGGCGCGGAAGCGAGCGGCGGCACCGAAGTCGTCGTCCATGACTCGACCGGCCGCCACCAGTGCCTCCACGTCGCCGGCGCGATCGACGCCGTTCACCACCACCGGGGCGAGTGCCACACCAACTTCCGATGTCATGGTCGCGGCGGTCTCGCTAAGTTCGTTCACAGGTGTCGTTTCGGGAAGGGTCACGAGCATCACCCGACTCCGCGCCGGATCGCGCAACATCCCGTCGATCTCGATCGCTTGCGAGCGCAGCGGACCACCGCGCACGGTCGTGGCCATCGCGGACGGCGAACGAAGGAAACTGATCGCGTGTCCGGCCGCTGGTCCGTCGGCGATGACGAGATCGTGCGGTCCGTCGGGTCCGGCCAATCCGACGAGATGCTTGATCTTGCCCAGCACGAGCAGATCGTCGATGCCGGGCGCGGCACTCGCCACCACGTCGACCACTCCGGTGTTCACCAGTCGTTTGGCCAAGCGGGCCAGACCTTGGGTCGCGAGATAGTCCTGCAGCGCTTCACCGGCCGAGAGCGTGCGCAGATGAATCGATCCCCGTTTTCCCGGGCCGCGGCCGCTGGCCACGATGTCTCCGTCGTACGTGCTGCCCGCCGACGCGTTGGCGCCGAAGAGCGCGGCGAGACCCGGGCGACCGTCAAGTGTCACAACCAACACGCGAAGTCCGGCATCGGCTGCAGCGGTCGCCAGAACAGCCGTTACCGTTGTCTTGCCGACACCCCCTTTGCCGGCCACCACGAGCAAACGCGAACTGGTGAACAGTCGGCTCGGATCAGGATTTTTCGGAGGCACTCGTGCGCAGACTAGCGATCCTCTTCATCGCGATCGGATCGGTGCTCGGTTTCGCCGACGTGTCGTCCGTCAACGCCACGGTTGCGCCGTCCGATCAGTCGAGCGACGGCGCATCTTCGTCGGAGGAGGGGTCCAAAGGAATTGGTCTGGTCCCCGTCGACGTGTTGCAGGTATCGGGCCTCGTCGACCGCATCGTCGTCGACGAGATCACCCAGGCGATCGAACGTGCCGAGACCGACGGGTCGCAAGCTCTCATCCTCCAGCTGAACTCGAAAGCGTCCGTCGTCGGTCGCGACGAGATGAAGGATCTCTACCGGCAGATTCGCGACGCGTCCGTTCCGATCGCCATCTGGGTCGGACCATCGGGTGCACGAGCCACCGGGCTGGTCGCGCAATTGTTGTCGGCCGCCGATGCCACCGGAATGGCGCCGGGTGCTCGCATCGGGAAGATCGGAACCCCTCTGTTCGACGACGTCTCGTTCGGCGATGCGACCGAGCAACTTCGTACCGAGACCCTCGGATTCCAGGAAGCACGTCGAGCCGGTGCACTCAAACTCGAGATCACCGACGAGGGTGCTCCCACCATCCGCAACATGGTGTTCGCCCTCGACGGACTCGAAGTCGACGGCGTCGTGCTCGATACCGCGGTCGAATCGGTGGCCGATGACGGCACCGCGTCGAGCGACATCACCACGGTTCGCTTCCAGAAGCTCGGCCTGATCTCCCAGATGTTCCACACCGCGGCCAGTCCGGCCGTCGCCTACCTCTTCCTCATCATCGGGCTCGCCTTGCTCGTTTTCGAGTTCTTCACCGCGGGCATTGGTGTGGCCGGAGTCGTCGGTGCGGTGTGCCTGTTGCTCGGTTTCTTCGGTCTGGGCGAATTGCCCGATCGCACGTGGGCTCTCGTGCTGGTGGTTCTGTCGATGGTCGCGTTCTCCGTCGACGTTCAGGTGGGTATCCCACGCTTCTGGACGGCGGTCGGCATGGCGTTGTTCGTCGTTGGTTCGTGGTTCATGTTCCCCACCGTCGATCAGCACACCTTGCGCCCGTCCTGGCTCACCTTGTTGGTCGGCATCGGCGGCATCGCGTTCACGTTCTATTCGGGCATGCCGAGCATGACTCGAACCCGCTTCGCCACGCCCACGGTGGGCCGCGAGCGGATGATCGGAGCCACGGGTCGCGCCGTCACCGACATCGCGCCCGACGGCAGTGTGCAGATCGGTGAAGCGCGTTGGAAGGCGCGCACCAATCGAGCCACGCCGGTGAAGGCCGGCGAGACGGCCCGCGTGGTGGCGATCGACGGCATCATCCTCGAGGTCGAACCCGAAGCCGGCGGCGCGCGCGACTATCGCGAACGCAAGCCCAAGACGGCCGACGCCGCCGAGTGAGCCTGTTCGACGATCCGGTCGAACTGCTGCCGTACGACGGCAGCGCCAAGTATTGGGAGTGGGCGCTCGGAGAGCGAAGTGCCGCCGACACGCTTCGGCAACTCGTCGACGACGTCGACTGGGAACAACGCAGCATCGTGTTGTTCGGCAAGGAAGTCGACCAACCCCGCCTGAACTCGTGGTACGGCGACGTGGCCTACACCTACTCGGGAATCACCATGACACCACGGCCGTGGTTGCCGATCCTCGACGAATTGCGAGGGATGTGCGAAGCGCTCAGCGGGGCACGATTCAACTCGGTGCTTCTGAATCTCTATCGAGACGGCCGCGACAGCATGGGGTGGCACGCCGACGACGAACCAGAACTCGGTCGTGAGCCGGTGATCGCCTCGCTGAGCCTCGGCGCGGTGCGCCGATTTCGGCTGCGCCACAACGAGTCGCGAACCGTCGTCGATCGTGACTTGGCCAGTGGGTCGCTGGTGGTCATGAGCGGACTGTGCCAGCACGCGTGGAAGCACGAAGTGCCCAAGCAGAAAGCCGTTTCGGCGCCGCGGGTGAATCTCACCTTCCGGTGGATCCACCCGGAGTTGATCACTCGCGGTTGAGGCGCGGTCCGGCGATGCGCACGTCACCGCGGCGACGGGTGACGCCGCGAGCGTCCAGTTCGGTGGCGATCGGCACCGCGTGCTTGCGCGTCACACCCAGCGCCTCGCGGAATTGCGACATCGTGAAGCCGTCCGGATGAGTGGTGAGCAGGCCGAGGGCGGCGAGACGTGCGGTTTCGAGCGCGTCGACGTGGAACCACTCTCCGTCGCGTTCGAAGAGGACACCCGCCTTCTGCAGGCGCCGCAACTCGGTGTTGGTGAGAGTGGTCGGCACCGGCGGAGCGCAACCGCCGGCGCGGATCGTCTCGATGCCCGGATGCGACAGCAGCGGATCGTCCGACCCGCGAGTTCGCGCGTATCCACCCGTTACCTGGATGTCGGCGTACATCGCGAGTAGCGCGCGCTCCCGATCGTCGAGTGAACTGATCTCGAGACCGTCGGCCCCCGCAGCGGCGAGACGCGCGCGCAACGACTCGTTGGTCGCTTCGAGCACGGCCGGATCGACCACCCATCGCGCGACGTTCGGAGTTCTCGACACTCCGGTGAAGCGCCGGAGGTCGACGGCGTCGATCCATCCGCGCTCGGCCACCATGCGATCGACGTTGGTTTCGTCGTCGTCGATCGGCCGAGCCCGCGAGGCCGTGAGCAACGGAGCCACGTCGCGCACCACGCCACCACCGACCGTCTCGTCACGTCCGCTCTCGCGAATCACGAAGCGGTCACCCATCGCCAGGGGTCGCGGCTCGGCCAGGTGCAGGCGGATGAACCCCTTCGCGCCGGGTCGAATCGATTCGTCGCCGAGCACTCGCAGGCGGACCGGGAGTTCATCGGATCCGACGTGCATCGTGTAGGCCCCGCGCCGCGTCACGTCGTGATCGAGTGCAGACAGCGCACTGAACGAAGCATCGAGCATGGTGGTCAGGTGCCAGTCATCGGCGCGAACCACCGCATGACCACGGCGCACATCACCGTGCTCGACACCGCTGAGGTTCAGCGCCACCCGATGGCCGGGCTCGATCGACTCGACCGTGCGCCCGTGGGTTTGGATACCGCGCACTCGCACCTCGCGACGGAGCGGCTGCACGACCACGCTGTCGCCCACCGCGAGCGAGCCATCGGTGAGGGTGCCGGTCACCACCGTTCCACTGCCCTTGGGCGCGAAGACGCGATCGACGAACAATCGAGGTCGATCTCGATCGGGTGATCCCGAAGACGTGTCCATCATGTGGTCGAGTTCGCGTCGGAGATCGTCGAGACCGTCGCCGCGAACGGTCGACACCTTGACGATCGGTGCGTCGGTCAGAAAGGTGCCGGCCAAGCGCTCACGAGTGTCGATGGCGGTCAGTTCGGCTTCGTCGTCGTCGACCAGGTCGACTCGCGACACGACCACCACACCATGGCGTGTGCCGGCCAATTCGAGAATGCGCAGATGCTCCTCGGTCTGCGGCATCCAACCCTCATGGGCGTCGACCACCAGGATCGCGCCGTGGATTCCACCCACCCCGGCCAGCATGTTGTTGATGAATCGGATGTGACCCGGCACGTCGATGAGCGACACCTCGCGGCCGGAGGGGAGCGTGAAGTGCGCGAAGCCGAGGTCGATCGTCATTCCGCGCTCGCGTTCTTCCCGCCAGCGATCGGGGTTCGTGCCGGTTAGGGCGGTGACCAGCGACGACTTGCCGTGGTCGACGTGACCCGCGGTCGCGAAGATCCTCATCGTCAGGTGAGGACCCGCCGCACGGCTTCCACCACGACGTGATCGTCGGACGGGTCGACGGTTCGAAGATCGAGGATCGTCACGTCGTCGCGCACGCGGGCGATCACCGGCGGTCGGAACGATCTCAGCGCCGCACTGCGGTCGCCGTCGAGAGCGAGACCCGCCGACGGGATCGACGCACCGGGCGTGCTACCGGCTCCGGGCAACGACTCGCACGAGATCGCTCGCGTTCCGGGGATCTGGGCCACGATGGCTTCGGCGCGTCGCCGCAGGTGATCGGTGCTCGCCGTGGCCATGCGCCAGAACGGCACATCGGCGGTGACCGTTCGCGCGAGGTAGGCGAGCAACACTTGGTGCAGGGCGGCCAACACCAAGCCGCCGGGGCGAAGGGCACGCGCCAGCGGATGTTGTGCGCAGGCGGCCACCAGGTCGGCTCGACCGGCGATGATGCCGGTCTGCGGACCGCCCATGAGCTTGTCGCCACTGAACGTGACGAGTGATGCACCGGCTTGCAGCGATTGGCGCGCGGCGGGTTCGCCGTTGAGCCACGTCGGAGGACCGGAGTCGAGCCATGGACAGGCGGCATCCAGCAGTCCCGATCCGATGTCGGCCACCACCGGAACACCGAGCGTCGCCAACTCGTTCACCGGCGTCTCTTCCACGAAACCGTCGATGCGGTAATTCGACGGATGCACTTTGAGCACGAGCGCGACGTCGTTGCCCTTGCGGCCGATGGCCTTGCGGTAATCGGCCAGGCGCGTGCGATTGGTCGTGCCGACGTCGACGAGTCGCGCGCCCGATTGCTCCATCACTTCGGGTACGCGGAAACCGCCGCCGATCTCCACGCTTTCACCACGACTCACCGCCACGTCGCGTCCGGATGCGAGCGCGGCCAGTACGAGGAGCACGGCGGCGGCGTTGTTGTTCACCACCATGGCGTCCTCGGCGCCGATCGCGCGGGCGATGAGTCGGCCGATTCCGCGTTGGCGGCTGCCGCGACCGCCGGTGGTGAGATCGAATTCGAGGTTCTGTGCTCGTGGTGCGAGATGGAGCGATACGGGTGAACGACCGAGGTTGGTGTGGGCGATCACACCGGTGGCGTTGATGACGGGAACCAGAAGCGACGTGGCGATTCCCTCGGCGATCGACGAGGCGCGACTCGGGTCGCCGAGTGCGATGGCTTCACGGGCCGCGTCGACGAGCAGAGGATGCGGAAGGCCGGTGGTGGCGAGCGAACGAGCCAGAGCGTCGACCGACGGCGGGCGCTGCGGTGCATCGCTCTGCTTCGTGTCGTTTGAGGCCACGATTCCGACGCTAGTGGCCGACGGGAGATGCCGGAACAGGCGTGGCTAGGGTGACGCCGTGATCCTCTTTCTGTTGTTCGTGGTCGTTCCGATCGCCGAGCTCTACACGATCATCGTGGTGGGTCTGACGATCGGTTTCCTCAACACCCTCGGGATCATCGTCGCGGTCGCCGTCATCGGAAGCTGGCTCGTGAAGCGCGAGGGGCTTCGGGTGTGGACGAAGTTCAACGAGGTGATCGCCCAGGGTCGAGTTCCCACTCGGGAGATCATGGATGGGGTGTTGATCCTGGGCGCGGGTGCACTACTCCTGACGCCCGGATTCCTCACCGATGTTTTCGGCATCCTCATGCTGTTTCCGCCCACCCGCGCGATCTTCCGGTCGTATCTCCTGCGGCGGGCCAAGCGCGGCACGACCTTCGTGGTGCGCGGATTCGGTGGTGGCACCACGTCGACACGCTTCGGCGGCCACGACGTGGTCGACACCGACGCCACCGAACCCAAAGGCGAGTTGTGAGTCGACAGCAGGATTTCGATCCGGCGCAGGTGGCCATTCGTCCGGCCGCCACGGTCATGCTGGTGCGCGATCACCTCGGACCGCTCGAAGTGTTCATGATGAAGCGCACCACCAAGGCCGCTTTCGCCAGCGGCATGTACGTGTTTCCGGGTGGAGCAGTGGATGACGGTGACGATTCGTACGAGATGACCGCGATCCGCGAATGCTTCGAGGAGGCCGGTGTGCTGCTGGCCCGTGATGGCAGTGGGCGCACGGTGCGATTCGACTCCGATCCGATGAAGGAACGATTCGAGGTTCACCGTCGGGCGGTGCACTCGGGTGAACGAAGCATGACGAGCGTGCTCGCCGACGAGGGCCTCTCGGCGCAACTCGACGAGTTGGCCTGGGTGGGCCACTGGGTCACGCCGTTCGGAGAGAACCGCCGCTTCGACACCCGCTTCTTCGTCGTCGGGATGCCCGACGATCAGGATCCGCTGCATGACGACATCGAAACGGTCGACAGTACGTGGGTCGAACCGGCCGACGCGCTCGAGCGGGCCAAGTCGGGGGAATTGATGATGATGCCGCCCACGGTGGCGATGCTGACGTTCCTGAAAGAGCACGCCACGGCCGACTCGGCGTTGGCGGCGGCCCGCGCGGTCGGAACTCCGCCACGGGTTCTTCCGAAAGTGTTGTGGTCGGATGACGGCCAGTTGCGCGCGCTGTTGATGCCCGGCGACGCCGGCTACGACGACATCCCCACCCGCTGACCCGAGTTCCAGGCGTTGTAGCCGCCGAGGATGTCGCTCACGTCGGAGAAGCCGAGCGACCGAAGGGTGCTCGCCGCGATCGACGATCGGTAGCCGCCTGCACAGAACACGACCGTCGGTTTGCCACGATCGAGCTCGCCGACGCGACGAGTGAGCGATGGAAGATCGACGTGCTGGGCGCCCGTGATCGTTCCGGCTTCCACCTCACCCTTGTTGCGGACGTCGACGAGTTGCAGGTCGGTCAGTTCGGAGCGTCGCTGGTCGAACTCGTGCGCGGTGAGGCGGGACGCCGTGGCGACCAGCGTGGGATTCTCGAGGAACTGCTTCACCGGATCGTGGAGGTAGCCGAGTACGGCATCGAAACCGATGCGGGCCAACCGAGTGAAGGCCTCGCGCTCGCGACCCGATTCGGCCACGATCACGATGGGAGTACCGGCCACCACGACCTCACCCGTGTACTCGGCGAAACGGCCGCCCAAGCCCACGTTGATGGAGCCGCGAAGGTGACCGATCGCGAAATCGGCGTCATCCCGGCAGTCGACCACGGTCGCACCGTTCTTCATCGATGCGAGGACATCACCGATCGACATCGCAGCCAGCGGCGCGTCCTCGTGGAACACCTCGCGAATCCGGCGGTTGGTGGTGGCGGCGTGGAGGAAGTAGAGGGGAGCGGTGGTCTGTCCCTCGGTCACGACGGCAACGAACTCGTCGACCGACATGGGGGCCAGTGCGTAGTTGAAGCGACGCTGTTCGCCGATCGTGCTCACGGTGTTGGTGGAAAGGTTCTTGCCACACGCGCTACCGGCTCCGTGCGCGGGATAGACGAGCGTCGAGTCGGGGAGGGCGAGCAGTTTGTCGCGCAACGACGAATACAGCATTCGTCCCAGGTCGTCGGCTTCGTGCCCGACCGATGCGAGAAGGTCGGGCCGGCCGACGTCGCCGATGAACAACGTGTCTCCGGTGAACACCGCGTGCGGCTTCGACGTTCTGGTCTCGCGAGCCACGATCGAGATCGATTCGGGAGTGTGTCCGGGTGTCTCGAGGACTTCGAGATGAACGTTGTCGTCGGTGTCGCCGAGACGGATGATCGAGCCATTCGAGAGGGCGTCGATCGGGAAGTCGGTCCGACCGGCCGCGGCGGCACCGAACACGATGCGGGCCCCGCAGGCTTCGGCCAGCTCGAGGTGGCCCGAGAGGAAGTCGGCGTGGAAATGCGTCTCGATCACGTGGGTGATGGTGAGACCGTGTTCGCGGGCGTCGTCGAGATAGAGCGAGATGTCGCGTTGAGGATCGATGACGACCGCCCGGCCACTGGCGGTGTCACCCACGACATACGACGCGTGCGACAGACAGGCGAGGTAGTGCTGATTGACGTAGAGGCTCATGGTGGTGCCCTACGCCAACTTCAGGAACAACTTCTCCACCTCGGACAAGTCGAAGCCGTTCTTGGCCGCTTCCTTCGGGTCGGAGATGCAGTGCGTGAGCCCAGCGGCGAGAAGTTTGAATCCCACTTGGTCGAGGGCGGTGCTGGCGGCCGACACCTGGGCGACCACATCGCGGCACTCGCGACCCTCGGTGAGCATCTGTTGGATGCCCCGCACTTGGCCTTCGATGCGTCGCAGTCGCTTGACCAGTTCGTCGATCGTCTCCTCGGGCAGTTTCATGGGGACTCCTCTCCGGATCGAATATACCCTGAGGGGTATCAGATCAACCCCGATTCTGGTGGGAGTTCGTCACCGATGCGGTGACGTTCAGTCACCGGAACGACGGAGGGTGACCGGGGATTCGCTGATTTCCTGGCGGGCCGAACAGCCGGCCATCTGGACCGGCGGCACGGTCTCGCGCACGATTTGGTCGGCGATGGCCCGAAACGCGTCGGCGGCCGGGCCCGAACCGGCCAGCGCGACCGGCTCACCCGCGTCACCGCCGGCGGCCACGGTGGGCTCGATCGGGATCTGCCCGAGTAGCGGGGCACCGATCTCGTCGGCCAGTGCCTGTCCACCCCCGACTCCGAACAGCGGGTACTGCGATCCGTGTTCGCACACGAACGTGCTCATGTTTTCGATCACTCCGGCGATCCGCAGGAACGACCGTCGCGCCATGTCGGCGGCGCGAATCGCCACTTTCTGCGCGCTCACGGCCGGGGTGGTGACGATCACCATGTCGGTGCGCGGCAACAAACGGGCCAATCCCATCTGCACGTCGCCGGTACCGGGTGGCATGTCGATGAGGAGGTAGTCCATCTCACCCCATGCGACATCGCGGAGGAACTGCTCGAGTGCTTTGGTGAGCATGAGGCCGCGCCACATGAGAGCGGTTCCCTCATCGTCGACGAGGAACCCGGTGCTGACGACCTTGAGGAGACCCCGCCCGACCGCGCGCGTGTTGGGGAGGATCTTGGGCCGACCACTCGCTTCGTCGCGCTCCGCTTCGAGACGCTGATCGATGCCGAGCATGCGCGGAACCGAGAAGCCCCAGATGTCGGCGTCGAGTACGCCGACCGTGTAACCCTGCGCGGCGATGGCGGCGGCCAGGTTGACCGTGACGGAACTCTTGCCCACACCCCCCTTGCCGGACGACACCGCGATCACGCGGGTGGTCGCGGCCACTTCGGTTTCGGGGGCTCGCTCGCGGGCGTTCCAGCGGGCCTTGGCCATGGTGGCCGAACGCTCGTCACCGGTCATCTCGCCCCACTCGATCTTCACGCCGCGCACCCCGGGATGGGTCGCCACTCGAGTCTCGATGTCCTTTTTGATCTGGGCCCGCAAGGGGCAGCCACCGATCGTCAACTTGACATCGATCACCACGAAGCCGTCGGCCGACACCGAACGGCACGAGGCCATGCCCAGATCGACGACGTCGCTGCCCAACTCGGGGTCGATGACGGCCCGGAGGAGGTTGGTGACCTCTTCGACGGACGGCGGCTCGAACGGGCGCGTCATGGCCCAATCGTACCGGTGGTCCCGCCGAGACTGGCCAGCCAGGCCACCGATACACTGCGTGCAACGACGGAGGAGAACAAACGTGATCACCCTCACCGATTCAGCAGCCACCAAGGTCAAGGAACTTCTCGAAGCCGAAGGTGCAACCGATCTCGCTTTGCGTGTGGCCGTGCGTCCCGGCGGATGCAGTGGCTTCTCGTACGAGATGTTCTTCGATGGTGATATCGCCGATGACGACAAGCAGGCCACCTACGGTCCGGCCGTGCGCGTGGTCGTCGACCCGGCGTCGGCCCAGCTTCTCGAGGGTGCGACCCTCGACTACAAGGACGGCCTCAACCAGGCCGGGTTCAACATCACGAACCCCAACGCAACCCGCACGTGCGGTTGCGGACAGTCGTTCAGCTGAGCGCTTCGCGAATCTCGTTCGCGTCCCATACGGCGTCGAGCCGCTCGACGATTCGTCCCGTGCCGTCCGTGATCCAGACGACCGGTTCGAACGTGAGCATGGCCGCTTCCACGGCCGGGGCCACCACGGTCGCCGCATCGTCGGCGTACACGTCGGCGTGAACGAACACCGCTGAATCGCCGAGTTCGTCGGACAACGCGATCATCTGCTCGAGGACGGGCCCGCACACCCCGGTCTGGCAGTGCGCGGGCGTTCCCACCACGTACACCACCGGCTTGTTCAGCGTGAGCGCTTCGGTGAGCGTGATCGAGTGGAACGGACACGGCTCGGGCTCGCGCGAACAGATCGGGTCGACTCCTCGTGGGTCGTCGACGGTCGGCGTGTCGAAACCAGCGAGTGACTCGCCGACGCGAGCCACTGGCAGTTCGTCGGCCGAACGCACTTGGAACGCCGTGGGTTCGGACGGACCGCCGTCGATGACGAGGCCGTACACGCCGGCGGCGCCGAGCGACGTGCGAAACACATAGAACGGAGTCGTGCCCTCACCGAGAGTGCGGCGATCGGCGGACAACTCGTCCACCAACACGTCGCCGGTGTCGTAGTCGACGACCTTGCCCGTGAGTCGGACGGGCCCCTCGGCCAACAAGCCGGCGGCCGTCGCGAGTGATACCGGCAGACGTTGGACACCGGGTGCGAGTTCGGTGGGCACCCATCGCGTGGCCAGCACCACGTCGTCGGGCAACTCGCCTGAACCATCGGTGGCTGTTTCGCCGCTCGCGTCGTCGTTCGACGAGTCGCCCCCGCAGGCCGCGATGAGGAGAGCGGTCGGCAGAGCGAACGCGGCCGTTCCCGCGTTGCGCAAGAGGTCGCGTCGCGAAGTGGAACGAGGTGTCACCCTCCGAACGCTATTGGCGACGAGAGGTGTGCACCAGATCGCGGGCTGTGACATGGAAAGGTTGAGGTCGTGGAGTTCGTGTTGAACGGTCAGCCGGTGTCGGTTCCATCCGAAGGAACCTTGTTGTCGGCTCTGCGCGATCGCCTGGGTGTTCGCTCGGCCAAGGACGGGTGCGCCCCACAAGGCCAGTGCGGATGCTGCACGGTTCTCGTGGACGGCGAGCCGCGGGTCGCCTGTGTGACCCCGGTGTCGCGAGTATCCGGTCGCGCGGTCACCACATTGGAGGGCGTCGACGACGCCGTGAGGCAGGGCTGGGCCGAAGCTCTGTGCGCGACCGGTGGCAGTCAGTGCGGATTCTGCACTCCGGGCATCATCATGCGATTGCTCGACGTCGAGCCGGTGAAGGCCGATGTCGAACGATCGTTGCTCGCCCACCTGTGTCGGTGCACCGGATGGCAGACGATCGTCGAAGCCGCCGTCGAACGTCCGCAGCGACGCGAACGCGATCTCGATGCGGCCGCCGAGCGAGCCCGCATCGAAGGAGGTGCGTTGCAACGGGTGAGCGCCGACGTCGCACTGGGTCGTGGTGGTTTCGCCGACGACTCGGCACCTTCCGATTCGCTCGTCGCGGTTCTCGCACCGTCCGGAGAATGGGTGGTCGCGCCGTCGGTTCCCGACGCTCGTCGTACAGCCGGTGTGGTTCCCGGTCGTCGTTCGACCGTCGGTCTCACGTGGCCGATCGACGTGCCCATCGAACGACAGCACGAGTTCGTCCGGACTCTGCGAACCACCTGGGTCGAACCGGCGTACCTCGAACCCGACGCGGTGTGGTGCACACCCGGCGGCGAACCCGTGGGGCCGCTCACGAACGGCGGCGCGTTCGGCGGCAAGACCACGTCGTGGTTGCGCGACGAAGTGCGCCGACTTGCCGACGAGCACGGGTGGTCGATGCGCATCGTGCTCTCGCGTGAAGACGTGGTGCGACTCGGTGCGAAACGGCCGCCGTTGGCGGCTGGGGTTCGATCCGACGGCACCGGAGTTTTGTGGGTACGAGCGACTCCGGGTGCGCGCGAATTGGTGGCCGCGGTGGCACCCGACTGGGAAGTCGTCGAGATCGACGTTCCCGGTCCGCGCACCTCGCTCGATCCGCGCGCGGCACTGTGGGCCGAGATCGCCGTGCTTCGAGCGTCGGTGGCCGATCACGACCGCGTGGTGGCCCCGAATGGCTCGTGGGCCGAAGCGTCGAGTGACGGAGACGTGGTGACGGTCCGCGTCGGTTGCGGCGACGTGTTGGACGACGTGACTCTTCGTTCGTATTGCATCGGCGCGGCGCACATGGCCCTCGGCTGGATCCGCTCGGAGGGCATCGCGGTCGATGCGCAGGGGACCGTGCACGACCTCACCATCCGGTCGTTCGGAGTCCTTCGTGCGGTCGACACCCCAACCATCCGCATCGAGGTCGTCGACGACGGTTCACCCGTGCGCAATGTGAGCGATGCCGTGTTCGCCGCCGTGGCCGCCGCCGAATGGCGTCATGCCCGTTTCGCCCCGCGCTGGCCGTGCGCTCGCGACGGTCGATGACTAGCGTGAGGGCATGGCCAACAAACCAGCTGCTCCCATCGGTCCGTACACCCCGGCGGTTCGCGCCGGCGATTGGGTGATCGTCTCCGGTCAGCTCGGCATCAAGGACGGGGCTCTCGTGCCCGGTGGCGTGGCCGGCCAGACCGCACAGGCCGTCGTGAACTTGAAGGCTCGTTTGAAGGAAATGGGCCTCTCCATTCACGACGTGGCCAAGACGCTGTGCTTCCTCACCGACATGGACACATTCGCGACGTTCAACGAGGCGTACGTGGCCGGCTTCGACGGAGCGCGTCCGGCGCGTTCGACCATCGGAGTGGCGGCGTTGCCGTTCGGCGGTGCGGTG
The DNA here is from genome assembly GCA_041159745.1 of Actinomycetota bacterium. GTDB lineage: Bacteria > Actinomycetota > Acidimicrobiia > Acidimicrobiales > Ilumatobacteraceae > Casp-actino8. The sequence continues at coordinate 6,943 of JBEAXP010000063.1, read as the reverse complement.
GAGATCGAGGCCTGGGCGTTCAAGCCGGTCGCGACGAAGGCGGCCCCCAAGAAGACCGTGAAGAAGGCTGCCGCGAAGAAGCCTGCGAAGAAGGCCGTCAAGAAAGCCGTGAAGAAAGCCGCTCCCAAGAAGTCGGGTGCGAAGAAGTCCGCCAAGAAGAAGTCCGGCGCGAAGAAGTAGAGTCGAAGCGTGGCTGGAGCAATCGTCCTGATCGTCGTTCTGTTGCTGTTCCCCGTTCTGGTGGGCCTCGGCACGGTGGGCATCGCCGGGCTGCTCGGTCATCTGCTCTGGAAGGACGGCGAAGCCCGTCACGAAGGTAGCGAGCTCCTCGATCTCAACACCTGATGTTCGTGCCGCTCGTTGAGTGGCATGGCAGGCTGAGACGGTGCATCGACACGACCCCCAGATCGCGCGTCTCGCCGATCGCGCGTTGGAGTATTCGCTCGATCGAATCCGGATGGATCCGGTACCGCTCGATGCCCCGAAGCCGTACGACGAACTTCTGGCGGCTGTGGGCGAGACCATCACAACCGACGGAATAGGCGGCGAACGGGCGCTGCAGTTGTTCATCGACGTGCTCGCACCGGCGTGCATCTCGGTCGATCACCCGCGGTTCCTCGCCTTCGTTCCAGGCGCACCAACCGAAGCGTCGGTCATCTTCGACATGGTGGTGTCGGCGAGCAGTATTTACACCGGGTCGTGGCTCGAAGGTGCCGGGGCCGCGTTCGCCGAGAACCAAGCCCTGCGCTGGTTGGCCGATCTCGCTGGATTTCCGAACTCCGCCGGCGGCGTATTCGTGAGCGGAGGAACGGCCGGAAATCTTTCGGCGTTGATCGCGGCCCGACACCGCTGGCGTTTGCGTGCTGGTGGTCGTCTCGATCGCACTCGCGGAATCATGATCGCATCGGGTGGCGCCCATTCGTCGGTTGCCCAGGCCGCCCACGCCATGGACGCCGACGTCGTTGCCGCTCCCACCGACGAGCGCGGTCGTCTCGATGCCGACTCCGTTGCGAGGGTGCTGGGAGGTCTGTCGGCCGACGATCGAGAGCGCGTGTTCGCGGTCATCGCCACCGGCGGAACCACCAATCTCGGCGTGGTGGACGATCTCGACGGCATCTCCCGCATCTGCAACGCCCAGAACATCTGGTTCCACATCGACGGTGCGTACGGCCTGGCGGCGTTGTGCGCTCCGAGCGCTCGTCATCTGTTCGATGGCATCGAGCGCGCCGACAGTTTCATCGTCGATCCGCACAAGTGGCTGTTCGCTCCGTACGACAGCTGCGCGCTGGTGTACCGCAACATTCATGACGGTCGACGCGCTCACACCCAGCAGGCCGAGTACCTCGACGTGCTGCACGGCGGTGAGGCAGAAGAAGGACCGTGGCACGAGATGAACCCGGCCGACGTGGCCCACCACCTCTCTCGCCGCGCTCGGGGGCTCCCTCTGTGGTTCAGTCTGGCCACCCATGGAACTCGCGCCTACACCGACGCGATGGAGACCACTCTCACCGTCGCCCGTGAGGCGGCTGACGAGATCCGTTCGCGACCGAATCTCGAACTACTGCTCGAACCCGACCTCAGCATTCTCGTGTTCCGTCGCACGGGTTGGACCTCCGAGCAGTACCAGCGGTGGAGCGATGATCAGCTGAATACGGGGCAGTCGTTCGTTGTTCCCACGTCGTGGAAAGGCGAGACTGTGCTCCGCTTCTGCATCGTGAATCCCCGCACGACCATGGGCGACATCACCGACATCCTCGATTCACTGGACGCCACACCATGACCGCTCGCGCCGATCTGCTGCTGAAGAATGCCCTCCTGGTTGCGACCATGGACCAACAGCGTCGCGAGCTGGCCGGCGGTTGGGTGGCCATCACCGGCGGCTTGGTCTCCGGCGTCGGTGGCTCGGGCGACCCGATGCCCGAAGCGGCCGAAATCGTCGATGCCACCGACTGCCTCGTGACACCGGGGCTCGTCAACACTCATCACCACATCTACCAGAACCTCACACGGGCATTCCCGCCGATGACCGACAAGCCGTTGTTCGGTTGGCTGCAGTCGCTCTATCCGCTGTGGCGGGCGATCGATGAAGAGTCGGTGCATGTCAGCGCGTTCGTCGGGTTGGCCGAGTTGGCGATGTCGGGCTGCACCACCAGCACCGATCACTTGTATCTCCACCCACGTGGGGCCGGCGATCTTCTCTCGGCCGAGATCGCGGCGGCACGCGAACTCGGCGTTCGCTTCCATCCGACACGAGGATCGATGTCGTTGTCCGAGAAGGACGGCGGTCTTCCCCCTGATGACGTCGTGGCCGATGACGACGAAATCCTGGCCGCGAGCGAAGAGGCCGTGCGGCGTCATCACGATCGTTCGCACGGAGCGATGGTCCGTGTGGCTCTCGCACCTTGCTCGCCGTTCAGCGTCACCGAGCAGTTGATGGTTCGATCGGCCGAGTTGGCCGAGAAACTCGACGTTCGCCTGCACACCCACTTCGCCGAGAACGCCGAGGACGACGACTTCTCCATCGCGACGTTCGGTTGCCGCCCGATGGAATACCTCGAGCGCACCGGCTGGTGCACCGATCGCACCTGGGTCGCGCACTGCGTGATGCCCAATCCCGACGAGGTGAAGCGACTCGGCGCGGCTCGTATCGGCGTCGCCCACTGTCCGAGCAGCAACTTGATCCTCGCGTCGGGGATCTCTCCGGTCGTGCCGTTGCGTGCCGCTGGTGTGAAGGTCGGGCTCGGTGTCGATGGTTCGTCGTCGGCCGACTCGGCGTCGTTGTGGCTCGAAGCGAGACAGACGATGTTGCTGGCCAAATTGCGAGACGGTGCGAGTGCCGGCACGGCGCGCATGGCGCTCGACGTAGCGACGCGAGGCGGTGCCGGTTGCCTCGGACGCGAAGGCGAGATCGGCGAGTTGAGCGTGGGTGCGGTCGGAGACGTCGCGGTCTGGAAGCTCACCGGCCCGCAATTCGCCGGCGCGTTGGCCGACCCCATCGAAGGCTGGTTGCGGTGCGGGCCGATCGGAGCCCACCACACGATCGTGCACGGCCGCTTCGTCGTCCGCGACGGCCGCGTGACCCACCGCGATCTCGACGACATGCTCGGTCGCCACGCGCGTGAGAGTCGACGCATCCAGCAACTCGACACCCGTGGCTGACCGCTCGCTTCCGCGCGCCGTCCTCTGGGACATGGACGGCACCCTCGTCGACACCGAGCCCTATTGGATCGATGCCGAATACGACATCGTCGAAGCGCATGGTGGAACGTGGAGTCACGAACACGCCAAGGCGTTGGTGGGCTCCGACCTGCTCGACTCGGGCGAATACATCCGCCGTCACGGCGGTGTCGACCGGTCACCTGCCGAGATCGTCGAGATGCTGCTCGATCGAGTGGTTGCCCGCATTCGGCAGGAGATTCCGTGGCGGCCGGGCGCGCGCGAGTTGCTCGGCGCCGTTCGCTCGGCCGAGATCGACACCGCGCTGGTGACGATGTCGTGGAAGCGATTCTCCGACGAGGTCGTGGCGTGTTTGCCGACGGGCAGTTTCACGGTGTCGGTCACCGGCGACGAGGTGACGCGGGGCAAGCCGCACCCGGAGCCGTACTTGTTGGCGGCCGAACGTCTCGGTGTGCGGCCGCAGGACTGTGTGGCCATCGAGGATTCGCCGACGGGCACCCGCTCGGCTCTGGCCGCCGGGTGTCGGGTGCTCGGCGTCCCGCACGTCGTCGACATCCCCCCGGATCTTGCCGAGTCGTCCGAGTCGAACGGACGACTCACGATCGCATCGACCCTGGTGGGTCTCACGTTGGCCGATTTGTCGGCTGTCTAGGCGCCCCAGCGCGACTGGCCGAAGCGGTAGCCCACGCTGCGCACGGTCTGGATGAGGTTGGCGTGCTCTTCACCCAACTTGGCGCGCAGACGACGGATATGGACGTCGACCGTGCGCGCGCCGCCGTAGTACTCGTAGCCCCACACGCGTGAGAGGAGCATCTCGCGCGAGAACACCTTGCCCGGATTCGTGACGAGGAACTTGAGCAGTTCGTACTCCATGTACGTGAGATCGAGAGGGCGGCCGTCGACCGACGCCTGGTACGTCTCGAGGTTGAGAACGAGTTGCCCGTAGTCGACCACATCGGGTCGCGGCGCGCTCTGCGTGTACGACAACAGGTGGCGCAGGCGGGCTTCGAGTTCGCGCGGGTGGAACGGCACCAGACAGAAGTCGTCGAACAGCTCGTCGCGCAGCGTGAGGTCGTCGAGTTGAGCACCCGACACGAGAAGAAGAAGCGGTGCGTTGGCGGCGTCGCGCTTGCGGAGCGCACGGCAGAAGTTCCAGGCCGCGTCGATGTCGTGATCGGCGCACACGATGGCTCCGGTCCAGCCGTCGGATGGCTCGGCTTTGGTGGCATCGTCGGCCGAGGCGAACGACTTCCAGCGATAGCCGGCGAGATCGAGCGTCCGCACCAGCTCGGGCGGAGGCGACTCGGGGAAGACGGCGATCAGGTCGGAAGTCATGTCAGGTGGAGCGCAGATACCTCTGCAGTTCGAATGGTGTCACCTGCGTCTTGTAGCCGCGCCACTCGGAGCGCTTGTTTCGCAGGAACCACTCGAAGATGTGCTCTCCGAGGGTTTCGTACACGAGCGATGACGTCTCCATCACGCGCAACGCATCGGCCAACGACTGGGGCAATTGCTCGATACCGAGTTTGCCGAGAGCGTCGTCGCCCATCTCGAACAGGTTCGAGTCGGCCTCGGCCGGAAGTTCGTAACCCTGCTCGATACCGCGAAGACCGGCGGCCAGGATGACGGAGAACGCGAGATACGGGTTGCACGCCGGATCGGGTGACCGGTACTCGATGCGAGTGGCCAGCGGATTGGCGCGCTTTGGAACCGGCACGCGGATGAGTCCGCTTCGGTTGTTGCGGGCCCACGACACGTGAACCGGTGCTTCGAAGCCGGGGACGAGTCGCTTGTACGAGTTGACCGTCTGATTGGTGATGGCCGTGATCTCGCTGGCGTGGAAGAGAAGCCCGGCCATGAATCGCTTGGCGGTCTCGGAGAGGTTGTAGGGATCGTCGGGCGAATAGAAGGCGTTGCCTTCGGCGTTCGACAACGACATGTGAAGGTGCATACCGCTGCCCTGGACTCCTTCGAGCGGCTTGGGCATGAACGTGGCGTGCACTCCCTGCGCCGCCGCGACTTCCTTCACGACGAGTCGGAAGGTCATGACGCTGTCGGCCATCGTGAGCGCGTCGGTGTGGCGCAGGTCGATCTCGTGTTGAGACGGGGCGTCCTCGTGGAACGAGTACTCGACCGGGATGCTCATGGTTTCGAGCGTTCGGATGGTCTCCTTGCGGAGGCTGCCCGTCACGTCGGTGGTGGTGAGGTCGAAGAACGAGGCCTCGTCGAGAACGCGCGGCGGCTGACCGGGTTCGGGCGGCGCGAAGTAGAAGAACTCGATGTCGGGAGCGATCAGGAAGTCGAGGCCCATGGCGCGGGCCCGTTGGAGATTGCGGCGCAACACCTGGCGCGGGTCGCCACCGAACGGTGAACCATCGAGATGATGGATGTCGCAGAAGACGCGGGCCTCGGGAGCCTTGGCGTCGGCCCAGGGGAGGGTGACGAACGTGTTGGCGTCGGGAACGGCGAGGACGTCGCTCTCCTGAATACGCGAGAAGCCGTCGATCGACGAACCGTCGAACGTCATGCCATCCTCGAGGGCGTTCTCGAGTTCGGCCGGGCTGATGGCGAAGCTCTTCAGGTTGCCGAGCACGTCGGTGAACCAGAGTCGAATGAGTCGGACTCCGCGTTCTTCGACGGTGCGCAGGACGTAATCGCGCTGCTGTTCGAGCATGTTCACCCCTGCAGTCTGCCGTTGGTCATTCGAATTCCGGACGAAAAGCAAAGAGCCCGGGTTTCCCCGGACGAAAAGCAAAGAGCCCGGGTTTCCCCGGGCTCTCCACATGGTGGCGACGTTGCCCCATCAGCCCCCGCACACCGTCTCGATCAAGAGACGCGTGACGGTGTACGGATCCATGTTGGCGTTCGGGCGGCGATCCTCGGCGTAGCCACGGCCGGTCTTCTCGACCGTCCACGGAATACGGATGGACGCGCCACGGTTGGAGACGCCGTAGCTGAACTTGTTCCAGGGCGCGGTCTCATGGTGACCGGTGAGACGGCTCTGGATGTCGTGGCCGTAGTTCTCGACGTGCAACATGACCTTCTTGCCGATCGCTTCGCAGGCGGCGGTGATGGCCTTCATGTCGGTGTCGTTGCGCATGGCCTTGGTGGAGAAGTTGGTGTGCGCACCAGCTCCGTTCCAGTCGCCCTTCTGCGGCTTGGCATCGAGGCTGATGACCACGTCGTAATCCTCGGCGATGCGATGCAGCAACCAGCGAGCCACGTGCAGGTGGTCGCTGACGGTGAGGGCATCGGCAGCTCCGATCTGGAACTCCCACTGGCCGGGCATGACTTCGGCGTTCGTGCCTTCGATCATGAGGCCAGCATCGAGGCACGCCTGGGTGTGCTCTTCGATGATCTCGCGACCGATGACGCGGCCAGCGCCGACGCCGCAGTAGTACGGACCTTGCGGGAGCGGGAATCCGCCACCGGCGGGGAAGCCGAGGGGGCGACCGTCGAGCTTCATCATCGTGTATTCCTGCTCGATACCGAAGATCATCTCATCGGATGCGAACTGGGCAGCAGCCTTCGCACATGCGGCGCGGGTGTTGGTCGGGTGCGGCTTGCCGGTTCGGGCGAGCATGACTTCGCAGAGCACGAGGATGTTGTTGCCTCCGCGCAGCGGATCCGGACATTTGAAGACCGGCTTCAGAACGCAGTCGGACTGTTCGCCGGTGGCCTGATTGGTCGAGGATCCGTCGAATCCCCAAATGGGAGGATCGATCACATCGTCGGCGATGATCTTGGTCTTGGATCGCAGGAGCGG
>JBEAXP010000034.1:0-3287 GCA_041159745.1 Actinomycetota bacterium | reverse complement strand
GGAGGGGACTCCGTCACGCCGGCACTCAGCCGCCGCGCCGCCCACTGTCGAGGGGGTCGTGTGGTGACGACGCGTTGTTGGGTTGCACTCGGTGCAATTCCCATGTGGCAATCGGGACGGTACGCCGAGGATGCGGTTCTGGCTAGGGACTTTTCGCCCGAACCGCTATCGGTCTGACGGAGCTGCTCCGAGCCCGAGGGCCCGCATGGCGTCGCGAAGATTCGACACTCGTTCGACCCCGATCGACGCCTCGACATCGGGCGACTTGGCTGGGACGATAGCGCGCGTGAATCCGAGTCGGGCCGCTTCGGCCAATCGGCGCGATGCGTGGGGGACCTGGCGAATCTCACCGCCGAGTCCGACCTCGCCGAACGCCACGACGTGCGGGGGGAGGGGTGTGTTGGCCAGAGCCGAGAGGATCGCCAGACACAATCCGAGGTCGGCACCGGGCTCGGTGATGCGCACACCGCCCACCACCGATGCGTAGACGTCACGTTTGCCGACGGGGCTCTTGGTGCGTTGGTCGAGCACCGCGAGCAACATGGCGAGGCGACCGGGGTCGAGGCCCTGCGCACTGCGGCGCGGCGGAACTTCTCCCTTCACCTCATTGACGAGCACCTGCACTTCCACCATGAGCGGTCGTTGTCCTTCGAGGGTCGGGACGACCACGCTGCCGGCGATGCCCGTTTGACGGTCGGCAAGGAACAACGCGCTCGGGTCGGGGACACCTCGGAGACCGGCTTCGATCATCTCGAAGAGTCCGAGTTCGGTGGTGGGGCCGAAACGATGCTTCGAGGCCCGTAGCAGTCGAAGCGCGTGGTGCCGCTCGCCTTCGAACTGGAGCACCGTGTCGACCACGTGTTCGAGCACCCGCGGTCCGGCCAGTCCACCTTCTTTGGTGACGTGACCCACCAGGATGACCGGAACATTGCGTCGCTTGGCTTCCATCACCAACTTGTGCGCGCACCCGCGGACCTGCACCACACTGCCGGGAGCCGAACCGAGTTCGGGATCGACGAGCGTTTGGATGCTGTCGATGATGACGAGTTCGGGCTGAAGTTCGTCGAGCGCGGCGAGCACGTGGGGAAGAACCGTCTCGGCCAGCAGCCACAGTTCGGGTCGCACCGCACCGAGCCGTTCGGCGCGAAGTCGAACTTGTTGGGCGCTCTCCTCGGCCGACACGTACAACGTGCGGCCCGGCCAGGCCGCGAGCGCCTGGAGGAGCAGTGTGCTCTTGCCGACACCGGGCTCGCCGCCGAGCAAGGTGACCGAACCGGGGACGAGTCCGCCACCGAGCACACGATCGAGTTCGGGAATGCCCGTGGAGCGGGGCGAGCCGTGCGAGACATCGACATCTCCGATGCGTTGCGCCGGACTGGCGGCGAGGAGTGCGACGCCGGCCGCCAGTGACGAGATGTCGTTGGCGGGATCTTCGACGTCCTCGACCAGGGTGTTCCAGGCTCCGCACGATGTGCAGCGGCCGGCCCATTTCGGAAACGACGCTCCGCAGTCGGAGCAGTTGTATACGAGTTTGAGGCGGGCCATATCGAGAACCTACGACCGGGGTGTTCGACGTTCGGACGAGCGCCGAATCGGTGCCGCGACACCTCGGCGCCGTCGGGCGTACATCACGAGAAGAATGACGAGACCCATCAGGACGAGCCATCCACCGAAGACCGCACCGGCGATGGTGGACGTGGTCTTCCAGAAGCCGCCGTCCACTTTGGTGTCGACCGTTCCGAGAACCACCGACTGTGCACTGCCGTCGAGAGGAGCCGACCAGACGACTCCACCTTCGGCCGATGTCCCGGTGGTCTTGCGCACTTCGCCGGGAAGGCGTGACACGACGGTGAACGACACCGATTGCATCGGATCGACCCCGAGTTTCTCGGCCGTGGTGGCCCACGGTGCCCGCCCGATCAGAGCGCTGAGTTCGGCGTCGGAGAACGCCTCGATTCCACCCACAAACTGCAGGGTCGCGTCGAAGGTCGTGGCCACTTCGCGTCCCGACACGGTCCGTTTGAGCGACGGCGCGAGGAGCGGCCCGTTCGGACCATTGATCTGGGCCAGAGCGGCGTTGGCTTCGGCCGGGGATTCGAAGTCGTAGGTGAGGAGGACACGCAGCCCCCCGTTGTTGATCTGGGTCGGGCCTTCCACCGCCCAGCCGCTCGACAAGAGGTCGTCGAGCCGGAGATCCTCGGCCAGTCCGGGTACCAAGGCGACCGCGCGGTTGTCGAGATCGACCGTGACGCCGATGGTGCCGGTGCCGTCGTCGCTCGCGTCGATTTCGAGTTTGATATCGACGCGACAGCCGGTCAGAAGGACCATGGCGGCGACCACCACTCCGATCAGACGAGCACGCCGCGACATCGCGACGAACTTAGTCGGCGTTGGACGACGCGAGGTCAGTCGGTGCCGGCAGTGTCGGCGTCGCCGTTGGTCTCACCGACACCGGCCAGATCGACGCCGGCCGGCGGCTTGAATCCCTCGACGGCGCTGAAGCCGAGTCGCTGCTCGCCCGGACGATCGGGATCGTCCTCGGTGTCGACCACGATGATCTCGCCGGCGCGGAACTGCTTGTAGAGGATCTTCTCGCTGAGCGCATCCTCGATGAGCCGCTGAATCGCGCGACGCAGCGGACGCGCACCGAGTTGCGGGTCGTAGCCCTTCTCGGCGAGGAATTCCTTGGCGGCCTGGGTGAGTTCGATGCCGAGACCCTGCGCTTCGAGCTGGCCGGTGAGGCGCTTGAGCATGAGGTCGACCATCTGCATGACCTCGTTCCTGGCCAACTCGTGGAAGACGATCACTTCGTCGATGCGGTTGAGGAACTCGGGACGGAAGTGGTTCTTCAACGAATCCATCACCTTGTCGCGCATGCGCGCGTAGCTCATGGCTTCGTCGGCCTTGGTGAATCCGACGTTGGCCTTGCGCAGATCCTGCGTGCCGAGGTTGGACGTCATGATGATGATGGTGTTGCGGAAGTCGACCGAGCGGCCCTGGCTGTCGGTGAGGCGACCCTCTTCGAGAATCTGCAGCAACGTGTTGAACACGTCGGGGTGCGCCTTTTCGATCTCGTCGAACAGCACCACGCTGAACGGCTTGCGGCGCACGGCCTCGGTGAGCTGACCGCCTTCGTCGTAGCCCACGTAGCCGGGGGGCGAACCGACCAGGCGACTCACGGTGTGCTTCTCCATGTACTCGGACATGTCGAGGGTGATGAGGGCCGACTCGTCACCGAACAAGAACTCGCTCAGGGTCTTGGCGAGTTCGGTCTTGCCCACACCGGT
>JBEAXP010000014.1:0-10545 GCA_041159745.1 Actinomycetota bacterium | reverse complement strand
TTCCGCGAAGTCTTCGAGGTGCCCGATGGCGCCGATCTCGTCGCGCATCTTCAGCGGTACTTCACCGACGATGACGGGCACCGCTTCGAGACCTTGGTTCGGGACCATGAACTGGCCGAGCGGTTCTGGTCGTGGCCATGATCCCGGGGAACTGATTCCGTTCTGGTGGCAGATTCGAGCGAAAGCCGGCACGAAAGTGCCACCAGAAGCACCAAGTCAGGGTTCGGTGGTGCGGAAGAGGGTGGCTCGTCCGGTCAGGGTCAATTCCTCACCCTTGCGCAGAAAGCACACTTCACCGCGTTGCAGTCGATCGGTCGACCCGACCCCGCACATCGTCAACTCGCGCGCCCGCGCGCGAATGGTCTCGGTCCCGTCGATCTGGTGCACGAACAACTCGAACGGAGCCCCGGGAGTCGGATACCGCCACAGCCGCCCGGCCGAAGTGCGCGCCACCGATTCGGCTCGCACCACCGGATCGGCCAATGGCGACGGATCGACCGTTGCCAACAACTCGTTCACGTCGACGTGCTTGTTGGTGAGCCCGCACCGCACGACGTTGTCGGACGAGCCCATCACCTCGACACCCATTCCCGACAAGTACGCGTGCAGGTTGCCGGGTCCGAGATAGAGGGCTTCGCCGGGGTTCAGCACCACGTGATTGAGGAGCAGGGTCGCGGCCACCGCCGGGTCGTCGGGATACGCACGGGCCAACTTCACGACCCATCGCGCGCTCGCCGAATCGTGCTGGGCGCACGCGGCGATCACGTCGTGCAGAATCGGCTGGAACTCCTCGCCACCGGTGAAGATGAACTGGATCGTGTGCGCGAGATCGTGGTCGGCCAAGAGCGTGGCGATCGTCGACGCGCCACCTCCGATGTCGTGCAGGAAATCGACCGTCGCCGCCGGATCGCGGAATCCGCACAGCGCCTCGAACTTGCCCAGAGCGCAGATCAACTCGGGTTTGGCGAACGGATCGCGATAGATGCGCCGCGAGTTGCTGATCGGAACCGCCAGACGGTTCTCGCGCGCGTAACCGGCTTGGGCTTGGGTCAGCGACGGGTGGGCCTGCAACGACAGCGGTTCGGCCGCGGCGAGGAACTTCACCAGAAAGGGCAGTTCGCCGGCCACCGACACCAGGGGAGAGGACAACCCATTCGTCTCGTCGACGGCCGAATGCGTCCGTTCGACGACCGACTCGTCGATTTCGAGGATCCGCGACGGACCGCCCAGGTGCGTGCCGAACCACAACTCGGCCCAGGGGCGACCATCGGGTTCGATGCCGAGCAACTTCGGAATGGCCGAAGGATGTCCCCACGCGTAGTGCTGGACGACGCCGCGAACGAGCCGCACGTCAGCCTCGACAGACAGTGACGAGCGCGTCGACGACATCGCCCACCGGGACGTCGCGACGATCACCGCTCTTGCGGTCGCGCACTTCGACGACACCGTCGGCGAGGCCTTTGCCCACCACCACGATCGTCGGCACTCCGAGCAGCTCGGCGTCCTTGAACTTCACTCCGGGCGACACGTTCGAGCGGTCGTCGATGAGAACGCGCACCGATCGTGCCTCGAGGGCGGCGGCGATCTCCTCGGCCTTGACTGCGATGTCGTCACCGCCCTTGCCAGCGATCACCAGGTGAACATCGGCCGGCGCGACTTCGCGCGGCCAACACAGACCGATGTCGTCGTACGAGGCCTCGGCGATGGCGGCGACGGCTCGCGACACTCCGATTCCGTACGAACCCATCGTGACGACGACCTGCTTGCCGTTCTGATCGAGCACGGTGAGATCGAGTGCCTCGGCGTACTTGCGACCCAATTGGAAGATGTGGCCGATCTCGATGCCCCGCGCCATCTCGAGGGACCCCGGGCATTGCGGGCATCCGTCTCCGGCGCGCACTTCGGCGGCCTCGATGGTTCCGTCGGCGGCGAAGTCGCGGCCCATCACCAGGTTGACCACGTGCCGGCCGGGTTCGTTGGCTCCGGTGACCCAACGCGTGCCGTCGACGACCCGCGGATCGACGAGATAGCGAATTCCTCTGGAAGCGCCGAGCGCACCGGGTCCGATGTAGCCCTTCTTGAGTTGCGGATACTTCGTGAAGTCGTCGTCGGTGAACGCCTCGGGCTCGGCCGGACCGACCTGGGCTTCGACGCGCTTCATGTCGACGTCGCGATCACCGGGAACGCCGATCGCCAACGGTTCGCGCGTGCCGTCGGGGTGACGCAGCATCACGATGACGTTCTTCAGTGTGTCGGCGGCGGTCCACGCGCGATCACCGCGCGCGAGTTCGGGTCGCGCGTTCAACAAGTCGACGAGCGTCGCGATCGTGGGCGTGTCGGGTGTGTCGTGCACCTGGGCGGCCGGAACTCCCGACGCGTCGACCGCGGCCGGCACCGGAACGTTCACGGCCTCAGTGTTGGCCGCGTAGCCGCACGATCCGCAGCGCACGAAGGTGTCCTCGCCGACTTCGAGCGGCGCCAGGAACTCCTCGCTCTTCGAGCCGCCCATCGCGCCCGACATGGCCGAGACGATCACGTACGGAAGGCCGAGCCGATCGAAGGTGCGGATGTAGGCGGCCCGGTGCGCTTCGTACGACGCGGCCAGCCCGGCATCATCGATGTCGAACGAGTACGAGTCCTTCATCACGAATTCGCGGCCGCGCAGGAGGCCGGCCCGCGGACGGGCCTCGTCGCGGTACTTCGTCTGGATCTGGTATATCGACAGCGGCAGGTCCTTGTAGGACGAGTAGAGGTCCTTCACCAACAAGGTGAACATCTCCTCGTGCGTGGGCCCCAGCAGATAATCGACCCCGCGCCGGTCCTTCAGGCGGAACAAGTTGTCGCCGTACTCGGTCCAGCGGTTGGTGGCCTCGTAGGGCTCCTTGGGCAGGAGGGCCGGGAAGTGGACTTCCTGGAACCCGGCCCGGTTCATCTCGTCGCGCACGATGTTCTCGACGTTGCGATACACCGTCCAGCCGAGGGGCAGCCAGGTGAATCCTCCCGGGGCGGCCCGCCGGATGTACCCGGCCCGGACGAGCAACTGGTGGCTCGGCACCTCGGCGTCGGAGGGGTTCTCACGCAGGGTGCGGACGAAGAGAGTCGACATCCGCAGCACGTGTGAGAGGTTACTTCTGGCCCGGTACACTGCAGGGGTCTTGATTGCCCGGACTCCCGGGATTGTCGAAGGCGTGGGAGAAATCCCACGTCTTTTTCAGTCTTAGGGGCCCATGTCGATCTCGACCACAACCGAGCGGACAACAGGAGGTGACATGAGCGAAGAGAGCGCCCTCGAACGTCGTCTCCACTCTCTCGTGGCGCCGATCGTGTCCGACCTCGGTCTCGAGTTGTACGACCTCGATTACGCCGGCGGCGTCCTGAAGGTCACGATCGACACCCTCCCCGGCTCGCCCGGCGGCGTCGACGTCGACACTCTCGCGCAGTGCACGCGCCTCGTGTCGCGCGAACTCGACCACACCGATCCGATCCCGGGTCACTACACCCTCGAGGTGTCGAGCCCAGGTCTCGAGCGCACCCTGCGCACGCCGCGCCACTTCCAGCGCGAGGTCGGCAAGACCGTGTCCATTCGTCTGCGCGACGTCGGCAACTCCGATCGCCGCCTCAACGGCGTCCTGGTGGCGGCCGATGACACCGCTTGCACCGTGCGTGTCGACGGCACCGCGGCCGCGCCCATCGGCGACGACCGAGTGGTTCCGTACGACCAGATCGACCGGGCCAAGACCGTCTTCGTGTGGCAGGCCGCTCCCAAACCGGGTGGACGCGGCAAGCCCGGGAGCAAGCGGGCCGACCGCCCGGCAGACTCAAGTGCCCCGAAAAAGGCGCCGAAGAAGACACCGACCGTGAACAGCACCGACAATCACCCCAACGACCAGGAGACGATGCCCTCATGAGCAATCTCGACATGGCCGAAGCCGTGCGCCTGTTGGCGAACGAAAAGAACATCTCGGTCGACGACCTGCTTCAGGTGCTCGTCGACGCGCTGGCCACGGCGTACAAGCGCCGGCCCGGTGCGGCCGAGGAGGTCGAGGTCGGACTCAACCCCGACACCCTCGAGATCACCTTCACCGCGTACGACATCGACGAGGACGGCAACTGGATCAATCCGCGCGACGACACGCCCAGCAAGGGCGAGCTCGGTCGTATCGCCGCCCAGACGTTCCGTCAGGTCATGGGCCAGCGCATCCGCGAGGCCGAGCGTGAGCGCAAGTTCGAGGAGTACGCGAACCGCGAGGGCGACATCGTCACCGGCATCGTGCAGCAGACCGACCATCGCTTCGCCCTGCTCGATCTGGGCAAGGTGGAGGCACTCATGCCGCAGAGCGAGCAGGTGCCGTACGAGCGCGCCAACCCCGGCACGCGTCTGAAGGCCTACATCGTCGAAGTGCGCCGCACCCAGAAGGGTCCGCAGATCATCGTGAGCCGCACGCACCCCGGTCTGGTGAAGCGCCTCTTCGAACTCGAGGTTCCCGAGATCGCCGACGGCGTCGTCGAGATCAAGGCCTGTGCGCGCGAACCAGGTCATCGCACCAAGATCGCCGTGTGGTCGAACGACAACAACGTCGATCCGGTGGGCGCCTGCGTGGGTGCTCGTGGCGCGCGCGTCCGCATGGTCGTGAACGAACTCAACCAAGAGAAGATCGACATCGTTCCTTTCAGCGACAACCTGCCCGACTTCATCGCCAAGGCGCTGTCGCCGGCCAAGGTCACCGAAGTGCGCGTCAGCGACGACCGCACCCAGGCCGATGTGATCGTTCCCGACTTCCAGTTGAGCCTGGCGATCGGCAAGGAGGGGCAGAACGCCCGTCTGGCCGCCCGTCTCTCCGGTGTCCGGATCGACATCAAGAGCGAGACGCAGGATCGCAACGAGAAGGCCGGCATCTTCGTCGACTCCGACGAGTTCGCCGATGGTGCGTGGGTGGTCAACCCCGACACCGGTGAGCAGGAATGGCACGCCGCCGACGGAACCATCATGACGGTGGCCGAAGTCGAAGCGGCCAACTCGGCGCGCGAGAGCGCACGGGGAGAGGGCTGACGACGAGTGGCAGCAGCCAAGATCAAAGTCTCCGACCTCGCCAAGAAACTCGGCATGACCAATGCCGAGTTGATCGAGCTCGCCAAGGCGAGTTTGATTCCCGTGAAGAGTCCGTCCACCACGCTCGTCGACGCCTACGTGTCGATGCTCGAGAAGAAGGCGCACGCTCAAGGACTCGTCCGCGAAGTCGCACCCGAAGAGGACAAGCCGGCCAAGAAGTCCACCAAGAAGGCCGCGGCCGAGGGTGACGAGGCTGCTTCGGCCAAGAAGACGACCAAGAAGGCGCCGGCCAAGTCCGCGACCGCTGCCACGACGGCCGACGACGGCGAGACGACCGCTCCGGCCCCCGCCGCCGAGGTGGTCGTCCCGGCCGAGCCGGAGGCGCCGGTGGCACCGGTTGTCGCCGAGACGCCGGCTCCTGCTCCGGCCCCCGCACCGACTTCAGCTCCTTCGACGGGTCGTGTGATCTCTGGTCGTGACACCACGCGTGATCTTCCGCGTCCGGTCGCTCCGCGTCCGACCCCGCCTTCGTCCGGTGCCGCACCCGGTTCGCCGGCGGCGCCCCCCGGTGGACCAGTCGCGCCGGCGGCTCGCACGGCACCCCCTCCGCGACCCCTTAGCCCATCGGGTCGTCCGGTGCCTCCGCCTCCGTCCCGTCCCGTCGGCCCCTCGGGTCGGCCCGTTCCGCCCCCGCCGGGTGGTCCGCGTCCCACCGGCCCGCGTCCGGGTGGTTTTGGTGGCGGCGGACAGCGCCCCGGTGGTTTCGGTGGTCCGCGTCCGGGCGGTGGCCCTGGTGGCCCGCGTCCGGGAGGTTTCGGTGGCCCGCGTCCGGGTGGTTTCGGCGGCCCGCGTCCCGGTGGTGGACCTGGTGGTCCCGGTGGCGGTCGTCCCGGTGGCGGTCCGCGCCCGTCGGGTCAGCGTCGCGCACCGCGTTCGTCGCGTCGACGTCGTCGTGGCGAAGAAGAATTGCTCCCCACGGAGATCCGGTACACCGAGTCGAGTGTTCCGGTCCCCGAAGGCATCATCGTCATCGAGCGCGGCGCATCGGCGCAGGAGTTCGCTCCGCGTCTGAATCGCACCGCGGCCGACGTCGTTCGCTTCCTCATGAAGAACGGCGAAATGGTCACCGCCACCATGACGCTCTCCGACGAGCAGATGGAACTCTTCGCGCTCGAGATCGGCGGCGAGATCCTTCTCGTCGAACCGGGTCAGCAAGAGGAGATGGAGCTCCAGGCTCTGTTCGACGACAGCGACGACATCGACGAGGCCGCCCAGGCGCCGCGTCCGCCGGTGATCACCGTGATGGGTCACGTCGACCACGGCAAGACCACGTTGCTCGACAAGATCCGCAACGCCAACGTCGTGGCCGGTGAGGCCGGCGGTATCACACAGCACATCGGCGCTTACCAGACCGTGCAGAACGGCAAGCGCATCACCTTCATCGACACGCCGGGTCACGCCGCGTTCACCAAGATGCGCGCGCGCGGTGCCCAGGTCACCGACATCGTCGTGTTGATGGTCGCGGCCGACGACGGCGTCATGCCCCAGACGGTCGAAGCCATCAATCACGCCCGGGCCGCCGAGGTTCCGATCGTGGTGGCCATCAACAAGATCGACAAGGAGAACGCCGACGTCCAGCGCGTGATGTCGCAGTTGTCCGAACAGAACCTCATCCCCGAGTCGTGGGGTGGCGACACGATCTGTGTGGAGATGGCGGCCCAGCAGGGTCTCGGCATCGACGATCTTCTCGAGCAGTTGAGCGTCGTGGCCGAGCTCGAAGAACTCACCGCCAACCCCACCGGTCGCGCCAAGGGCGTCGTGCTCGAAGCCAACCTCGACGTGGGCCGTGGTCCGGTGGCCACCATCCTCGTCGACAAGGGAACGCTCAAGGTCGGCGATCCGATCGTGGCCGGTGCGTCCTGGGGTCGCGTTCGCGCGATGATCGACGACAAGGGTCAGCAGGTGAAGGAAGCCGGTCCGTCCACTCCGGTTCAGGTGCTCGGTCTGTCGTCGGTTCCCAACGCCGGTGACGAGTTCCGTGCCGCTCCGGACGAAAAGACCGCGCGCACCGTCGGCGAAGCGCGCGAACAGCGTCTGCGCGCCAAGATGCAACGCGGCGATGCCCGCGTGCAGAAGGGCGTCAAGCTCGAGGACATCTTCACGCAGATCCAGGCCGGCGAAGTCGCCACGCTCAACCTCGTGGTGAAGGCCGACGTGCAGGGTTCGCTCGAAGCCGTCACCGAGAGCCTCCGCCGCCTCGAACGCGATGAAGTGAAGTTGGCTTTCGTGCACCGCGGTGTGGGTGCCATCACCGAGAACGACATCACACTCGCCTCGGCCACCAACGCCACGCTCATCGGTTTCAACGTTCGTCCCGACCGCAAGGCCCGCGATCTCGCCGAGGCCGAGAAGGTCGAGATCCGCACCTACGAAATCATCTACAAGCTCCTCGAGGACATCGAGGCGGCCATGGTGGGCATGCTCGCTCCCGAGTTCGAAGAAGTCGTCACCGGCGAAGCCGAGGTGCGCGAGGTCTTCCGTGTCCCGCGCATCGGCGCCATCGCCGGCTGCTACGTCCGCACCGGTCAGATCACCCGCGGTTCGAAGGTCCGCTTCCTCCGCGACGGCGTCATCATCTGGAAGGGCAGCATCCAGTCGCTGCGCCGCTTCAAGGACGACGTTCGCGAGGTTCGCGAGGGCTTCGAATGCGGTATTGGCCTGTCCGACTTCCAGGATCTCAAGCAGGGCGACCTCATCGAGACCTACGAAGACAAGCTCATCGTGAGGACCTGATGTCCGATCTCGAGTTCTTCTTCGATCCGGTGTGTCCGTGGGCCTGGATCACGTCGCGTTGGGTCGAAGAGGTGCGCACGCAGCGCAACTATGACGTCCGCTGGCGGTTCATCTCCCTGAAGATCCTGAACGCCAACAACACCGCCGAGTGGTACTCGCCCGAGTACAAGCACATGCACGCCATGGGCCACGAGGCCTTGCGCATCGCGGCTCACCTCGACGCGGTCGAGGGCAACGCCGCCGTGGGTCGCTTCTACACGGCAGTCGGAACCGAAGGTCACAGCAAGGGTCGCCGTGACGATTTCATGGCGCGCACCGACGAGTTCTTCGCCGAGATGCTCGCCATCGCCGGCCTCGACTCGTCCATCGCCGCCGTGTCGAAGAACGGTTCACTCGATGCCCGTATCGCCGACGACACCGAACTGGCGTTGTCGCGTACCGGCCGCGACGTCGGTACGCCCATCCTCACCTTCCGACCGGGTGCGGCCGACGAGGGGTCGTTCTTCGGTCCGGTGATCGCTCGTATTCCGCGCGGCGCCGAAGCCTTGCGCCTGTGGGATGCGGTCGAGACGGTGGCCACCACTCCGGGAGTCGCCGAACTCAAGCGTTCACTGCGCGGCCACCCCGATTTCTCGTAGTCTTTCCGCGTGACCCGGCCGCGCAAGTCCAGTGGTTCGCGAGGTTCGTCGCGCGGCTATCCCCGCGCCGTTCGTCTCGGTGAATCGTTGCGCGAGGTCATCGCCGACGAACTCGTCCGCATCGACGACGAACGCCTGTCGTTCGTGACGATCACCCGGGTGGAAGTCGACTCCGAGATGAACCGCGGCGTCGTGTACTTCGACTCGCTCAGTGGCGAGGAAGGCGATGCCGCCATCATCGAAGCCCTCGACGAACATCGCATCCGTTTGCAGAGTTCGGTTGGCCGCCAGGTCCGGGCGAAGAAGACGCCGATCCTGTCGTTCCGAGTCGACGAAGTGATTCGATCGGCCGAGCGGATCGAGCAGATCCTGCGCGACAATCCCAGTCCGGCTCGCCGCGACGAGGTCTGATGGCCCGTCGCAAACCACCGCAGGTCCATGGCCTGTTGGTGATCGACAAACCCGCCGGAATCACCAGCCACGACGTGGTCGACCGCGTGCGCAAGCGGCTCGGTGAACGCCGGGTGGGGCACGCCGGAACCCTCGACCCCGACGCGACCGGTGTGCTGCTGCTCGGTGTGGGCAACGCCACGCGTCTCATGCGCTTCATGGATCTGGTCCACGCGGACGGCCGGATGATCAGCCGCAAGTCGTACACCGGCACGGTGGTTCTGGGCACCGAGACGTCCACCCTCGACGCGGCCGGCGAGGTGACGGCCACCCACGACATGAGCGACGTGATCGCGCGACTCTCCGCACCGGACGGACGCGACTATGCCCAGTCGGTGGTGGACGCTCATTTGGTGGGCGCCATCATGCAGACTCCTCCGATGGTGTCGGCGATTCGAGTGGACGGCAAGCGTCTGCACGAGTTGGCTCGTGAAGGCGTGGAAGTCGAACGTGAGCCTCGCCCGGTGACCGTGTTCTCGTTCGTGGTCACCGCGGTGGCCGGTAACACCATCGACATCGACGTGACGTGCTCGTCCGGTACGTTCATCCGCACTCTGGCCGCCGACCTGGGTCGACTGCTGGGCGGGGGAGCGCACCTCCGCGATCTGCGCCGCACATCGGTGGGCGCGTTCACGATCGGCGAAGCGGCGGGCATCGACGAGGCGCCGTTGCGGCCCACCGAGGACGCGGTGCGCGGGTTGGCGCAACTGCGCACCACCGGGGAGCGGGCCCGTGAACTGCGAGCTGGTGCGGCAACCGGAAAGATCCTCCCCGTCGACACCTTCGCGACGTGCGGCCCCGAGCCGTGGGCCCTGTTCACGCGGGACGACGACAGCGTCGACGAACTCGTTGCGATCTACGAGTCGTTCAGCAACGAGCGTGTGGGCTCGGGCATGGCCCGACCCTCGGTCGTGGTGATCAGCCCGGCGTGAGCGTGTAGCGGATGGGCAGGCTCTTGTGGCCGCCCACGAGCGTCGCCCGAATCATGCGCGGCTCACCGTCGAACTCCACCGATTCGAGCCGAGGGACCAGATGAGCGAAAAGGGAGCGCATCTCGTTGCGCGCCAACTGCGCTCCGAGGCAGAAGTGTGCGCCGAAACCGAAGCAGATCTGCTTGTCGGCGTTGGCCCGCTCGATGTCGAAGCGCAACGGATCGGCGAAGACTTTCGGATCGAGGTTGGCGGCCTTGTACGACAAGTAGAGCCATTCGCCCTTCTTGATCTCCTGGCCGCACACCTCGGCGTCTTCCTGCGCGGTGCGCATGAAGTGGCGCACCGGCGACGTGAGACGCAACATCTCCTCCACCGCGTTGTTCACGAGTTCGGGTCTGGCCTGTAGTCGACGCAACTCTTCGGGGTTCTCGATGAGCAGTTCGAGGCCGCCGGTCATCCCGGCCGACGTCGTGTCGTGGCCCGCGGTGGCCACGATGATGTAGTAGCCCATCATCTCGCGCTCGCCGATCGGGCAGCCGTCGATCTGGCCGTTGGCGATGAGTGTCGCGAGATCATCGGTCGGACAGGCGCGCCGATCGGCACTCACCCCGGCGAAGTACTGCATGAAGTCGCGCACGACCGCGGCGTGCGCCTCGGGTGACTGCGGGGCCCGTTGCATATC
>JBEAXP010000004.1:0-3194 GCA_041159745.1 Actinomycetota bacterium | reverse complement strand
CCTCGCTGAGAGAGACGTTGGCGTGGCTGCACACGTCGCCGATGGCGTAGACGTCGTCGCCGATGCGGACCACGGCCACCGCGACGCCGTTCACGTCGAACTTGCGGGCGGTTCCGGGTTGGAGTTCGTCGAGGCGGCACACGGCGGTCATGACGCATCTCCGATCGCGAGCTTGCGCGACACCTGAGCGCGCAGCGAGGTGGCCAGTTCGCCCACCGGCAACTGCGCCAAAACTTCGTCGAAGAATCCGAGCACGACGAGACGTTGCGCCACGTCGGGGCGCACCCCACGCGACTCGAGATAGAAGAGCTGATCTTCGTCGATCGGGCCGACGGTGGAGGCGTGACTGCACTTCACGTCGTTGGTCTCGATGTCGAGGTTCGGAACGCTCTCGGCCCACGCCCCGTGCGACAAGGTGAGGTTGCGGTTGGTCTGGAACGCCGCCGACCCCTTGGCATCCTTGTGGATCTTGATGAGTCCGGTGTACACGCTCTTGGCGGTGTCCTGGACGGCGCCTTTGAAGAGAAGATCGCTCGTGGTGCGCGGCGCCACGTGCTCCTGAAGCGTGCGGAAGTCGTGCATCTGCTCGCCGCCGGCGAAGTACAGCGCGACCTGGCGGGTGTTGCCGCCCTGGCCGGTGAGGCGAGCCGCGGTCGAGACGCGCGCGTAGTCGCCGCCCAGTGCCACCGTGGCGAGCAACGTGTCGGAATCGCGTTCTCCGGTGGAGTGCTGTTCGCCGATGAGCCACGACGACGAACCGAGTTCGTTGATTCCGAGGTAGCGAACACGGGCGGCCTGCTCGGCGCGCACGTCGAGAACCGGAACCACCAGCAGCACGTCGTCGTCGGCCGACACGAAACGCTCGACGACGGTGACTTCGCTGTTGCGGCCGGCGTCCACGATCACCCGCGGGAAGAAAGCGTTGCCGCTGCCGGCCAGATGATGGGTGATCACGATCGGCTCGTCGACCACCTTGTTGGCCGGCACCGACACCACGATCACGTCCATGTGCGCGAGGTTGAGTGCGGCGAACAGTTCGAGATCGTCGGCAGCCGGGAAGAAACGCGCCAACGACGCATCGGCCGATGCCGACGACGCCGCCACGTGGGTGACCACGGCGTTGGCTCCGCCGCCGGTGATGGTGCTCGGAGTGTCGGTGGGAGCGAAGCGCGCGAGATCGAGTTCGTCGATCCGGCTGTAGCGCCAATGCTCGAGATCGGTGGTGGGGAACGGCGCGGCAGACGCTCGGGCCAGGGCCGACGAACGAACGTCGGACCAGGAGTTTCCGGTGCTGCGCACCATGTCGGGGGTCAACACGGGCACGGCCGAAATTCTACTACCGGGATAGTGGAAATTCGCCGGGCCGAAAGCCGTCAGTCACGTGGCTTGCGGCGGAACACACGCTTCCAGCGCGGCTGGGCGTCCCACTCGGCCTGCGCGGCCACGTCGGCCATCACCTGGGCGCCGATGGCGTTCACGATGTCTTCGGCTTGATCGAGCACGGCGGCCGCTGAGCCGTCGTCGAGACCGGGCGGCTCGGCCGGAGTGGCCGGCGCAACGAGCGAGCCATAACTCCAACCGGCGTCGGGGCGACGGTCGTAACCCGCGCAATTGTCGGGACAGCGCCACGGCGCATCGGGCGCGAGATCGAGATTGCACTTCCGCACCGTGTCACCGTTCGGGTAGGTGCGGCTCTCGAAGTGTTTGCACTCCTGACGCATCGGCATACCGACTCCGACCCTAGTTGCGGTGATCTGGTGACTGAAAGTCACCGCATGGGTGACGAACTCGCAGCAGAAAATCAGACCTGGTCGGCCGTTGGGCCCACCGCGCCGATCGCGTCGAAGTACGCGAGGTGCGCATCGACCACGTTCACCACGTCGACATCGTCGAGCAACGCGACACCGGCGTTCTCGGCCTCGCCGAGCAGGAACGCGATGAGCGCCTCTTCGGTGACCACCACCGGATTCTCGATGTCCTGACGGAGATCGATCACCGCATCGGGCTGCAATCCACGCTCGTGGAGCCACTTCATGTGAAGGATGAGGAGCTGCTCGAGCTCGCCCATCGTGAGCCGGGCCTTGGTCTGGTCGGGCAGGACTTCGACCACGAAAGCCATCGCCTGATCGATCTGGTACACCGCGCGCGGCGCCACCGCATCGAGGCGCCGGGCTTCACGGCCGGTCACCAGAGCGGCGATCAGGAAGACGAGAACCGCGGCGACTGCGATGTACAGCCACATCGTCAGCCGACGGAACCTTCCATCTGCAGTTCGATGAGACGGCTCCACTCGACCGCGTATTCCATGGGGAGGGTGCGCGTGACGGGTTCGATGAATCCGTTGACCACCATGCTCATGGCCTGTTCCTGCGAGAGACCACGACTCTGCAAGTAGAACAGCTGCTCGTCGGCGATCTTGGAGACCGTCGCTTCGTGGCCGATCTGCGCGTCCTTCTCGCCCACTTCCATGTACGGGAGGGTGCGGCTCTCGCTGGTCTCGTCGAGGATGAGCGCGTCGCACTGCACGTGGCTCTTGCAGCCGTAGGCGCCTTCGTCCACGCGGACGAGTCCGCGGTATGTGGTGATGCCGCCATCCTTGCTGATGGACTTCGAGACGATCTTCGAGGTGGTTTCGGGCGCGGCGTGAACCATCTTCGCGCCGGCGTCCTGATGCTGACCGGCACCGGCGTACGCCACCGACAACACTTCGCCGGTGGCCTTCGGGCCCACCAGGTAGACGCTCGGGTACTTCATGGTGAGCTTCGAGCCGATGTTGCCGTCGATCCACTCCATGTGGCCCTCGGCTTCGACGCGTGCGCGCTTGGTGACGAGGTTGTACACGTTGGGCGACCAGTTCTGAATGGTGGTGTAGGTGACGCGCGCGCTCGGCTTCACGACGATTTCCACCACGGCCGAGTGCAGCGAATCGCTGGTGTACACCGGAGCCGAGCAGCCTTCGATGTAGTGCACCTTCGAGCCTTCGTCGGCGATGATGAGCGTGCGCTCGAACTGGCCGGCGTTCTCGGAGTTGATGCGGAAGTAGGCCTGGAGCGGCATGTCGCACTCGACTCCGGGCGGAACGTAGATGAACGAGCCGCCCGACCACACGGCGCTGTTGAGGGCGGAGAACTTGTTGTCGCCGGGCGGAATGACGGTGCCGAAGTACTGCTTCACGAGCTCGGGGTACTCGCGCA
>JBEAXP010000112.1:0-3135 GCA_041159745.1 Actinomycetota bacterium | reverse complement strand
AGTTGGCGCGGGTGCGCACGATTGTCGGCGACCTCCCCCTGTTGGTGCCGGGCATCGGAGCGCAAGGCGGCGACGTCGCCGCCACCGTGACGGCCGGATGCGACTCGACGGGCCACGGGATGATGATCAACTCGTCCCGCGCGATTCTTTACGCATCGAGTGACGCCGACTGGGCGAAAGCGACCGCGCTGGCCGCCCGCCGAACCCGCGACGAGATCCGCGCCGTCTAGGCGTGCAGGACGTGAACGCTCGTGATGCCGGGCGACGTGCGCAGGCGATGGAGAACGTCGTCGGCGACGGGGCCCGAGGGAGCGATCACCATGAGTGCCGAACCAGGTTCGGGACTGCGGCCCACGTCCATGTCGTTGATGTTCACGCCCGCGTCACCGAGAACCGTTCCGACGAGACCGATCACACCGGGCCGGTCGTCGTTGCGAACCACGAGCATGTTCTCGGCCGGCGGCACATCGGTGGTGTGGTCTTCGATCATCACCAGGCGCGGATCGCCGCGACGGCCAGTGAGTGTGCCGGCGATGCTGTGGCCACCACCGCGCAACGTCACGAGGTTCACGTAGTCGTGCGAATCGCGTGACGACAGTTCGCGCACTTCCACACCGGCCGACTTGGCCAGCTGCGGAGCGTTGACGTACGACACCGGCTCGTCGCTGATCGCGCCGAAGAAACCCTTCAGAACGCTCAGGGTGAGGATGCGGCTGTCGTACTGGGCGATTTCGCCTTCGAGGCAGATCTCGAGTTGCGACGGCGCCGACTCGCACAACGTCGCGAACAGCCGTCCGAGTCGTTCGGCGAGCGGCAGGAAGGGTCGCAGAGTCTCGTTGGCCTCGGCGGCCGACACGTTGACGGCGAACGGAACGAATTCACCGGCCAAGGCGAGTTGCACCATGTCGGCGATGGTGTCACCGGCCTTGTCCTGCGCTTCGCGCGTACTCGCACCGAGGTGCGGGGTGACGACCACCTGATCGAGGGCGAACAACGGGCTGTCGGTGCACGGCTCGACGTCGAACACGTCGAGAGCGGCACCCGCGATCTGACCCGAGCGAACCGCCTCGGCCAATGCCTCCTCGTCGACGATGCCGCCGCGGGCCACGTTGATCACACGAAGATCGGGCTTGGCCTTGGCGAGGATGTCGCGGCCGATGATGCCCTTGGTCTCCTTGGTCTTGGGTAGGTGCACCGTGACGAAATCGCTCTGCGCGATGAGGTCGTCGAGTTGAACCATGTCGACACCCATCTGTCGGGCGCGATCGGCGGTGATGTACGGGTCGTACGCGATGAGGCGCATACCGAATCCGGCCGCGCGCTGCGCGACGAGTTTGCCGATGCGACCGAGACCGACGATGCCGAGGGTCTTGTCGGCCAACTCGACACCTTCCCACCGACTGCGCTCCCAACGACCGGCCTTCAAGGCGGCGTGGGCCTGCGGCACGTTGCGGGCCGAGGCCAGCAGCAACGCCATGGTGTGTTCGGCGGCCGACACAATGTTGCTCTGCGGCGCGTTGACCACCATCACTCCGCGACGAGTCGCGGCTTCGACATCGACGTTGTCGAGCCCGATACCGGCCCGACCCACCACCACCAGATCGGTGGCTCCGGCCAGCACTTCGGCCGTCACCTGGGTGGCCGAACGAATGATGAGGGCGTGCACCCCCACCAGGGCCCCGGGCAGGGTCTCCGGGGTGAGATCGAGACGCACGATCACTTCGTGGCCGGCGGCTCGTAAACGATCGAGGCCTCCTTCGGCAATCTCTTCGGAAACCAGGATGCGAGCCATAGACGAGTTCCTATCGTGGTCGGTGGCCCCCCGCGCCACCCAACCCAATTGACATTTCGTTCAAAGAAGGCCACGACGACAGCCATGACTTGCGACACTCCGACCGACTCGACGCAGTCCGCGACCGTCGACATCCGCCTGCTGCACGAGCTCGACGAGATGCACGGTCTCCTCGCCGTGGCCGATGCGGTGTGGGGTATCGCGCCCGGCGGGCTCGTCGGACCCGATTTCCTGGTGGCTCTGTCGCACGCCGGCGGCTACGTGTCGGGGGCCTTCGACGGCGAGCGAATGGTGGGCGCGTCGTTCGGAATCCTCGCCCGACATCGCGGCGACTGGTGCCTGCACTCGCACATCACCGGAGTCGTTCCCGATCGGCAGAACACCGGGCTCGGTCGTCGTCTCAAGCATCACCAATACGAGTGGGCCCGCGAACACGGACTGGCCGCCATCACATGGACCTTCGATCCTCTCGTTCGGCGCAACGCCTGGTTCAACCTGCACGTTCTCGGCGCGGTCGGCACCGAGTACCACGAGAACTTCTACGGACCCCTGCGCGACGACATCAACGGCGACGACGATTCCGACCGACTTCTCGCGCGATGGGACGTCGAATCAACACGCTCGCGAGCGGCCCGCTCCACACCGCTGCCCGTGGTCGAACCTCGCCCCGGCGATCGCCTCGTGCCGACACCGGCCGACATCGTCGGGACGCGACGCTCCGACGACGGCGCGGCCCGTCGCTGGCGTCGTTCGCTGCGCGCCGACCTACAGTCGTTGCTCGACGACCACGACGTGATCGGCCTCACCGCCGACGGCGCCTACGTCGCTCGAATCCGAACGGACAACCCATGAGCAGACTCGCCGAACTCTCTCCCATCGTCCTGCGCGGATTCGAGTTCAGACGAATCGCCCTCCCCCTGGTGTCGCCGTTCCGCACGTCGTTCGGCACCGAAACCGCCCGCGACATCCTGTTGGTGCGCGCGCTCACCGATGGCCCCGACGGATGGGGCGAGTGCGTGGCCGGGAACGATCCGCTCTACTCGAGCGAGTACGTCGAAGCCGCTCAACACGTGAGCATTCATCATCTCGTTGCTCGCATCCCGGTCGGAGTGCCGACACACGCCGTCGACATCGCTCACCTCCTCGAGCCGGTGAAGGATCACCGCATGGCCAAGGGAGCCATCGAAGCCGCCGTCCTCGACGCGCAACTCCGCGCCAACGGCGTCTCGTTCGCTTCGGCGCTCGGAGCCGTCCGCGAGCGCGTCCCCTCCGGTGTGTCGGTGGGAATCATGGACACCATCGACGACTTGGTTCGTGTGGTGGGTGGATACCTCGACGACGGT
>JBEAXP010000088.1:0-2605 GCA_041159745.1 Actinomycetota bacterium | reverse complement strand
GGTGACGACGTCGAGAGCCGCAAGCACTTCATCCAGACCAACGCCAAGGACGTGAGGTTCCTCGATATCTGATGGCCGCCAAGAAGAAAAAGCCAGCCACCACTCCCGTCGAGGCCGTGCCCGACGAACCCGTCATTCCCGTGCAACCGGTCGCACTGCAGGACGAAATGGAACGTTCGTTCCTCGACTACGCGATGTCGGTCATCATGTCTCGGGCACTCCCCGACGTGCGCGACGGTCTGAAGCCGGTTCACCGGCGCATCATCTGGGACATGGACGAACAAGGTTTTCGTCCCGACCGACCGTTCGTGAAATCGGCTCGCGTCACTGGTGACACGATGGCCAAGTACCACCCGCACGGTGACTCGGCGATCTACGACGCCTTGGTGCGCATGGCGCAGCCGTTCTCGTTGCGTCATCCGCTCATCGATTTCCACGGCAACTACGGCTCGCCCGACTTCGGTCCGGCGGCCAGCCGCTACACCGAGTGCCGACTGCATCCGTTGGCCATGCAGTTGCTCGCCGACATCGACGAGAACACCGTCGACATGTCCACCACTTACGACGGAACCCGTGAAGAGCCCACGGTTCTCCCGGCCCGATTCCCCAATCTGCTGGTGAACGGAAGCCAGGGCATCGCGGTGGGCATGGCCACCAACATCCCGCCGCACAACTTGGGCGAAGTCATCGATGCCTGTGTGCACATGCTCTTCAATCCGGGGGCCACACCCGACGACCTGATGCAGTTCGTGAAGGGCCCCGACTTTCCGACCGGCGGGTCGATCCTCGGTCGGGCCGGCGTCATCGACGCCTATCGCACCGGCCGAGGCAGCATCAAGATGCGCGCCACCGCGGCGATCGAAGAGAACAAGCGCGGCCAGATGCAGATCGTGGTCACGGAGTTGCCGTACCAGACGAGTTGCTCGGCTATCGCCGGTCGCATTCAAGAACTCGTCGACTCGGGCGAGATCGATGGCATCGCCGACGTGAACGACGGATCGTCGGGTGGCAAGACGAACCTCACGATCCTGTTGAAGCGCGACGCCAACGCCAACGTGGTGCTCAACAACCTGTTCAAGCTCACTCAGTTGCAGACCAGCTTCGGAGTGAACATGGTGGCTCTGGTCGATGGCGTACCGCGTCAACTCACGCTGTCCGACGCGATCGACGGCTATCTCCGCCATCAGGTCGAGGTGCTCACTCGTCGTACCGAGTTCCGTCTCGACAAGGCCCAGAAGCGCGCCCACCTCCTGGAGGGCCGCATCAAGGCCCTCAACGTCATCGACAACATCATCAAACTCATTCGCGAGAGCGAAGACGCGCCCAGCGCCAAGGCTCAGCTCATGGCCAAGCCGTACGAGTTCACCGAAGTGCAGGCCATCGACATCCTCGACATGCAACTTCGCCAGCTCACGCGCCTCTCACGTATCGATCTCGAGGCCGAGATCGCCGAACTCACGCAGCGCATCGCCGATCTGCAGGCCATCCTCGCCGACGACACGAAGTTGCGCACCGTCATCAAGGACGAGTTGCTCGCCATCAAGGAAGAGTTCGCGACGCCCCGTGTGTGCCCGATCGCCCTCGATGCCGGTGAGATGAGCCTTGAAGACCTCGTCGACGACACCGAATTGGTGATCGTCATGACCGCCGCGCAGTACGTGAAGGCCGTGGCCGCGTCGAACTTCCGCACGCAGGGTCGTGGGGGCAAGGGAGTGACCGGCGCCAAGTTGAAGGCCGACGACATCGTGAAGCACGTGATCTTCACGACGGCGCACGCCTACCTCCTGTTCTTCTCGAACCGTGGCAAGGTGTACCGCCTGCGTGCGCACGACGTCCCCGAGCGCGAGCGCGCCGCCAAGGGCGTTCCGATCGTCAACTTGCTGCCGCTGCAGGCCGGCGAGACCATCGAGGCGATCATCGACACCCGCGACTTCGCGGCCGAGCGCTACCTGTTCTTCGCGACCCGCGATGGCGTCGTGAAGAAGACGGCGTTCGACGAGTACGACAACGGCCGTCGTGACGGACTCATCGCGATCAACCTGCGTCCGGGAGACGAACTGGTTCGCGTGATCGAGACATCGGGCTCCGACGACATCTTCATGGTGAGTCGTTCGGGAATGACCATTCGCTTCTCCGAGGACGAAGTGCGACCCATGGGCCGGGCCACCGCTGGTGTTCGCGGCATGAAGTTGCGTTCGGGCGACAAGGTCGTGAGCGTCGACGTGGCGCGCGATGACGCGGCGATTCTCATGATCACCGAGGCCGGTTACGGCAAGCGCACGCAACTCGACAAGTTCAACCAGCAGGGTCGCGGTGGTATCGGAGTTCGCGGCATCCTCATCAAGGAGAAGAAGGGTTACGTCGTCTCGGCCTTCATGGTCGGGATCGACGACGAGATCGTTGCGGTCACATCCGGTGGCGCGACGATCCGAACCGAGGTTCGCAACATTTCCTCGCAGGGTCGCACTGCGACGGGTGTGCGGGTCATGACCGTGGAGGAGGGACAGACCGTGTCGTCGGTCGCTCTCATCCTCGGCGGCGACGAGTGACGAACCCTTCCGGGCCGAGCCCGGTTCGCGACAACGGCCAAGTCGGGATTCTGTGC
>JBEAXP010000064.1:0-4588 GCA_041159745.1 Actinomycetota bacterium | reverse complement strand
GCGGCCTTGGTGGTGCTGACCGCGTCTTCGATGCGGTGCTTCTTCTCCTTGAGTTCGACTTCGGTGGCGGCGCCGACCTTGAGCACGGCCACGCCACCCGACAACTTGGCCAGACGCTCCTGGAGCTTCTCGCGGTCGTAGTCGGAATCGGTGTTGTCGATCTCGGTCTTGATCTGGTTGATACGACCCTTGATGTCGTCGTCATCGCCCGCACCTTCGACGAGAGTGGTCTCGTCCTTGGTGATGATGATCTTCTTGGCGCGACCGAGCAGGTCGAGCGTGGCGTTCTCGAGCTTGAGACCCACCTCTTCGCTGATGACCTGACCGCCGGTGAGGATGGCCATGTCCTGCAGCATCGCCTTGCGGCGCTCGCCGAAGCCCGGCGCCTTGACGGCGACCGACTTGAACGTGCCACGGATCTTGTTGACGACGAGAGTGGCCAGAGCCTCACCCTCGATGTCTTCGGCGATGATCACGAGCGGACGGCCGCTCTGCATGACCTTCTCGAGGACCGGGAGCATGTCGCGGACCGACGAGATCTTCGACGACACGAGCAGGATGTACGGGTCGTCGAGGACGGCCTCCATGCGCTCGGGGTCGGTCACGAAGTAGGGCGAGATGTAGCCCTTGTCGAAACGCATACCTTCGACGAGATCCATCTCCATGCCGAAGGTCTGGCTCTCCTCGACGGTGATGACGCCGTCCTTGCCCACCTTGTCGATGGCATCGGAGATCATCGTGCCGATCTCGTTGTCGGCGGCCGAGATGGACGCGACCTGAGCGATCTGCTCCTTGTTGTCGACTTCCTTGGCGAGGTCCTTGATGGACGCCACGGCGGCGGCGACAGCGGCCTCGATGCCCTTCTTCAGGCTCATCGGGTTGGCGCCGGCGGCGACGTTGCGGAGACCCTCGCGCACCATGCTCCAGGCGAGAACGGTGGCCGTGGTGGTTCCGTCACCGGCGACGTCGTCGGTCTTCTTGGCGACTTCCTTCACCAATTCGGCGCCGATTTTCTCGTACGGATCTTCGAGATCGATCTCCTTGGCGATCGACACACCGTCGTTGGTGATGGTGGGGGCGCCCCACTTCTTCTCGAGAACGACGTTGCGGCCCTTGGGTCCAAGGGTGACGCGCACCGCGTCGGCCAGCTTGTTCATGCCGGCCTCGAGGCCACGGCGGGCCTGTTCATCGAACGCAATCATCTTCGGCATCGTGAATCCCTTTCGGTAACTGACTGCTGGGAGGTGTTCGCACTCGGGCGAACTGAGTGCTAGCACTCTACTTTCGCGAGTGCTAAAACGACAACCGCCACTCGGGTCCCGGATGCTCGATCCGATGGGAAGCCCGACCGGCCTCTACCCTCGCATTCATGCAGGTCATCGTGGTGGGAGGCGGGGTATCCGGGCTGTCGTCAGCCCTCAAACTGAGCCGTCAGGGCCACGCCGTGACGGTCCTCGAGCGGGACGACACCCCCATGCCGGCCTCGGCCGACGAGGCCTTCGAATGGGATCGCCGGGGCGCCCCGCAGGTGCGCCACAGCCACGCCTTCCTGGCCCGCCTGGTGGGTCTCTTGAAGGCCAACGAACCCGATGTGGTCGAGGCCCTCATGGCCGCGGGTGCGGCCGAACTGCGATTCGGCGACGACCTCCCGCCCACCATGGTGGGGTTCGAGCGCGAGGACTCCGACGACGAACTCACGATGCTCACGTGTCGCCGCACGACCTTCGAGTGGGTGCTTCGACGCGTCGTGCTCGACGAAGGTCGAGTTCGCTTCGCGACCGGTGTGGGAGTGAACGGGCTCACGCACGAGCGTGACGACGACACGGGCCTGGTGCGTATCACCGGCGTGACTCTCGAGGACGGAACGGTTCGCACCGCCGATCTGGTGGTGGTCGCGAGCGGACGGCGTTCGGCGCTTCCCGAGTGGCTCGAGGCGATCGGCGTGGGTCCGGTGCGCGAGTTCGTGGAAGACACCGGCATCGTCTACGCGTCGCGTTTCTATCGTTTGAAGAAGGGCGAGAAGTACCCGCCGCGCAACGGACCGATCGGCGGCGATCTCGGCTACATCAAGTACGGCGTGTTCGTGGGCGACAACGACACGTTCTCCATCACGTTGGCCGCGCCCACCGACGACAGCGAGCTGCGCACACGTTTGGCCGATCCGGCGGTGTTCGATCATGCGTGCCGACAGCTCGTGGCCACCGAGCCGTATCTCGACGGTCGGGCCGAGCCGATTCACGACGGCGTGCACGTGATGGCCGGGCTTCTGAATCGTCATCGCGAATACGTGGTCGACGGTGCACCGCTGGTTCTCGGAATGTTGCCGGTCGGCGACGCCGTGATCTGCACGAATCCGTTGTACGGACGCGGTTGCTCCACCGGCTATTGGGGCGCGCACCTCATGAGCCAGACGCTGGCGGGTCGCGAACCGCGCACGGGACGCGAGTTGTTCGATGTCGCGGTCGAGTACGACGCGGCGATCAATCGCGAGATCAAGCCGTGGTACGAGTCGGGTGTTCAGCAGGACGCCGAGGCCCGTCGCGTGGCGGCGGCGCTGTTGCGTGGCGAGGATCCCGATGGCGATTCGAGCGATCCGAAGACGATGATGCGCTCGGTGTTGCGCGAGGGATTGCTGCCGGCGTTGCGCACCGACCCGGTGGTGTTGCGCGCGTTCATGCGGAACCTGAATCTGTTGACGTCACCGGAGTCGCTGATGAAGGACACCGAGGTGATGAACCGGGTGTTCATGGTGTGGCAGGACCGCGAGAACCGGCCGAGCGAGGTGCCGATGGGCCCGAAGAAGCGCGCCCAGTTCCTCGAACTCCTCCCCGCCTGACCTCCCCTCTTGGGCGCGAAACCATGCCACTTCTGGCATGTCTGACGCCCAAGCGGTCTCGTCAGCCGCCCGCGACAGCAGGAATGATGCTCACGGTTTCGCCCGCCGGAACCGGTGTGTCGAGACCCTGCATGTAACGCGCGTCATCGTCAGCCACGAACAGGTTGACGAAGCGGCGCTGGTTGCCCTGCTCGTCGAACAAGCGATCCTTGAAGCCGGGATGAGCCGCATCGAGAGCGGTGAGCACGTCGCGGAGCGTGGCCCCTTCCACCTGAACGGTGGCGTTGCCGCCCGACAACGGACGAAGGGTCGTGGGGATGCGCACGGTGACGGCCATGCCAAAACCCTACCGACCGAGTCGGGAATTCACCAACGCGGGGCGATCAGCCGAGTGCGCACTTGTTCAACGCGGCGGTGAGCTTCTGCTCGACCGCGTCGTCGATGGCCGCGTAGGCCTCGTCTTCCTTCGCGTAGTCGTAGGCCTCGTACGCCTCGTAGGCCTGCAGAAGAAGGGTTGCCGTTTCGTTGTCGACCTTCTTGTGCTCCTTGGTCACACAGTCGGGGTTCGACGGCGAATAAATGCGGATGTACACCTCGGCCGCGGCGGCCTGATCGCCACTCGGCTCGGAACTTCCTCCACACGACGTCGCGCCCGCACTCAAAGCCAGGACTACCGCACCGAACACAACACGAGACCGAACTGTCACAACAACTCCCTATCGAAGATCCGACTACTCGCACCCATCGTAGGTGCGACACGACAGACTGATCCAATGCGCGTGCTCGCCGCCGTGGACAAGTTCAAGGGAACGGCATCAGCGCACGACGTGGCGCAGGCGATCGGACACGCCTGTTGGGAACTCGGCATCGATTGCGACGAAGTCGCTCTCGCCGACGGCGGCGAGGGAACTCTCGATGTTCTCGGTGGGCCCAACCGCACGAGCGTGGTCACCGGGCCACTCGGTGATTCGGTGGAAGCCTCATGGCGCTTCCACCGCGGCACCGCCGTGATCGAAATGGCCCGCGCGTCCGGCCTCACTCTCGTCGGCGGGCCCGATAGCAACGACGCCATCGCCGCGTCGACGACCGGCACCGGCGAACTCATCGACAAAGCCCTCGATCTCGGAGCCGAGCGGATCATCGTGTGCCTCGGAGGATCGGCTACCACCGACGGCGGACTCGGTGCGGTGCGGGCGATCCATGCTCCGGCTCGGCTCCGCGGTATCGAATTCGTGGTCGCCTGCGACGTCGACACTTTGTTCGTCGACGCCGCCGAAGTGTTCGCACCACAAAAGGGTGCTTCGCCCATCCAAGTTCGCATGCTCAAAAGCCGCCTCGAACGACTCGTGCAGCTCTACAAGGAGACCCACGGCGTCGACGAAGAGAGTGTCGACGTCGCAGGCGACCACGAATTCGATACCGCGGAGCCGAGCCGGAGCATGGATCGCCCGCACCGCACCGAGTCCGCCGTCGGTGGTGGCCGATCCTCCGAGGCACACGATGATCCGCTCGGCTCCGAGATCGAGGGCTTTGTCGATGAGTTCGCCGGTGCCGGTCGTCGACGCGGCGATGGAGTCGTTGTTATCGGGTCCGCCGACGAGAGTGAGGCCGGACGCGCGGGCCATTTCGATCACCGCGGTGCCGCGGTGGAAGCGCCAGGAGGCTTCCACCGAATCGCCGAGCGGCCCGGTGACGACACTCGTGCGGTTGGGCCCACCGAGAACATCGAGAGTTCCCTCGCCGCCGTCGGCG
>JBEAXP010000039.1:0-8784 GCA_041159745.1 Actinomycetota bacterium | reverse complement strand
CGGAACACAGTAGGTGACGGTGGTCGTGTTCGGGTTAACGCACGCCGGCGGTTGCTGCGCCCTTTCGAGCACGGGGGTCATGCAACGAGGGGGCCCCTACGTGGGCTCGTTGCCGACGATTCGGATCGCTGTGGACGACTTCATGTGCAGCGTCAGCGACGAACTCGGTGATCGGACGAATCCGAAGCGTTCGTAGAACCGGGCGGCGGTTTCGTCGACGGCGTCTACCGAGATCAGCCGACCGGGGGCGATGTCGGATGCAACGAGCACCCGGGCCAGAGCATCGAACAAGAGAGCCGCACCGACTCCCTGCGACTGTCGGGAGCGATCCACGGCGAACTTGGCCACCAGGTACGTCGGGATGGTGACAGGAGAACCCCGGCCAACGCGCGGGTCGACGCCCTCGCGTTGCGTCGAGTGCGGGGTCAACGCGTAGTAGGCGACGACGCGACCCGACTCGGCGAAAACGTAGGTGTTGGCGGTGCGCGAGCGTCGGGCGTGATCGGCGAGGTGCCGAATCCAATTGTTCAGGGATGCGTTGTCGCAGTCGAAGTTCGATGCGTCGTGCCGAGTCGGTTCGAAGAGAACCGACCGGACCGCGCTGGGGGAGCTCACGCCGGGTCGAGCGGAAGTGAGGCGAGAACCTGGCGGGCCCGGTCGAAGATGGCCGGATCGACCGGGCGGTCGAGGAGTGTCATCAAGTGGTCGAAGTCCTCGGCCGACATCGAGGTGACGTGCGGAAGCGATGCGTTGGCGAGGACCTCTTTGGCGCGGGCGACCGAGGGGTCGCGCACGAAGGTGCTGATGGAGACGCCCTGCACGGCGGCGGCCTCGACGATGAGGGCCTTGTCGTTGGGGGAGAGGCGAAACCTCAGTTCGTCGGAGGCCCGGGGGTGTTCGGAGGTCATGGCATCAGACTGTATCCACGTTGTAGCCACGAGTGGGAGCCCTTTCTTGATGTGCGTTGATGGGTGCGCCGTGGGCCGACTGTGGGAACGAGGAGGGGGGAGAGGGCATCGATAATCGGACAAAGGGTCTATGTAATGTGACTAGCCATGGCATGTCGAATGTGGAAGTGGCCTGCGATGGCGGGTTTGTTGGCGGGCTCGCTGGCCCTGGTGGGCGGCGCACAGACGTCGACGGCGACCGTGGCCCCGGAGTGCCAGGTGTGGGTGTCGTCGCTTGGCTCGAGCAACCTCACCTTCATCGACACGTGGACGTCGGCGCCCAGCACCATCACGCTCAACGCCAACCCGAGCATCGCGGATTTCACCTTCAACCGCACTGGCACGAAGATCTTCGTGGCGACGACGACTGGTCTGAGGATGATCGATCTGGCCACCCTCGGAGAGAGCACCATCGCCTCGGGTATCTACGCGCTCGGGGCTGGCGACTTCGGTGCGATCGCGGCTAGCCCGACCGCCGATGTGGTGATCGCGACGACGAATCAAGCCGTCAACGGTGCGTATCTCTACGCGACTCTGAATTCGAACACGGGCGTCACCGTCGGTGCGTCTTCTTTGACCGGGCGGTCGGCCGATGTGGTGTTCGATCCGTCGGGCAACGCGTACGCGGCCGACTTCGTTTTTCAGGCGGCCAACCCTCCCGGCCGCATCGACAAGATCAATGTCGCGGTTCCAACCACCTCAGCCTTCAACAACTTCAACTTGGCTCCTGATGAGGTCTACAGCACGGCGGCAATCGCGGCACCGGCCGGCCAGACCCCGATTTTGTTCGTCGGCTCGAACCAGGACACGAACGTTGCCAATAACTATTTCCTACGCGCGATCGATACGGCCAATGTGACGATCTCGGCCACGGTGTCGTTGACGTCTTCCCCGAGCGGGATGGCGGTGTCGGCGGATGGTGAACAACTCTTCGTCTCGCAGCTGCAGCTCGACCAGGTGAGGGTCTTCGACACGGTGACACGCGCCCCCGGTGTATCGATTTCAGTTGGTGACGGTCCAGCGGCCATGGCGGTCACACCCGACGGTAGGTATCTGTACGTTCTCAACTCGATCGCGGGCACGATGTCGAAGATCGACACGGCCACCTTGGCCGTCGTCGAAACCATCCCGTTGGTCCCCAATCCATCGAGAATCGCCATCGGGCCGGCTGGTTGCGTGTCGGTGGAGCCGCAGGCGGCTCCGGCGGCTCCGATTGTTCCGGTGTGGCGGGCGTCGTTGGATCCCGCCGGTGGTGTTTGTTCTGACGGGGGCGTGTCGCGGAGTGCGGCGTGGACGTCGGCGTTCGTTGGCTATCGCTACCTCCCGGGTGAGTCGGATTGTTCGCGTTCGGGTTACACGTTCTCGGGGTGGGCTCGTACGTCGTCGCCGTCGACGGTGGTGTCGTTGCCGGTATTGGACGATCCGGCCGATGGTGCGCGGCGCGCATTCGTGTCGGAGAACGTCGACTTGGTGGCGGTGTGGACGGCGTTGCCCGAGGTGAAGGCGCCGACGGTGTTCGGTGCGTACCCGGGGTTCTTCTGTCGCAATTGTGGCGCCTGGTTGGTGTGGAATCAGCCGGTGAACGCCACGAGTGTGTCGGTGACGCAGGGTTCGCGCGTGGTGTGTACGTCGTCGGTGTGGCGGATCGGGGAGTGGACGTTGTGTCACGATCCGATGGCGCCGCGTGGTTCGCTCACGTATTCGTTGGTGGCGTCCGCGGGTTCACGCTCGGCCGCCCCGGTGGTTGCGACCACCCGCTTGTAGACCGATTCACGCCTCGGGACCATTGAGAAAGGTCGGTAGAATCGAGTCGTGGCTGCTTTGAGAACTCCAGGGAGCAAGATGGAGCTCGTAGTCAATCGGGTCGCCCTGCATGACGATGAGCACGATCTGGCTTACTGGTTGAGTCAGCCGATGGCAGAACGAATCTCGGCCGTCGAGGTTCTTCGTCGGCGGGTTTACGGGGGTGGCGATGGAACTCGACAAGGACTTCAGAGAGTTTGTCGAATCGTTCATCGCGCATGATGTCCGCTTCCTGATCGTCGGCGGGTATGCGCTGGCGGCCCATGGCGTGCCCCGCGCCACCGGAGACCTCGATGCGTGGGTGTGGATCGACCCAGCGAATGCGAAGCGCATCGTCGATGCCTTGGCATCTTTTGGTTTCAAGGACATTGGAGTCACCGAGAGCGATTTCACTCGGGCCGACTCGGTCATCCAATTGGGCTATGCGCCGTATCGAATTGACATTCTTACATCGATTGACGGCGTCGATTTCGAGTCCGCCTGGATTCGACGAGCCAGCGTTGACGTCGGTGGAGTCGTCGTTGGATTCATTGGACGAGACGACCTCATCACGAACAAGCGGGCAGTCGGCCGACCACAGGATCTGGTCGACGTCGAGCGTCTGCTCGAGAACTAGATCCGCTTGCGCTGCCACTCGTCGGTCGACCGACCGAGCTTGGCCATGCGCTTCTCCACCCACACCGGTGCCTCCATCGGAATGCCGGCTTCGATGTTGCGCACATGGTCGCCGTTCTCGTCCCAGATGTGGCAGGTGTTGAGGTTCATCTTGTAGGCCATCTTGCGGGCCTCGCTCGGCTCGCTGGGCAGTTCCTTGCCCGACGCCAAGATCTCCTGGGCCTTCAGCATCTGCATGCTCCACCCGCACTGAATCGCCACCGGCGCCATGGCCTGCAGCAGGGCCGTGGTGTGCGTGCAACCGCGCGGTCCACCGAACAACTCGCGCACCTTGTGGGTGAACCCACGCGCGATCGACAACCCTTCGAGCTGCTTGTACTTCGGCGCGATGCCCGGGCACTCGTGGTGCGGGAACTCCTTCAACTCGGCCGATGCGTAGGTGATGTTGAGCATCGGATACGAGATGCGCATCTCGATCACCATGTGGTGAATGGCCAGCGGCTCGTCATCGTTCTCGATGTAGAGGCCACCGGGCTTGAGGTCGCGCACCGCGCCGCGCAGCAGAATCTCGCCGTCGTTCACCTTGTACGCGCGCACCTCGTAATTGCGAGTGTGCAGAAGCGGGAGATCGGGATTGGCGGGGAGAATCGGTTCGTCGTACATCGCCCGGCCATCCTACGAACGGCGCCTCGCGTGGCTCGGGTCGAGCGAATCAGCGGGAGAGTGCGCGCCAGGCCTCGCCGAACGGCGTGGGATGGCGATCCCAGTCGAGGAGCGCGGCCTCTTGTGTGGCCTTGGTGGCGGCCACGGCCGGTTCGGCGAACGCATGCGTGATGTCGATCCCGTCGTTCGTGGCGCCCTGCACCGCGCGGATGAACGCCTCGCCCAGCACTTCGGCGTCGCGCGCGTTCTCGGCCCGCTGTGAACGCGAGGCGCGGAACGAACTCACCACCACCGGTTTGTCGTGGCCGAACTCGCCCACGCGATGCAGCAAGGTCGTGGCGCGTTCTTGCCAGCGGCGCAACGACTCGTCGTCGATCGCGGTGTCGGTGGCCAGATCGCTGCGAATCTTCACACCGATTATGTCGACGGCACCGGCCAGATCGGCCAGCGTGGTGTCGGCGCGACCCGGAATCACCACGGTGCCATCACGGAGCCCGCGCAAGAACGTGGTGAATCGCAGATGTTCCTCGCGACGCGCGGCCTGCGCCGCCGGCACGGTTTCATCGACCGGCCGCACCATGCGGATTCCGAGTGACGTGGCTACGGGCGGACCACCAGCCAACACACGCCAGGCGTTGCGCCACGCGGTGAGCATGGTGTGCACGAGTTCGCCGTGGCGCACCGCGTCGTTCGGTTCGCGGCGCGCGGCGAATCCGATGGGATCGTCGATGGGAAACCAGCCGGCCAATCGATCACCGAGCGCTTCGGCCACCGCTTCGACGAAGCGCGGCCAGTGACGATCGGCTGTCTTGGGGTCGACGAATCCGCGCTCGTCGTCGAACCACTGCGGGGTGGTGCGCTCGAGAAGAGTGGCCCACACCTTCACTCCGACGCGATCGGCCGCGGTGATGACATCGGAATAGAACTCGACCCAGTCGCCCGACAGATCGGCGCCCATACCGCTGCGCGGTTGCAGACGGGCCCAGTCGACACCGAGACGCAGATCGGTGATGCCGGCGGCGCGCAGCGCAACCAAGTCGTCGGCGAAGCGCGTATGGAAGCCGTTACCGGTGCGCGATGGTTCGGGTTGATCGCTGGTTGATGCGGGCCCGAGGGCCACGAGCGTGGGCAGCGAGGCGGCCGGAGCGATCAAGGGAGGCGCGGATCAGACGTACGGGACACGGGTCCAGAGTTCGCCCGTGTCGAACGCGCCGCCCGCCGAACGCTCGGCGGTGAGCGCCACCACGTCGACATCGCCGAGGCCGCGCAGGTTGACCGAGTCGTGGTTGTGCTGGCGGATGCCCGCGTAGTCCTTCTTCAGGTCGGCGCGGGCGATGAGCACTTCGTCCACGTCGGCGGCGTCGCACAGACGCGAGGCCAAGTTGACCGACGTTCCGATGTAGTCCTCGCCTTCGAACATGAGCACTTCGCCGGTGGAGAGCCCGGCCCGCACCTTGAGCGGCGCGCACACGTCTTCGCACTGGCGCTGGAGGGCGAGCGTGAAGCGGATGGCTTCCTCCTGCTTGACCGCGACGATCATGCAGCCGTCGCCCAGCCACTTGTCGACGCGCACGCCGTTCTTGGCGGCCACGTCGCGCACCTCGGCACGGAAGCGGGTGAGAAGTTTGCCCGCGCTCGTATCACCGTGTGAGGCGGTGAACTTCGTGAACCCCGAGAGGTCGACGAAAACGAACGAGCGCTCGACTTTCATGGTCCCTGGCAGGCTACCGGCGACCCCGCTACCAGGGGCCGGATGGGTGGGGAGTAGCGTTCGGGCATGGCCGGCCGTTTCACCTACTCACGCTGGGACGGAACCCAAACCGGCTTCGATCCCGACTCG
Organism: Actinomycetota bacterium; assembly: GCA_041159745.1. Taxonomy (GTDB): domain Bacteria; phylum Actinomycetota; class Acidimicrobiia; order Acidimicrobiales; family Ilumatobacteraceae; genus Casp-actino8. Next base: position 2,916 of record JBEAXP010000039.1, on the reverse strand, counting down.
TCCAGCCTGTTCGACGAAATGGCCGACGACCTGTTGGCCTACGGCGACCTGCGCGGGGCCATGCGCCGTCTCATGAACCGCGGGATCGACGGCCCCAACGGCGAGCGGATGATGGGCCTGCAGGAGATGCGTCAGCGGCTGCGTGAGCGCCGACAGGAACTTCTGGAGCGTGGCGACCTCGGCGGCGTGTACAAGGAGATCGCCGACGAATTGAATGACATCGTCGACGAGGAGCGTCACGCCATCGATCAATCGGTGCTCGATGCTTCCAAGTCGGGCGACGATCGCCGTCAGGAGAACGCGCAGAACGCCGCGATGGACCGTCAGTTCCGGCTCGACATGCTTCCGGAGGATCTCGCCGGCAAGGTGCGCGAGTTGCAGGCGTACGACTTCGAGTCGAACGAGGCCCAGCAGCGCTTCGAGCAGTTGATGGACAAGTTGCGCCAGCAGCTGGCTCAGCAGATGGTCGATCAGATGTCGTCGGCCATGCAGAACATGTCGCCGCAGGACATGCAGCGCATGAAGGAGATGCTCACCGCGCTCAACGAGATGATCGACAAGAACGCGCGCGGCGAAGATCCGGGCTTCGAGCAGTTCATGAAGGAGTACGGCGACTTCTTCCCCGAGAATCCGCAATCGCTCGAGGAGTTGCTGGAGAACATCGCGCAGCGCATGGCCGCGGCCCAGGCGATGCTCAACTCGATGACGCCCGAGCAGCGCGCGCAACTCGAACAGTTGTCGCAGCAGCTCATGCAGGACATGGGCTTGCAGCAGCAGATGGCGCAGTTGAACGCCAACATGCAGCAGATGTTCCCCGGGCTCCCGTGGGAGCAGGGGTACGACATGCAAGGTCAGGATCCGATGGGGTTCGAGCAGGCCATGGAGACCATGCGCGATCTCGGCGACCTCGATCAGTTGGAGCAGTTGTTGCGCAATCCGTCCACGCCGCAGCAGTTGGCCGAGGCCGACATGGACCGTGTGCGCGACCTGATGGGTGACGACGTCGCCAACGCCATGGACAAGTTGTCGAAACTCGTGCAGGAGATGGAGCGCGAGGGTCTCATCCGCCAGAAGGACGGCAAGATCGAGGTGACGCCGAAGGGCATGCGCCAGATCGGGTCGAAGGCTTTGCGCGATCTGTTCTCGAAGTTGGCCAAGGACAAGTTGGGCCAGCACGCCATCAGCCCCATCGGACAGGGGCACGAGCGCACGTACGACACCAAGCAGTACGAGTACGGCGATCCGTTCAACCTCGATCTGCAACGCACCATTCGCAACGCGCTCAATCGCGGCGGCAAGGGCACGCCGGTGCGCCTGTCACCTGAGGATTTCGAGATCGAGCGGACCGAGCACCTCACGCGTTCGGCGACGGTGCTCATGCTCGACGCGTCGTATTCGATGTATCGCGACGATCGGTGGGGGCCGGCCAAGAAGGTGGCAGTGGCGCTGCAGTCACTGATTTCGTCGATGTATCCGCGCGACTACTTGGGCATTTTGATGTTCGGGCACGTGGCGTGGGAGATCAAGGCCGACGAGTTGGTGGAGGCGGCAATCCCGGGCATGCAGGGCACCAACATGCACCACGCGCTCGGCATGGCGCGCAAGATGCTGGCGCGGCAGCACGGTAACAAGCAGATCATCATGATCACCGACGGCGAGCCCACCGCTCACATCACGCCGTACGGCGAGGCGTGGTTCACGTATTTCGACGGGTACGAGGCGCAGCAGCTCACGGTGGAGGCCACGTTGCGCGAGGCCGTGCGTTGCGCGAAGGACGGCGTGACGATCAATACGTTCATGCTCGACGCCGATGCTTACTTGCGGCGGTTCGTGGAGCAGTTGTCGTCGCTCAACGGGGGACGCGCGTTCTTGACGAGCAGTGACAACCTGGGTGATTACCTGCTGGTGGATTTCCTCGAGCACAAGAAGCGCGTGTCGCGCGGCTCGGGCTCGGGCCGCCGCGCCTCCTGAGTTTCCTTGGTGCTTCTGGTGGCACTTTCGTCTCGGGTTTCGCGCATTTTTGCCACCAGTTCGGCGGGTTGAATCCGCGCTAGAGGTCGAGCACGAGCCGGAGCGCTTCGTCGACCTGGTTCATGAGCCGGTCGGGCAGAACACCGAGCCGTCGCCCGAGTCGCTTTTTCGAGACGGTCCTGATCTGTCCGCACAGCACGCGCCCCGGCCGAGGCGAGACCGTACCGGGCGGAACCGACACATCGTGCGGGTAGTGCCTCTTTGGTGCGGCGCCCGTCAGCGGAGCGACGATGACTACTGGGGAAGAGCGGTTGAGCAAGTTGTCTGAGACAACGAGGACAGGTCGGGGGCCACGTTGTTCCGAACCCTGTGAATATCCAAGGTCCATCACGAACAGATCTCCCCGACGGGGAGTTACCGGCACGGGTCAGTCGGGATCGGTGAGTTGGAGCGCTTCCCAGCAGACGAACGCGAACTCTTCGTCGATTGCGAGGGCTTCATCGGCGGTTTCGCGGTACCCCTCGGCAAGAAGAGCTTCGAATTCAGGGTCGAAAGGGCGACTCCGTCGAGTGGGGCGGACGGCCGAGGCCTCGGAATTCGTGTTCTTCATCGGCTCGCCTCCTTTTTCGATGTCAACTTCATGGTACCTCCGTGGCGTTTGGCGCCGGAGTGTGTTCGCCGAGGTCGAGTCGGCGGAGAAGCTGGTTCGGCCGGGGTCGAACTGCAACACCCCATGCTTATCGTCCGCCCCGGAGGTTGACAGACGACGTATGAGCGCCAAACGAATTCAACGATGGACGTGTCCGGGGTGTGGGCTCGACTCGGTCGTGCCCGTGATCATCGGGTTCCCCAACAATGACGACTTCGAGCGCGCGGCCCGCGGAGAGATCGTCCTGGCCGGGTGCATCGTGTACGGCGACGAACCCGATCGGCCGGTGGAGTGCC
>JBEAXP010000006.1:0-4707 GCA_041159745.1 Actinomycetota bacterium | reverse complement strand
CCGACACGTAGCCGGCGGCCGGGGTGATGGCCACGAGACCGGCCACGATTCCCGAAGCGGCGCCGAGGTTGGTGGGCTTGCCGTCACGGAGCCATTCGGTGATGACCCACACGAGACCGGCGGCCGCGGCGGCGAGGAACGTGTTCATGAAAGCCTGCGCGGCCTGACCGCTCGCGGCCAGTGACGAGCCGGCGTTGAAGCCGAACCAACCGAACCACAGGATGCCGGTTCCGATCATGACGAGGGGCATCGAGTGCGGCGGGTGACCTTCTTGCGGCCAGCCCTTGCGCTTGCCGAGAACGAGCACGGCCGCGAGAGCCGCGATACCGGCGTTCACGTGGATGGCGGTGCCACCGGCGAAGTCGAGCGAACCGCGATCGCCGAGCCAACCGCCGTACACCCACTTGAAGACGGGCACGTAGACGAGCAACGACCAGACCGGTACGAAGATCGCCCAGGCGGAGAACTTCATGCGGTCGGCGACCGCACCGGAGATGAGTGCTGGCGTGATGGCGGCGAACATGCCGAGGAAGGCGATGGTGGCCAGCTGGCCGCCATTGTCCTCGAGCACTCCGATGTCCTTCAAGAAGAACCAGTCGAAGTTGCCGATCCAGTTACCACTGCCGCCTTGCGACAGCGAGTAACCGAGGACCATCCAGACGACGGGGATGATCAACACGCAGTAGAAGTTCATCATCAGCATGTTGAGCACGTTCCGACTCCGGTCCATGCCGCCGTAGAAGAACGCGAGACCCGGTGTCATGAACAGCACGAGTGCTGCCGATACCAGGACCCACGTGAGGGATGCAGGTTCCATAGGGGATTCCTTTCGTGTGAGGAGCGACAGGACTTTCCCGAACCCATGTTTCGTGATTGTTTCCTGCGTGTGCCGAAATGCGAAAAGGGTGGTCGGCCCCGGACGTGGTCCGGGCGCCGAGCGGGCGAGGTCAGGGAGGTCGAGACCGATTCGGTCCGCCGCGATGGTCGATGAAGCCCCGGTCACGGGCATTTTGGGGGAGTGCGACCGCTCTGTGAACGGAAACCACCGAGCGGGTTCGGAAGGTTGGCGGTCGGGCGGTGAGAATGGCCACATGGACATGAGTTATTCCCCCGAAGCCGAAGCGTTCCGCGCCGAGATCCGCGAGTGGCTGGTCGCCAACTTGCCCAAGGGCTGGGGCGAACCCGGTTTCGACCTGAGTCCGGAAGCGCGCAAGGACTTCAACGAGAACTGGCCCCGCAAGTTGTACGAGGGCGGCTGGATCTGCGCGACGTGGCCCAAGGAGTACGGCGGCAAGGGACTCTCCACGATGCAAGGTGTCGTGCTGTCCGAGGAGTTCGCCCGTGTGAAGGCGCCGTTGCGCGCCGACTTCTTCGGCGACACGCTCGTGGGCCCGACGCTTCTGCAGTGGGGTACCGAGGAGCAGAAGAAGGAATTCCTGCCCAACATCCTGTCGGGCAAGACCCGTTGGTGCCAGGGCTTCTCCGAGCCCAACTCGGGCTCCGACCTCGCGTCGCTCAAGACGTCGGCCGTTCTCGACGGTGACGAGTGGATCATCAACGGTCAGAAGGTGTGGACCACCGGCGGCCATCACGCCGACTACTGCTTCTTGCTGACGCGCACCGACGCCGACGCCCCCAAGCACAAGGGCATCTCGTATCTCCTCGTCCCGATGCGTCAGGAAGGTGTGGAAGTTCGCGGCATCGTCCAGCCCGACGGCACGGCCGAGTTCTGCGAGGTGTTCTTCACCAACGCCCGTTGCCCCAAGGACAACGTGGTGGGCGGCGTCAACAACGGTTGGAAGGTTGCCAACTCGACGCTTGCCTTCGAGCGCGGTATGAGCGCCACCACCGGTTACCGCCGTTTCGAAGAGGAATACAAGATGATGGTGCGGGCCGCCACCGAGAACGGTGCGATCGAGCGCGACGACATCCGTCAGCGGCTGATGCAGTACTACACGAAGATCCAGATCCTCCGGATCAACGGCTTGCGCTCGCTCACCGCCACTCTCAACAACACCAAGGACCTCGGCGTGGCCGCGCTCGGCGCCACCAACAAGATGTACTGGTCGGAGATGCACAAGGCGGCCATGGAACTCGCGCTCGACGTCTTCGGCGCGCAGTCGATGCTCGTCGACGCCGGCCCGAACGGAGCATCGTGGCCCGGTGTCGCGCGCGAGAAGCGCCGTCCCGGTTACCCGGTGAGTCCGATGATGTCGTCGTTCTTCTTCAGCCGCTCAGAAACCATCTGGGGCGGCACGAGCCAGATTCAGCGCAACATCGTGGGTGAGCGCGTGCTCGGTCTCCCGAAGGAGCCGTCCGCAGGTTGACCAACCGCATGGTGACGCCCCGATTCCTCTTGGTGATGGGGGCGACACTGGCGTACTACGTGTGCGTCGGCGTACTCATTCCGGTGCTGCCGGTGTTCGTCGAGAACGGCATGGGCTCGGGCGAGGCCATGGTCGGTGCCACCGCGGTTGCGTTCAGTGTCGCCGCCGTCGCCGCGCGTCCCTTCATCACCTGGATCGGCAACCGGTTCGGCCGTCGGTCGATGATGGTGTGGGGCTCGGCACTGAGCGTGGTGGCCGGAGTCGGCCATTTGTTCGTGACCGAGGCGTGGCAGTTGCTGCCTTTGCGCGCGGTGATGGGCATCGGCGAAGCCGGTTTGTTCGTGGGTGCGTCCACGGTGGTGGTGGAGTTGAGCCCTGACAATCGACGCGCCGAAGCCGCGAGCTATCTCTCGCTGTCGGTGTTCGGCGGTCTGGCGGTGGGCCCGATCATCGGCGAATTGGTGATGGGCGACGTCGCGAGCGACGCGCGCGGGCTCGATGCCGGGCGGTTCGACGCGGTGTTCTGGTTGATGACGATCTTCGCGGCCGTGGCGGCCGTGGTGTCGCTCTCCGCACCGCGATGGGTGGGCGAACGCCCCAACATCGAGAAGCACAAGGTGTCGTGGATGCAACGCGAAGCAGTCATCCCCGGCATGATCCTCGCCGGCGGCATCGTGTCGTGGACGGCGTTCAGTTCGTTCGTCCCCGGCTTCGCCAAGCAGCTCGGCTTGGGCGGATCGGCCGCCTTCTTCACGCTCTACAGCATTCTGTGTCTGGCGATCCGCTTGGTGGGCGCGCGGTGGCCCGAACGCATCGGTTTGAAGCGCACCGTGATGTTCGCCTTGGTGTGTCTCACGCTCGGCACCGGCGTCGTCGCGTCGATGGCCAATGAAGCGGGTATCTGGGTCGGCACGGTGTTGATGGGTTTCGGTATGTCGTTCCTGTATCCGTCGCTGCTCGCGATGAGCGTTCAGCGCGTGGACGACATGCGACGCGTCGCCGTGGTGGCCAGCTTCACCGCGTTCTTCGAAATCGGTTCGGCCGTGGGTGGTTTGTCGCTCGGAGTCCTCGGAGAGGTGTTCGGCAAGCGGTCGACGTTCGTGGGTGGTGCCGCGTTCGCCGCAGCCGGATTGCTGATCCTGATCTGGTATCGAAATCGGTCAGTGAACAGCGCTGCTGCTGTCGTTGCGTGATTGCTCGGCACCGCGCAATGGTTTTGCCGGCAGCAACCAGCCGGTGATCACGATGAGCGCCGCGACCGGGATGGCGGCCTTGAACACCGTGGTGATCGCCGTCGACATCACCTCGAGGGCCTGGAGCTTCTGCTCTTCGGGTAGATCGGCGATGGCCCGAGGACGCTGAACGAGTCGCGGATCGATCTTGTCGTTGATCTGCGAACTGAACACCGCGCCGTACGCACCGAGACCGACGACTCCGCCCAGTGAACGCATGAACAGCACCGTGGACGAAGCGGTTCCGATTTCGCTCTGCGGCACCGCGTTCTGCGCGGCGAGCGATCCGGTGGGCATCACGCCGCCGACGCCGAATCCCATGAGGGCCGATCCGACGAGCGCGACATAGAGGTAGCCGTCGTCCTTGCGGAGCGTGCTGAGCACGATCATCGCGGCCAGCATGATGATTCCGCCCACGAACGGCCACGGCTTGTACGTGCCGGTCTTGGATGTGCGGCGGCCGACCCAGGTGGCCGAGATGGCGACGGCACCGGCCAGCGGTGTGAGCAGGAGGCCCGAGTTGGTGGCCGACACCCCAGTGACCGCCTGCAAGTACAGCGGCACGAATGCGTTGGCGCCGTACATGATCGCGCCGGCGCAGATCATCATCGGGATCACCGCACGAATCACGTCGTTGTTCATCAACGACATGGGGATGATGGGTTCGGGTGCGCGGATCTCCCACCAGACGAACGCGAAACCGAGCACGACCGCCCCGGTGAGCAATGCGAGAGTTGCCGCACTGAACCAGCCGAACTCCTCTCCCGACCAACTCACTCCCAGGATGAGAGCGGTGACCGCGGTGGTGAGCAGAAATGCTCCGCGCAGGTCGACTTGGCTCGGTCGTCTGGTGAATGGCAACTTGAGGCTGTAGTTGACGACCAGCAGGGCCGCGGTGCCGATCGGCAGGTTGATGAAGAAGATCCAACGCCACGACGTGTTGTCGACGATGAAGCCGCCGATGAGCGGACCGATGACGCTCGCCATGGTGAACACGCTCGTGATCACGCCGACGTAGCGGCCGCGTTCGCGGGGCGGCACGATGTCGCCCACGATGGTGAACGCCATGGCGAACAAACCGCCGCCGCCGATGCCTTGGAGGCCGCGGGCCAGGACCAGCTGCCACATGTTCTGCGCGATGCCGCACA